>JBNGCY010000159.1:0-2228 GCA_049975505.1 Desulfuromonadaceae bacterium | reverse complement strand
GAGAGATATGTGGTAAATGCACTTCCGGCGGAAGAATAACCCTCGTCTGAGGCAGAACGAACAGAGCCGGAGGCCGTAGAGATTTCTGCCTCCGGCGTTGGATTAGAATTCATCTTCATCCCACATGTAGGGTTCAAAGCGCACCACCTGGTTGCGTCCATTCTCTTTGGCCTTATACAGTGCGACATCGGCATATTTGATTGCCTGCCAGAACGCATCGGTATCATAGGGGAACTCACTGACTCCGATACTGATGGTTTTCTGGATCTTTTCGCCGCTGATATTAAAGCGCTTTTCCTCTATTCCAGCGCGAACCTTCTCTGCTACAGCAACTGAATCGCCCGGCTCCACGTCCAGAAGCATGATGAGGAACTCCTCGCCACCGTAACGAATCACCAGATCCGCTTCGCGCACACTGGCCTGCAAAATCGCGGTGCTCTCTTTGAGGATAGTGTCGCCGGCATCATGCCCGTATTTATCATTCACCTGCTTGAAGTAATCGATGTCGCACATCAGCAGACCGATATTTTTCTTACGTCTCATGGTCATGGCGATGAGATGTGAGGCCTGATCCTGCATAAAGCGTCGGTTGAACAATCCGGTCATGGGGTCACGCAGGGTGGAATCGTGCAGAGTTTTCATCAGACGTTTCGCCTCGATAACCGAAAGAGACTGTTTGATATATGCCTCGGCCTTGGAAACCCTCTGCTCAATCTGAGCCCGGCTTAGACCGTTCTCTTCAGGTTTATCAAACACGAACTGCACTACCCCGCCGGCGTGTCCTCCGAGGATCATGGGGATACACACGTGCACCTTATCCTGGCTGTTGAGGAACTGCTTGCATACACGTTCATACATGAGAGAGGATATATCGTGCCCTGTCTTAACCGCACGACAGAGTTCACAGCTGTTGAGAATATCGGGATTGCACTCCAGTTCCTTTTCCGAAAGGGTCACCGGAAACACCGGCTTCATGTGCTTGAAATCCTCGCTTACTTCGTAGATGCGGTAATTCTCGATGCCCAGATTGGCCTGGAAGGCCTCACCCATACGTGAATACACATCCTCGAGGGTAGCATCTTCCTCAATCACATTTTTAAATACCGTCATTCCATGTACGGTATCCATCAGGTCATTGAATTCGGCGGCCATCTCCCCTATTTCATCGGCAGAGCGCACCTCAATTTTATCGGTCAGATCCACGTGTCCGGTGGCAAGGGTATGGATTTTGCGAATCATCGCAGTTACAGGCTTTACAATAGAATCAGCGATCCAGAAGGTAAACACTGCGAGCAGTCCCAATGCAAAGGCGAGAACTGTAATAACTATCCAGAACGTGTAGCTGGTGGTTCGGGTAATACTCTGGGAATAATTCTGTGCCTGGGAGGAAATATGGTTGAGAAATTCAATGCTACTGGTTTTGATGTTGTGGAGATTTTCTTCGAGACGCTCAATAAAATAGGCTCCGTTCTGTTCCTCCTGCGCATTTTCAGTTGCGGCATTGGCGCGCATAAATCCGTACCTCGTGGTGGTATCCAGCATCTCTGCTACACAGGAGCGAATCTCTTCCACAAAGGCTTTATTCTCTTGTTCACTGAGCCAGGTGGGGTTGCTCCCCCGCTTCCATACCAGACGCATGGGTGATGTAGTCTCCATTTGCGTAACTTCATCCAGGTTACGGTTCAGCTCCTGTAGGAGAGCGCGCAGTTTTTCCGCCTGGGCGGCAACCAGCTTCTCGCTTCCGGCACTCTCCAAGGCATCTACCCAGCGTTCGAGTTCATAGGTTTTCCCCAGAACTTCGTTCGCACAGCGTTCGTAGGGTAATAGCACCTTCACCATGGCTGAAGTTTTCATATTCACATCGATAAGAACATAGAAGGCCACGCTGGCAAGAACCAGGAACCAGAACAGTACCCCTACTGAAAACAGGAGAAACTTTTTCCGGATCGGCAGATCCACAAAGGTTATAAAACGGATAATTGTTCTTATCAGTCCACGTTTCTTCATTTCAGCCACTGCTACCGCCCTCCACATACGTCTAAGTAAGGGAATTTCACGCCATTTCTACGTTAAAAGACGCCTTATAAAAGCGCGAGGGCGGACAGCCTGCCGCCCGGATCCTGCGCTATGTTGGAAATAAAGCTATTTATCGCTCTTTGGTGTACTCCCTACTGCAAAAGCCCTGCCGATAAACTCCCCTACTCCGTAGTATTCACGCGCCCCGGGAA
>JBNGCY010000158.1:0-2149 GCA_049975505.1 Desulfuromonadaceae bacterium | reverse complement strand
AAAACCCGTTTTGACCTTCTCGCGTCGGCTGTCGAACAGTCAATCAACAGTCAATATCTGATCCCGATCAAGAATGTCGCTACCGACAATCTTGCGATTACGGCTTCTGCCGCACAAAAGCAGGTAGGCGATATCGACACCAACCAGTTCAAGTTTGGGGCCAGCATCAATCAAAGATGGTTCAGATTCCGGCGTAAGCTTTCCCTAACCCTTGAACGTGAGAATTATGATATCGGCAATGGAACCCAAACATCGACACTGGTAATTCCCGGCATGCAGTTATCCCGCACTTATGCGGATGACCAATTGTTCCCGCGTTCCGGCTACAGCATGAATCTTGATATACATGGCGGACTAAAGAGCCCACTAACCGAGACCACATTTCTGCGTACCAGCATCAGCTTACGCTCGGTGCTCCCTTTGGCACAGCGGGCGCGCTTGCTGTTGCGGGGTGAACTCGGCACCATCCAGTCGGAAGCGTTTTCCGACCTCCCCCCCTCCCAGCGCTTTTTTGCCGGTGGGGACCAGAGTGTCCGCGGGTATGGATTCCAGGAATTGAGCCCCAAAAACAGTGAGGGCGATGCAATCGGCGGGGAACACCTCACAGTTGCCAGTGTTGAGGCAGATTATCTGGTGTATAAAAATTTCGGCGTTGCAACATTCTTTGACATCGGAAATGCCGGCAACAAAATCCTCACCGATCTGAAAAAAGGGGCGGGTGTAGGTCTGCGTTACCGCTCTCCGGTGGGGATGATCCGTTTCGACGTTGCCCGACCGCTGGATGATAGTCCCGACAGCTTTCGCGTGCATATCAGCATCGGAGTCGATCTATGAGGCGCGTCCTGAAAATATCGTTGGCCTTTGTATTTATATTGGGGTCAATGTTGCTGACGACGCTGGTTGCTGCGTTTCTCTGGTTCGGCACAACTGAAAGCGGAACACAATTTGTCTGGCGTCATGCGCGCACTTTTTTACCCCCCAGTGTTGAAATACACACGCTGGAGGGGCAACTTGGCGGTCCCCTTGCGCTCAGGGGAGTGAAAATCACCCAGAACAGATTTGTGCTTGAAATAGACAAGTTCGATCTCGCATGGCAGCCCTGGCACCTGTGGAATCGGGTGCTGGATGTTGAGAGTATCGCCGTGGCAGGAGTCCGCTATACCCGGTTGAAAGGAGCCGCAGAGAAATCCAGGGGAGAATCATCCCCAGTAAGCCTGCCGGAGCATATTAAACTGCCTTTGGGTATTGAAGTACGCATTGGCGCGGCAAGTCTGCGCGATTTTCAGTTTAACTCCGCGCCGGGCACTCCCACTTTTGAGATATTTTCCGCGAGTTTAAAAGCGGACATGGATAAGCAGAAGATTGAAATATCGAGCCTGACTGTAGAGTCACCCCAATTCAATGTGGAGGGCAATGTCCTTCTGACTACACACGGCGATTTTCCCCTTCAAGGTGAATTTACCTGGCAGGTTCCTGTCCCTGACTACCCTGCCCTGGATGGACACACACGCCTGAACGGCAGCCTTCGTGAGATCACCATCTCTCAGAGCATCGCAAAACCTTATGATATCCAGGGCACCGTGCTGCTTAAAAATCCTGTCGACAATCTTACTTTCGACGTTTCATTGCTTATCAATCCCCTGCAGCTCCGGAACTTGAATAAAGACTTGCCCCCCTTAACCACGCAGATGGTCATTACGGGCAGCGGCACTCCGGATAATATCAGCTTTAACCTTGAGGGCTGGACTGAAGCCCCGGATATGGAGCGAGTCAATGCCATTGTTGCGGGTGGGTTCAAATCCGGGACGGTAACTATTGATGCCCTCAAGATCAGTGTAGCGCAGCAGCCTGCTCAGGTCACGGCCAGTGGAGAGATCAAGTTAAGTGATACTCCGAAACTTAATCTTGCTCTTGACTGGGAACAACTCCAATGGCCGCTGCAAGGCGATCCATTACTCACAAGTCCGCTTGGCTCGTTAACCTTGAGCGGAACATGGGAAAAACTCCATGCAGCGCTGGATATCGCTGTGGGCGACAGGGGCAACATTGAGGGGAGCGCAGACAGGGAGAATGATGTGGTTGACATCGCCCTCCTTTGGCATGATCTGCAGTGGCCCCTACAGCAGCCCAGAGTAAAAAGTTCCACAGG
>JBNGCY010000157.1:0-3005 GCA_049975505.1 Desulfuromonadaceae bacterium | reverse complement strand
GATACCGGACCTGATGAAATACCTGCTCGCCAGTATTTCAGGCACGTTGGTTCACTATTGTATCATGGTAGCCCTGATCCGCCAATTTGATGTAAGCGTGTTATCAGCTTCCACCTCTGGTGCGATAACAGGCGCCATGATCATTTATCTTCTTAATTATTTTTGCACCTTTCGCAGTCACAAAAGACATATGGAATCGGCGTCCAGGTTTTTCATTGTCGCCGCCCTGGGACTGGCAATGAACGGGCTGGTACTAACAGCTGTTATTGACTATTTGGGTGTACACTATCTTGTCGCGCAATGCGTGGCGACTGGCGCGGTTTTCGGTCTCAGCTTCAGCATAAACCGAGCCTGGACGTTCTAAAGGAGCAACAATATGCGCAAGTATTCTTTTAAAAAACCGGTTAAGCCTTTTCAGAAAAAAGTTCTGCTTACGATTGTAGTACCGGTCTACAACGAACAGGAAGTTATTCTTGAATTTAACCGCAGGCTTTGTGCTGCACTTGAAGTAGCAGACATAGACCGCGCGGAAATCATCTATGTCAATGACGGTAGTCACGATAATACCCTGCCTCTCCTGTTGGATCTGATGGAGAAAGATCAGCGCATAGAGGTTCTTGATCTGAGCCGCAACTTTGGCAAAGAGGCAGCGATGACGGCGGGTCTGGATCGCGCCTGCGGCGATGCGGTGGTAGTGATCGATGCCGATCTGCAGGATCCACCAGAGTTAATCCCTGATATGGTCTCGGAATGGCGCCGGGGTTACGACGTGGTCTACATGCGGCGCCTCAGCCGGGAAGGGGAAACATGGCTGAAAAAAGCTACTGCACGCGCTTTTTACGCCCTCATGGCGCGTATAGGGCGCGTCGAGGTGCCAGAAAATGTCGGCGATTTCCGCCTTTTGAGCCGACGTGCAGTTGACGCTTTAAAACAGCTGCCGGAACGAACCCGCTTTATGAAGGGACTTTTCTCCTGGATCGGTTTCCCGGCGAAGGAACTCCCTTATCGCCGTGATCCCCGTTATGCAGGAATCACCAAATGGAACTACTGGGGGCTATGGAATTTCGCCATCGAGGGAATTACCTCCTTTACAATTGCCCCACTGAAAATAGCCAGCTACATCGGGTTCCTCACCTCTGGAGGGGCGCTTTTTTACGGTCTGGTTGTTCTGGGCAAGGCACTGTTCTTTGGCAACCCGGTTGCAGGTTATCCCAGCATGATGGTAGTCATTTTATTTCTTGGCGGACTTCAGCTTCTGGCTGTCGGCGTTGTTGGTGAGTATGTGGGGCGAATGTTTATCGAAACCAAGCAGAGACCTATTTACCTGGTGAATTGTCACCACCAATCATCCGTTGAGCAGATTATCCCCAGGTCTTTCGATTTAACCCCCCCAAAGAATGAATCACTATCATGAAATTTCAATTAACACCAGCTCAACGTAAAGCGTTTTGGGCTTTACTCGCTGTCGCGCTCACGGTTCGCCTGTTGTCACTGGGAACCTATCCGCTGGCCGATACCACTGAGGCGCGTTATGGCGAAATCGCCAGGCTCATGGCAGAAACAGGCGACTGGATTACTCCACAGATTCATCTGGGGGTTCCTTTCTGGGGCAAACCTCCATTGTCCACGTGGCTTTCAGCTGTTTCCATCCGCGCCTTCGGTGTAAATGAATTCGCCATTCGATTGCCATCCTTTCTCCTGGCAGCGCTTGTTCTCCTCATGGTTTATTTCTTCGCAGCAAAGCTGCGTGGGCGGGATTTTGCCCTGGTGGCAACAGTTATCCTTACCCTCTCTGCTCTTTTCTTTGTCAGCAGTGGCGCAGTAATGACCGATCTGGCCCTGCTTTTAGGCACATCGCTTTCAATGATCGCTTTCTGGCGTGCCATGCTGCAAAAAGAACGCGGGGCCGCAGTCTGGGGGTATCTCTTCTTTGTCGGGCTGGCAATCGGTCTTCTTGCTAAAGGTCCGGTTGCTTTGGTACTCACGGGCCTGCCGCTCGGAGGTTGGATAATATGGCAAAGGCAATGGAAGAATGTCTGGAGTCGTATTCCGTGGTTTTCAGGTCTGGCGCTTTGTCTTGTCCTGAGTGCACCCTGGTATTATCTGGCAGAACTGAAGACCCCTGGATTCCTCGATTATTTCTTTATCGGTGAACATTGGAAGCGCTTTGTTGTTTCAGGCTGGGAAGGTGATCTCTACGGCAGCGCGCATTCCCGCCCGTTGGGAACCATCTGGCTTTACTGGCTGGTGACAACTATACCGTGGTCCCTGGTTTTACTCGTGTCATTGTTCAGAAAAAAGTTCCGGAAACAGCTCGGCTCAGCGTTAAGGGGCAGCGATGGTTGGTGTGCCTATCTGGCGCTGTGGTCAATTGCCCCCATGGTTTTTTTTACCTTTGCAGGCAATATTCTATGGACCTACGTGCTCCCGGGACTCCCCGCCTTTGCTCTCCTCATGACCGAGCTGCTGGTGTCGAGCCAGGCGGAGGGTTCGCAGTCGGTAATTTCACCTGGACAGAGGGTAGGCAAAATCATATGGATAGCAGCCGCTACCACGACCCTGCTTATAACTGCGTGGGTTTTGATTGCAGGTCAGATTGTTCCACCCCGGAAATGCCAAAAGGGATTAATCGCCGCTTATCAGAATATCAGGGGTGAGGCGGATGGGAAACTGATCTATTTTTTCAAACGGCCTCACTCAGCAGAATTATATTCAAAAGGGCAGGCGCTTTTGGTGGATAAAGCAGAAGATATAGACATATATTTTCAAAACACCACTGAAGATTACTTCACTGTCAGAAAAAGCCACTTTAAACAGCTCCCGGAGAGCGTTCTCCAGCATGTGGCCAAATTGGGAGAGTACAATGGATACTATCTTTTGCGCGAAAAACCCCGCTGTGATTAAATAGATACGCTCTAAACAATACACCTGGGGACTTAAAGTACTTCGCGAAAGATGAGATTTAAAATAGTTGATGCTTTCGCAAAAAGTATCAAATTAAGATG
>JBNGCY010000156.1:0-1886 GCA_049975505.1 Desulfuromonadaceae bacterium | reverse complement strand
TTCTCACTCGCACTGCTGGTGCTCTTAACCACACCCAGGATAACCATAAGGGCAGGCAGAAGCTGTGCCACCACAATCAGGGCGCAGAAGCCCAGGAACGTCCACACCAGAATGCCGCTGTGATCGGTACGTCCTGCAGTGGTAGCCGCAAAGGCAGTGCCGTTGAGAAGAACGAATGTGGTTAGGGTTGTGAGGATGGATTTAAACATGTCTGCTCTCTCCTGATATATGCGTTGGTTCTTGAAGTTATAGGTTGGTTGCATATTGCAGGGCAGGGGCGCAGCAAGCGGCGCCCCTACAGTTATCTGTTGATTGGCCGAATCCGTTAGGCCTTATCTGTAGCCTGCTCTTTCTCAGAAGCAACCCCTTTGACGATGCCGAGCATCATCATTACTGCCGGAACCAGTTGGGCTACTACGATCAGGGCACAGAAGCCCAGGAAGGCCCACACCAGAATCCCGCTGTGATCCGCGCGTCCCGCCGTAGAAGCTGCCGCTGCCGGCAGAGTTGCGCTCAAGGTGATCAGGGTAGCCATTACAGTCTTGGTCAGTGCTTTCATGATGAATCTCCTTTTCAAGATGGTTGATTTTCTATCTATCGTTTCAATGTGTTTAATTGAGTGAGTTTCTAGTGCTCGGAAACTTCCTTGTTCTTCAGGCCCTTGCCGATGCCGATCAGCAGCATGATGGAAGGAACCAGCTGGGTAGCCACGATCAGGCCGCACAGACCTAAGAAAGCCCAGGTAAGAATCCCGGAGTGAGAAGCTGCAGAAGAAGCTGCGTACACCGGAGAAGCTGCGAGCAGGGTAACGATGGTAGTAGTGATAGACTTTTTCATGATGTCCTCCTGTGTATGCGTTATTGCCTTCCTTGAAGGCTTAAAGCGTTTACGTTGTGTTGCGTTCTTGTCTTTCTGATACTGCTACTTGCGTGCCAAGGGAGAAAAAACAGGAGGGGAAATACGCACATTGATTTCCCCCTGAAAGCCAAACACGTGTAATTAAACGTAAAAATAAACAAAGAAAAATGCAGAAAAAATTACACCCGACCAGAAAACACCTCGCCCGAGGGAAGCAAAACAGGGCAACTGTATAGCTTAAATATACTAATAGGGAGGCTGAGAAGAGGAAGACACCTCATGGTGTAACATCATAAGTACCTTAAATAACACAACTTATGAGAAGAAGAGGGGTGTGTATCTTTGCGCTATGCGGAGGGTGTATATCTGGGATGGGGGTGTATATGAAAGATATTCATGCAGAATAGGGCTATTATTTCGTTTCGAGGCAGGCGCGAAATCGGCTTCGAACCGGAAAAGTTGCCTTTGCATCAAGAGGCTAGCTTCTACACTAAAGAGCAACTTATAAGTTTCTTTGCTTCAGCGACACGCCTTTTCAAAGCATAAGAAATGTATGTGTTGCTTTAAGGTTTAAAAGCAATTAAAGTGTTGCTGTAACTTGTAAAAGAAACACAGGAGTTGACAATGATGACCAAAATCCTGCATCAGCTAAAAAAAAGGCGTCTCGAATTAGGCCTGAAGCAAAAAGATATGTATATGCGTATAGGTTTGTCCCGCCAGCAATATCAGCACGTAGAGGCAAAAGGAAATCCGCGTCTTAACACCCTGGAGCTGATCGCGCAGGGGCTTAATAGCGAGCTGATGCTTATCCCCAAAGAAAAGGTACAGGCTGTAAAAGAAATTATTGAGAGCCCTGATGAACGGACGAACAGGGAAGAATCCAGACATGGGGAGCAGAACAAAAGATTAGACGAGGATCCATGGCAGAACCTTTTAGGGGATATCCGTGAAAAATAACGCGCCCAAGGTAAATGTTCTGAAATTGACCCTGCATGGTCAACTTGTAGGCTATCTGAGTGGATTCCGGG
>JBNGCY010000155.1:0-1021 GCA_049975505.1 Desulfuromonadaceae bacterium | reverse complement strand
CCATAAGCCCCTGCCACGCGTTGATGGCAAATAGTTACGTTTGAGGTTGATAAAAGGCTCAACATTGTTGTGATTATGGCTGTGCCGGAGGATAACTCAAATCCTCCAAAATGCAACCGTGCAAATAACTTCAGGAGGACGATATCTTATGCACACACCGGAAAATATACCCGCCCCACGAGTGAAAACTCTTTCGTGGCACGACGGGGCGTATGCAACATACTTTTTCCTCTTACTGGTTGTTTTTACTCTCATGCTCCCCCTTTCCGGATATACCTTCGGTGAATCCGGCTGCGGAGCGGGTGAGTGTCGCGACTGCCACTCTTTAAGCACTGAAGAAGCTATGAAGCTCCTTCCTCCCGGGGCCGATAAAGTAAGCAGTGTCAGTCTTTCCGAAGTAGGCGGTCTGTGGCGCGTGGAAGGTGAATCCCAGGGCAAGCACTTCAGCGTCTATGTGGACTTTTCCAAACAGTATCTGATTGCCGGCAATATTATCCGCATCAGAGATGGTGCCGATGTCAGCCATAAGATCAATCTCAATGAGATACCCTCTGAAGGGGGGATTGTTCTGGGTAACCCCGAGGCCCGGGTAACCCTGTATGTGTTCAGCGATGTGCGCTGCTCTCATTGTCGCACCCTGCATGCCAACCTTGAAACCCTTGTGCAGGAGAATAGGAAGGTAAACGTGGTGGTGTATCTGCTTCCCATCATGATGGACAGAGAACTTGCCGCCGCCCTGGGTTGCAGTGGCTCCGCTGAAATGCTCAACGCTGCCTATGCCAGCGGCGGCAAAAGTGCCAAGCTCGATGATCTAGAGCCCTGCTCCATGAAAGGTGTGGAAGCGGTAGAGGGTTTTGCGCGTAAATGGCAGTTGCGCTCCACCCCGAGCATGATTCTTCCGGACGGCCAGGTAGTCCGTGGCGCTCGCTCGCCGGAGCAGATAGAGGAGTTACTCAAACCGTTTTTCGATTAAAGCGTCCGAGTTCTTCCGGGCAGATGGCAGGGTAAATTTGTTCTACCT
>JBNGCY010000154.1:0-1632 GCA_049975505.1 Desulfuromonadaceae bacterium | reverse complement strand
GACTCAAAAACTGGATCCCCGTTTTCACGAGGATGACGACTTTTGCAAGAGCCTCATTGAATAGCAAATTAACCGCTTGTCAGCGAATTTTCCCGCCTAATGTTCGGCCGCAGCGTCTTTGCGGCGGATTTTTTTCAACTTCTTGTGAAAAGCTGTGGTGAGTTCCCCAAGTGCAGCGATCTGGAGTGTGGAAAAAGAATTTTTGTGTTTTGAGCCGAGAATCAGAACAGTGCGCATGGCGCCGCGTTCGAAGCGCGCCTTTGCCATGTAGGAGTTGATTCCTTTAGGAACGAAAAGCATCCAGTCGATGGCTTTGATGCTGCTCTGAGTGTCGTCGACAATAAGGTATTCGAGGTTTTCCTGGGCTATATTTTCGGCAATGGTGCCTGTATAGGGGAACTCTGCGCCTGATTTCAGTTCCTCCTTCATTTCACCTTTTGCATATACCAAGACTTTGTTTCGGCGTGCGTAGATGTCCGAGAACATCACTACATCGGTATGCGGGAAAAGATCTCGGGATCGGTAGATCCGCTCAAGCATCTCAGCAATCGATCTGCATCCGTCGAGATCACGGCATAGCTGTGCAACTTCATCGCGGGTCGGAACCAGTTTGTATGTTGAAGTGTTTGTATTTTGGTTGTCGTGATCGAGTACCGCAAGCCGTAGCCATGGGACGCACTGATAGCTGAAATGCTCAAGTCGGCATCTCTGTTTCTTTGTCGTGGAGTTATGGGAAGAAAGAACCAGGTCGGTGGTTAGATGGCGCTCGCTTATCAGGGTTTCCAGCAATGCAGGCAGAGAGAGATAGCCTTTTATCAGATCCGTCAGGAGAATTCGGTGCTTCGCGTCTGGAAGAGGACCGATAAGTTCTATGAATTGTTGATTGGTTCGGTGGAGGGTACAGTCCGGCCAGGTGAACAGGGCGACAGGATAGGGAAGATCGATATGTTCCAGCAGTTGCCGGTTGTGATCTTCGAGCATCGTCTGCAGGAGAGGCAGCTGATCACTGATATCTTCGACCCCGCCGATAAAATGACGCGGATCCCTGGTAGGCCAGCCATTCAGTCTGAACCAGTGAATTTTGTCATTGTGCCGAATGCGAAAGATGATGTTCACAGGGTTGCGCTTTTTGAGGCGGTGGAAAATCTGCTCCATAGTGGCCCGGTCGTCTTCATGGAGCATGCGCTGACGGAACTCGCGATCCTTGAAAAAGCGATAGTTTTCCAAATTCAGAATGATTGACGGACAGTGGCTGAGGGGTTGGAAAGTCTGTCTGGTCAGATCCATGCGCCAGAGCAGGGTTTGGAGTTGGTCGAGGCATGCCGGGATGGTTTGCGTGTCAGGTTGATTCATCGGGAGTCCATCTATTAGAAAATAGCCTTTTATACCGCAACTCTATACCGGAAAAAATATCCTGTCCAGTGAGACAATGGTGATTGCTTCTGTAATGGCACCACAGTTGCTGTGTTTCGCGCCGCAGATTTTTAAGGCGTATAAAAAAGGCTGAATTGGTAGAACCAAAAGCCTTTTTTTGCTTTCTATTTTGACAAATTGGTAAGGTCGAGTATCTTTTTTTTATTTTTAATAACTTTTTCTGTCTACGGACAACTTGAATACAGGAGGTGTCGTATG
>JBNGCY010000153.1:0-1730 GCA_049975505.1 Desulfuromonadaceae bacterium | reverse complement strand
AAGCTGTGGCAAAACCACCATGCCAGGGCGGAGCACGACCAGTTTCAGGTGCGGATTAAAAGTCCCTCCGGAGAATATCAGTTGTTCGAACACCGCTGTGTCCCCCTTAAGGATGAACAGGGGGATCGGGTTCTGGGACGGATAGGAAGCCTTGCCAATGTGAATGAGCGTCGCACCGAATACGGCGATTCCACGTTTCTGGCTCTGGGATTGGAAAAGAACCCCCTCGGCATGGTGATTACCGATGCCGAGGGGATTATCCGCTATGCCAACCCTGCCTACTACGCCAGCGATGTGTGTTTTGACAGCAGTGGGGCCGGCGGCGACACCTTTCATCTTTTGACCGATGTAAGCCGCTCGGCGTATCCGGAGATGTGGCGCGCTCTGGATGCGGGCCGGAGCTGGCAGGGGCGGCTTAAGTGTCCGCTGCAGCAGGATATTTCCACCTGGATCTTCATCAATGTATCGCCGGTGCTCGATGAGGCGGGCAAGGTGCTGCGCTATGTGGCTATAGTCGAGGATGTCACTGCACGGTTGCAGGAGGAACAGAGCCTGAAGCAGCAGCACCACGAACTTGAGCAGGTACTCCACAAACTCGAGCGGATCAAACAGGAGTGGGAACGCAGTTTTGACTGTATTGACCAGGTTATTGCCATTGTCGATGAGCACTGCCGGGTGCGGCGCATCAATAAAGCGGTAACCTCCCTGTACGGACGTGAGCCTAGGGATATTGTGGGCCGATCGCTGGATCAGGTATTCCCTCCTGCCCTGACGGAGCAGGTCTGCACCTGCAAAAGCGGAGAGATCTACGATCGCAACCTGGACAAATGGTTTGACTGGCGCACCTTCGATTTTGCCAGTGCTCGCGAAAATGAGAACTGGAAAATACTCACCCTCCACGACGTCACCGAGCTGCGGCGGATCGCGTCTGAACTTTCAGACGCATACGCCACTCAGAAAGCGACCCAGAGCAAGCTGGTGCAGCAGGAGAAAATGGCCTCCATCGGGCAGCTGGCGGCCGGGGTCGCACACGAGATCAACAATCCGGTGGGTTTTGTGGCGAGCAATCTCAATACCCTGAACAAATATGTGCGCCGCCTCTACGCCCATATCACCGCCCTGGAAGAGAATATTGATACCGAGGGGAACGAATTTCTGCGTGAGCGGGCG
Source organism: Desulfuromonadaceae bacterium (assembly GCA_049975505.1). Taxonomy (GTDB): domain Bacteria; phylum Desulfobacterota; class Desulfuromonadia; order Desulfuromonadales; family Desulfuromonadaceae; genus JAIVHC01. Next base: position 560 of record JBNGCY010000153.1, on the reverse strand, counting down.
AGAACGAGTCGCAAAGAGCACAGGATTCAGATGATAGAGCAGGACGTGTTTGAACTGATTGAAGAATCGCTCGAGGGAACCACACGGGTCAAGAATATCGTCGGCAATCTCAAGAGTTTTTCGCGTGTGGGCGATGAAGGCAGGCAGTGGACGGATCTGCATGAGTGTATAGAAGCGAGTATCAATATCGCCTGGAATGAAATCAAGTATCATGCCGAGGTGCGGCGCGAATTTTCTGACCTGCCGCCGGTGTTCTGCAGTGCCCAGCAGATGAACCAGGTTTTTCTTAATCTGCTCGTGAATGCGGCGCAGGCCATCAAACAGCAGGGGATAATTACCGTGACCACCGCAGTGGATGGGGACTGGGCCGTGGTGCAGGTAGCGGATACCGGCTGCGGAATTGAGCCCCGGCACCTTGACCGCATCTTCGATCCGTTTTATACGACCAAAGAAGTCGGAAAAGGGACCGGACTGGGCCTGAGTCTGTGTTATGATATGGTGCAGAAACATGCCGGAGAATTGAGGGTTAAGAGTACAGTGGGTAAAGGCTCGACCTTTGA
>JBNGCY010000152.1:0-2124 GCA_049975505.1 Desulfuromonadaceae bacterium | reverse complement strand
ACATTAAAGAAAGATGACTTTTACACACCGCTGGAAAATTTAAGCCCGATAATCCCGGCAATGATGAGGAGGATGCTGCACACACGGGCGGGGTTGAGGAGTTCGCCGAAGAGGATGCTGCCGCCGATAACGGTACCCACAGCGCCGATACCGACCCATACGCTGTACGCCGTGCCCACGGGGATGTGGCGCATGGAGATACTTAAGAGCCACATGCTTGCGACCATGGCGATCAGGGTGAGAACAGTGGGGAGTGGGCGGGTAAACCCGGCGGTGTATTTCAAACCTACGGCCCAGGCAACCTCAAAGATGCCTGCAATGCCCAGAATCAACCACGGCATGATATTTCCTTTGAAAAAAGTTAATGGGATCAAAAAAGTGCGCAGCAGAGGAGGAAATAGCCATAAGACCTTTTCCCAGGTACGTCAGGGTTATGAATCGTGGTCATCCTGAATCAGACACTCTTTTACGGCGGAACTTGAATCTATCGGTTTAGGCAATTTCAAACTGACGTGACTAGAGATCTTCCAAAAGAAGTATATTATCTCCGTCTCTTCGCCAATTGATTTTCTATCCATTCAGGATGTCGACGCATGGGCAGAACAGCAACAACACGGGCAATCCGGACGTCGATTATGTAAAAAATGAAATATGGGAAACGCCTGGCAGACATTCGATATACATCATATGCAGTCTTCTTGTGAATCCCCGCATATAGCTTGAGAGTGTGCATATCTGCAATTACACTGTCGTAAAAATAATCACCGATTCCCTTTTCATTCCTATTGTAAAAGCGCTGCCCGTTTTTTAGATCGCTATAAACCTCGGATATGACTTGCACATCTTCAATTTTATTCATATTTACGTGCAGCTAATTGTTCCAGAGAAAAATATTCAGCTTCATTATTCCTGATTTTTTGCACACGCTCTTCGATCACCTCTTTATGCCATGCCGGGGTTTCCACTTCCTGACATAAATCCGGATCAAGAGAATTCCACAAAGCTTCGATCGCCTCAAGTCGCTCGTGTACTGACATTTTTCCTATATCTGAAGTGTTCATTGTATCCCCCTCTCAGCAAGGCATAAATATGATGCAAATTATACACTTATGGCATATGGCTATAATTCACTTCGACAATAGTGTATCACCAGATATAGCAATAACCAACCTGTGCAATATGTGAGGTATGAATTCAGCGCTTCCCGCGCTGGCTCTGCTGTTTTTCGCGTGCTTCGATCTCGTTCAGGGTGTGGAGATAGAGATCGTAGCGCTCCTGCTTCAGATCACCGCCGCTAACGGCAGCGGTGATGCTGCACCCCGGTTCGTGGCGATGGCGGCAATTGCGAAAACGGCACGGATGCTGTTCGAGAATCGCGGAAAAGCCCGGATACCAGAGGGCAAGCTCTTCGCTGCTTACATCCACGGGGACAAAATCCCGGAATCCGGGAGTGTCCACGAGTTCGCCGCCTTCGGGCAACTCCATCAGGGTGGATACGCTGGTGACGTGACAGCCGTGCTGGTCATCGTTGAGATCGCCTACGGCAAGATCCAGTTCGGGAATCAAAGCGTTGAGAAGGGAACTTTTCCCGGAGCCGGAGACCCCAACCAGTACGGTACGTCCCGATTTGGCAAGGTGCTCACGCAGAGCGGTGAGGTTGTCAGGCTCTTTGGCACTGACCGCCACAATATCGAGCTCAGATGATAAATCCTCTTCGAGTTCGGCCTGCAATACGGCGGCATCTGGCAGATCTGTCTTGTTGAGCACGATAAAGGGTTTGAGCCCGGCGGCGTATGCGGCGACCAGAATGCGCTCGATGAATCCCGGCGGGGTCTGTGGCTGTGGGGCAACCACGATCCCCAGACTATCGAGATTGGCGGCAAGAGGGCGTATTCTTCCCAGGGCATCCTGGCGTTTGATCAGGGTATGACGTGGCAGCTGCTGCAGTTGCCCATCCGCATCCACCCGCACCCGATCCCCGACCACATGCCCGGAGTTGCGCTTAACATCCGCCATGCGCGTGGAATCATCATCAAAGCGCACCAGCACCTTGACACCATAGTGGCTGACAATCACGCCTTCGCGCCCATTGGAGGAGTCTGATAGGGGATTTTTTTTCTTCAT
>JBNGCY010000151.1:0-4630 GCA_049975505.1 Desulfuromonadaceae bacterium | reverse complement strand
AGCCAGGAGTTTGACGGCAGCGATGCTCTGGATCAGATCCATCTGTTCAAACAGGTGAACAAGCGGGTGAAGATCATCCTGCTGGCTGATACGGATTCGGTTACATATCTGCGCAAAGCCAGAAGCGCGGGGATCTTCTACCATGCTTTGGAGCCGAAGACGGATGAGGATATGCAGGAGCTGAGTATGGCGCTGGATTCAGCGCGTGAGGCGTGTGAGAAGCAGCAGCGCAGTCTGCTGGGTAAGATTGCCAGGGCGATTCCTACGCCGGGATAAATGAACCTTAAATTTCATCTGCGTCAGAACGCTGATTTGCCCGCCCATACCAACCAACAAAGGTTCTGCGCTTTTTCAATTTTATCCTGATGTTATTTGACCCCATGTCCGCGTAAAGCGGGCATGGGGTCGTTTTTTAGGGGATGGTCAGGAAAAAGAGAGAAATCCAAATCTTGCCATCATCTCTTGTTACGCATTTCAATCAAGCCCACCACACGGATACCTACAGCTCTTCGGTTTTAAATTCGCTATAGCCCTCATAGTAATAGCTCACATCTATCCCTTTCATAAAAAGAGCGCGGTCATTAATCTGGTCGGTTAGGGCCTGGTTGAGCAGATACTTAATTTCAATATCTTTCACCACACTGCGTTGCATAGCTGAAAGGTATTCTTCTTTATCGACTAAATTCCAATCGACGACCTGCTTTATTTCTGTTTTAAGCATAAGATCAAGCCAGATGCGCGTGGCACGACCATTACCTTCACGGAATGGGTGAGCAATGTTCATCTCAACGTATTTTTCAATAATTTCATCAAAGTTGCTTTGCGGCATGGCGTCGATATATTCCAGCGCCGGCTCCAGGTACATCAGGGGGACAAAACGGAAACTGCCTTTAGAGATATTAACCTCGCGGATTTTGCCGGCAAACGGATAAATATCCCCAAACAAATAGGCATGAATAAACGCCAGACCCGCGAAAGTACCTGCTTCAACCTTATGAATATCGCCCGTATCAAATAGCTGCCTGGCCTTTTGCTTGCTGAGCTTTTCTTCCGCCCTGGCCAGCTCTATCTGATCGGTAATGCCTAGTTTGTTATCCAGGATCATTCCCTGCCTCATGTACTTTCTGCTCCATTATAACTTCATGTTTCATTGTAACACACTGAAAGTAAATGTTTTTATAAAAGATTTCGGCTTATTTCAGTGTCGGCTTCGGACTGGGGAAGCAGGAAGAGATTGATCTGAGGATAGGAGAGGAATGTTACAATTCCAACCCTGAGACCGGGATGTGAGCATCTCCGGATTTACAACTATTCCTTTGGTTCTGAATGCTCCTTAAGGAACGATTTTATAAAACGCCGGATTTCACGCGCAGCGCTTGTATCCATGTCATCGCATAATTCCACAAAGCGATCGCGTTCTTCACTGTTCAGACGGATCAGTAATTGGGCGTTTTTCTTATTTTTTTTATTTTTTTTCGTTTCGCTCATCTGTTTCCTTTTTTATGTGCTCCTGCGGGTTCAATATGCTTTCAATTTCCTTCCAGAGCGCCGTGTATGCTTTGCTGGCTGGGCGACTGCGGGCAAAGCAGTCCAAAGGCGCCCGATAAACCCCCATTTTTTCTACATCTGCCGAATAGGGCACGGCATGGCGCAGAATATATTTATGCTGACGCCGCATCCCAATAGCCGTTGTATGATGCAGTTGTTTACGGCTATCCACCATGGTGAAAAAAGGAACCAGTTTATTCTTGCTTAAATCCTGCTGTTTAAAGAATTTAAGCAACAGGGAAAAGGTGCGCTGCGACAGTGGTGTCGGAATCACAGGTAGCAGGATAATGTCTGCAGCAGCAAAAATATTTTCCGCCAAGCGACTGATTGTTGGAGGGCAGTCAAGGATAATCAGATCATAATCTGCGCGCAAGCCCTTAAGTGCGCGGCGCAGGCGATTTTTGCGCTTGCCTATGGACTCAAGCAGAAGATCAAAATTTCGGAACGACAGGTGCGCCGGGACTATATCCAACCCGGGATAGTCGCTCTCGCGCACCTGCTCCAGGATTGCGCCGTATGCCTTGAGCATATGTTTACCCCAATTGCGCTTTTTAGGGGCTCGCACGCGGAAGTAGAATGATGATGCCCCCTGTGAATCCAGGTCGATCAACAATGTGCGTTTGCCCTGTTGCGCCGCCAGATAGGCAATATTCACAGCTGTTGCGGTTTTACCCACGCCTCCTTTGGGGCTATAGCAGGCGACAATCTTCATACTCATGCCCCTTTTTGCTGTTTTGGGATTAATCCAGAGATTTTTTTGAGATTTTTACGAATTTTTCCGGTGCAGAAATCGGACATCTCCTGTCCCAAACGTTCCCGCTCCTTGAGATATTTCTGAAACATGATGGCGGACAATCCGTTAAGGGTGTCGCGTTCCGGTTCACTTAGGTTGTCATGCTGCAACAGGTCATTAATAAAGCTGCGCTGCACTGAAACATCATTAAATCTGCCAAGGCGATCCTGCAGTTTTTTCAGCCTGTGAATCAGGAACCGTGCTTCCTTAGCCGGGAGCAGTTCTTGAAAAAGATCGAGCAGATAGCGCAGTTGCTTAATCTGAATACGTACGCTGTGCAACTCTTCATCCGTGCTTTTGTGCGAGATCTTGCGGGTGTCGGCACACAGACGCCTGTATTGGCGCACTATCTTTGTGGCAGCAAAAGCAAGGACGGGAATGTCTGCTCCGCTGGGCGCCGCATCGGAGTTCTTCGCCAGATCGAGGAGTTCTTCACAGTTCTTGATCTGTTCCGCATAGGCTTCGCTCTCCAGGTTTCTACACACCCGAGTCAAGGCTCTGTTACGCTTACGCTTAAGACGCGAACGAACTTGTTCAAGACCGGGGCGCAACTCTTCCGGGAGCAGATCTTTAAAGGTGTAAGTGTCAAGAATAAACACATCCAGGTCGCGCAGGGTGCCGGTGCTGGAGACAATCTGTTTCAGCTCAATCCTCAGGCTTTTGCCATGGCGCGGATCAAGAACCTTTTTACCCTGCTTCAGAAGTGAACGCAGCTTACGCATGTTGACTCGATACTGATGCACAAATTCTGTGTCGGTGTCAGCGATGATTCCGCATTCATACTGACGTGCGACCTCCAGCAGATGTTTCGCCATGTCGCATAGTGCGGTGAGGGCTGGCTCCTGCGGATCAAGATTGAAGGGAGTGGGGGAAAGAGGCATGCCGACAGGGATTCCAGCCTGCTTGAGCATATGGTGCAGTGAAAATGTTTTATGCTCTAAATACCCATGTGTGCGTAAAACCTGGCACATTTCGGCAAAATGTTTTTCATATCCGCGCAGGGCCCACAAGGCAACCATACTTACCGGTGGCTGTTCATCATGCGCTACTGTTCTAAACTCCAGGCGCAGAACCGTCTTTTTATCCCTGTTAAGGATCGCCCCCTGTTCAGTTGTAAAAACAACCTCCTCCCAGGTGGTAAAGGCGCAAACATCAAGGTGGCGGCGCAGCACATCCCTGAACTCTCCGGGCTCAAGTTCCCACCAGAACCGGGCTCCTGCAGCATTAGGAACACAGTTGCTCCTTCCATCACAGCAGCAGAGAGTAAGATCCTGATCGTCAGATGATTCAAATAGTACATACCCGGCACGCCATAGATGGCGTGAAAAATCGTCCTTCAATTTTACCCTCTGCCGGGTTGCCTCTACAGGATGCCAGATCTTTTTCCCGCTCAACTGCCCACAGATTTCGTTAATACTGATGCTGCCTTGGAGTTCATAAATAGATTGCATACGCATAAACCACCTCTGAATGATTGTTGCGGCAGTATTCAGCATACCAGAATTTATCGATCAAGCCCTGATCAGGAAACCTTTTTAAGTGCTTTTTGGAGTTTTTTCAACTTCGACTCTTGCTTTGAATTCTTTGCCTGCCTGGCTTTGATCTTTTTCTTCAGAACTTTTTTGACTTTGCCATTTCCCTTCTCCTTTGTTTTTATCTATCTTCAGAATACATTTAAGATATACAAAATATATCTTTTCTGTCTGAGTTCTAACGCAGGTGCAGGTTTTTGTCAAATTTTATCCAGACCAGCTGAGGTTCGAAAAGCATACAAAAGCCATTATCCATTATGTACTTACAAGCCTTACTTCGCTGACACCAATGGCAGGGACATTATGGAAACCAACCATCCAACTATTCCCTGTTGGCCGTTCGTATTGATGCATATCGCCCCTTCAGTTTCTGTTACAGCTGTATTCTATATATGTAAAATATACACCCCTATAGAGAATATACATCCTTTGTACAATGCCGTTATGTATAGCAGTCATGTCATAGTAAGTTATGTAATTACAGTTACTTGCAAATAATAGCCGGCTCTGCTTTTCCTGAATATTTCACCTGTAGATGTATATCTCCCGTATACAATTGGCCTGTTTGCCCTTCTCCTTTTGCAGGCATGTAAACTGACATCTGAATTTTTATCTCATGTTTCCAATAAAATATTTCCCGTTATTACAGTAGCTTATATTGTTTATGGTTAAATGTTTCAATAATTGTAGGCACTGCTTCCACCTCCTTGGCACGCAAGTAGCAACATCAGAAGGGCAAGAACGCAACACAACGTAA
>JBNGCY010000150.1:0-1559 GCA_049975505.1 Desulfuromonadaceae bacterium | reverse complement strand
CTGCTGTAGGCCAGGGGTAGAGACTGCTCCTGGCCGCTGACGGTGATGATCTTGGTCTGATCCTTGACCTCGTTCACCGTGGGGTGGACATGCAGCGTGATCTGCCCGTCCGCGCTGATCTGGGGGGTGACATCCAGTGCGATGCCGGAGAAGAACGGGGTCAGGGTGATATCCGGAGTGGTTGTTGTTGTGGTGCCGGTGACGGTATCACTGGAAATATCGGTGACAAAGAATTCATCGTTCCCCACCTTTATTACTGCCTTCTGATTGTTGACTGTGGAGACACGCGGGCTCGAGAGCACATGCACATCCCCCTGGGTTTCGGCGGCCTCGATAAAAGCCTGAAAATCATCAAATTTAAGCGCGGCGCTGAATATCCCGCCAAAAGCACTGGTGACAAGCCCTTCCATGGGCACGGGATCACCCGGATTGAGATTGGATAGATTTCCGGCAATGGAGCTTTCTCCATCGCTGAAAAAATTTCCTCCCCCGATCTGGCCGATGGTAGCGGTATTGTCTCCGTTGTGGATCAATGTGCCCCAGTTGATGCCGCTCTGAAACTCATCACTGAGTTCGACTTCAATAATTTTTGCTTCGAGAATAACCTGCCGCTGCAGACTTCTCTGGGTTCTCTGCAGATACTGCGCCACCAGATCGAGTTCATCGGGCATGGCGCGAACCACAACCAGCCCGGCATGAGGCTGAAGAATTACATTGCGCCCATCGTCGGTGCCTACCAGGGAGACCAGAGTCTGTTTGAGATCAAGCCAGAAATCCGCATCGGATCTGGTGTTGATACTACTGCCGGAAATGGAGGAGCGCCTGTCCGTGCCGGTGTTGCCGGGGTTATCGTCATCAGAATAGCGATTTGTGTCATCACTATCGGAAACCTGCCCTGAACTCACCCGCGTAGAGGAGAAGCCACTGCGTTTCAAGGTCAGATAGTCAACCTCAAAGATCCGGGTCTGCAGACGGTGGGGCAGAATCTGATATCCGCCGCTGATAGGCATGTAGTGGTAACCGTATACATCACGCACAATATCGAGGGCTTCTCCCAGGGTCACGTCCCGCAGGTTCAGGCTGATATTGCCCTCTATCTGGGGATGAACCACCACATTGGTGTCGGTCTCGGACGCCAGAGCGGCAAAAAAGGCGCGGGCCTCTATGCCATCCGCGGCAATGTCGAAACGCTGCGGAGCCGTCTCTGAACGTACGTTTACCGGGGGCAACAGGGCCCGCTCCACTTCCTCCGGCACTTCCACCGTACTCTTCCCTGCCGCCTTTGGTTCCGCGGGATTGGGGCGCAGCGCTTCGGTGATGGAGGTACGGGTTGCATTATCTGCTGTTGCCGGGGGTGTTGCACTGCTGCAGGCTCCGGTTAAAAGCAAGGCTGATACTGCTGCTACAGGCAGGAGCACACCCTGAATAAAGACAGATATTGCATGCCGCAGGTTGTTCCGGGAGGTGTGAATAGTCATCTGTGATCCTCGAAAGTGGAAATTGCGGGGAAAAGGCGGCGTTCAAGCCGGGTTTTGCCGTCAAACAGTTCGACCCGCCCC
>JBNGCY010000149.1:0-2264 GCA_049975505.1 Desulfuromonadaceae bacterium | reverse complement strand
ACGAAAAATTCTTTGGTGTCATGCGCGCGACCGCGGTAGAACAAATTTGCCGTGCGTAACCCCCCTGATATTTATAGTGCCCAGAGACAGGATTGAACTGCCGAGATGGGGGTTTAATTCCGCATAAAATACTTGCCATTATAGCCTTTGTCCTGGAAAAAATATTGATATTCCGGGTATTTGGGGATACACTCTCCTTGAGTACGAAAGTCTGGATTTTGACCAAAAAACAGGCCGTCTCCATTAGGGGGATACAGGTGCAACTGAAGGCACGAAAATCGGCAAAGTAAATTCAGACAGGTGAGGGCTTTATGACCTTTGAGAACAGGATTGAGCAGGTAGATCAGCAACAGCGGAGAATTACGCAAATACGCCCCCTTAGCAGAGATGCATTGCTCCAGTTGCGCGAATACTACCGCATCGGCCTGACCTATTCCAGTAATGCCATTGAGGGCAACACCCTGACCGAGAGCGAAACAAAGGTGGTGTTAGAGGATGGACTGACCATAGGCGGCAAGCCGTTACGTGACCATCTTGAAGCTGTCGGGCATAGTGATGCCTTCAACATGGTTTATGAATTGTCGCAGTCCGACACGATTGATGAGCAATCCATCCTTGATATGCACCGTCTTTTCTATTACCGCATAGACGATGAAAATGCCGGACGTTACCGCACCAAGGGGGTTATTATCACCGGCACCACCTACACACCCCTGCCACCTTCCAGGATAGAAGCAGCCATGCAGGAGTTTGTTTCGCAGATACCGGAACAAAGAGACGCCTTACACCCGGTAGTTTTTGCCGCATGGCTGCATATCAGGCTGGCAAATATCCACCCTTTTATTGATGGCAACGGCAGAACAGCAAGGCTGTTGATGAACCTTGCACTTATGCAGGCAGGCTACCCCATAACCATCATTCCGCCAGTGGTAAGGGGTGATTATATTGCAGCCCTGCAAGCATCCAATAGGGGTGACGATGAACCGTTTATCAACCTGCTGTCCAATATGGTGTGGGAGGCGCAGCGGGAGTATCTGCGTCTGGTACAGAGCTTGAATGAGGAATAGTGAGCATGTTTTTCAGGGATGCCCCATGGAGCCCAAGAGGTCTTCCTGCCGATGTACGGCTGGCAGTGCGCTGAGTGTGGGTATCGGCAGGAATGTCGAGGTTGGAATTGAGGTAGGATTGCATCTGCCATTGCATCTACCTAAGGAGGGATCAATAAAAATTATGCCCGGTTTTTCCAGTAATCTGGCTTGCGCTTGTGGTGAGCAACGGCCACAACCCGAATGATGCTGTGTTCCACGGCATAAAACAGGCTGTAAGGGAACTTGCCCAGGGGAAACTGACGCAGATCCAGATCAACCTTTTGGCATGCCTCAGGGTTATCATGAATAAGTTGCAGGGCGGTGTTGATCCTTTCAGCAAACATGGCGGCAAGACCTGGAGAGACTTCTTTGTAGTGTTGTATCGCCTCGAGAAGCTCTGTATTAGCTGCAGAGTGAAATCTTATCTGTTTCATTGCAGAGCATCATACATGGACTGCATCACCTTATCCGCAGGAATCTCTTCAGCAGTACCATTCCGCATCTCCTGCAGGCGCCGCTGAGACTCCGCTATCCACACCTGCATATCCGCGCCATCAGCAGAAGGATCCAGGCTTAAGAGTAATCTCTCTGCCAGTTGAGCGCGTTGCTCCAGATCCAGCTTGAGCGTTTCCTGTTCAAGTTCATAAATATCCATAACCAAACCCCTTGCAATCGCATCTCGCACATAGATCTATGCACCAACCTATCTGATTTTTAATAGTAGCACAGATTCCATCGGATATACATACGCCGTAATGTATCAAATATCCCACATCGTCTATTGCTTCAGAGACGGTATATTTGCGTCTCTCTGCCGATTTATAATACCGTCCCTCCAGCATGGCCGCCTCTGTTTGAGTAACCCACCTCAATGCATCTTTTTTTCTTTTGAAGCTGGCGTATTCCGGAGAGAACCCACGCATCCTGACCTTTGCCCGATAACTAATGCTGCCGTTGCTGTTTTTTCGCTGTTCGATAGTGGCCATTACTATATCTCCCTAAACAAGAAGAAAATTAATAATGGCAATCTGGCGTAGAAAATGAAGTAACCGAGGAGCAGTTTTTTTGAGACTTGGCAGGATGGTTAGGGATCACAAATGTCCTATGAGTGTCCAATAGAGCCCCACAAACCAAAAAGGGGTTACAGCGAAAAGCCGTAACCCCTTGATATTTATG
>JBNGCY010000148.1:0-2330 GCA_049975505.1 Desulfuromonadaceae bacterium | reverse complement strand
AGGCACTGTAATATCAAACAGTTAAGTTGGAGCATGGCAGGATTTTGGCTGTTTTGAAGGGCTTAAGTGTTAAACTTGGGTTATGAATATATTAGCTCAGCTTTTATTAAAGATACGGGCAGAGAAAATGCTGTTTTACAAAATATAGAGAAAAACCGTTCAGGGAAAGAGCGGAATGACATCCAGACCTGCGTCTTCGGTTATCCCGAACATGATGTTCATATTCTGAACAGCCTGCCCTGCCGCACCTTTTACCAGATTGTCAATCGCACTGAGCACAATAATGCGTCCGGTCCTGTCGTCCATGACCCAGCCAAGATCGACGAAATTGCTCCCCTGAATGTAGGCGGTATTGGGTAGCTGCCCCTGCGGACTAAAACGGACAAAGGGTTCATCGGCATAACTATCCTGAAATACCTGTTTAATCAGAGCCGGAGTCACATTTGCTAACACCGAGGCATAACAGGTGGAGAGGATCCCTCGATTCACCGGAAGGAGATGTGGCGTGAAATTCACCCTCACTTCGGCACCGCTCGTTTCACTCAGAATTTGTTCAATTTCCGGGGTATGGCGATGACTTAAGACCGAATATGCCTTAAAACCTTCATTTACTTCACAAAACAGAGTCGCGGTTTTAGCACTGCGTCCGGCGCCGCTGGCTCCCGATTTGCTGTCGAGGATAATACTCGCCGGATCAATCAGCTTTGTGCGCAGCAGAGGAGCGAGGGCAATGAGAATGCCGGTGGGATAACAGCCGGGGTTGGCCACCAGACGGGCATTCTTTATCTGCTCCCTGTACAGCTCAGGCAATCCATATGCCGCTTCCGATATCAGCTCCGGACATGAATGGCTCTGATACCACTGTTCGTACACTCCAACATCCTTAAGCCGAAAATCCGCGGACAGATCCACCACGCGCACGCCGCGTTTCAACAGATCGGGAACGACATCCATCGCGGTTTTGTGCGGCACCGCAGTGAATACCACATCCGCATCCTGCGTAATTGCGTCCAGATCGAGCTCATCACACACGGTGTCTATCTGATCTGTCAAGGATGGGAAAATGTGTGCAATATTTTCATTGGCATACTGGCGTGAACTCAATGCGCTGATTCTGACCCGGGGATGGCGCAGAAGTAAACGGATGAGTTCAACCCCGGTATATCCGGTAGCGCCAACAATAGCGGCCTTCAACATAAGATCATTTCTCCGGCAAAGTTAATTCTAAATGTATAGATACAATGCTCTGCTACGAAAAAAGGGTGACCCGCGGGCCACCCTTTTTTACACTGCACATATCTGTACGTAAACCTGATACAGATAATATCAACGCTTCGAAAACTGGAAGCTGCGGCGGGCTGCGGCGCGACCATATTTCTTACGCTCTTTGATACGGCTGTCGCGGGTAACAAATCCGGCTTTTTTGAGAACCGGGCGCAATTCACCATCAATCTCCAGCAGAGCCTTGGTGATGCCATGCTTTATTGCTCCGGCCTGACCTGAAGGACCACCGCCTCTGACATTAACGAGGACATCGTATTTGCCCAGGGTGTCGGTAAGTTCGAGGGGCTGACGAATAACCATCTTAGAGGTTTCGCGCCCGAAGTAGTCGTTATAATCCTGCTTATTTACTATAATACTGCCATTACCCGGCTTCATCCGCACGCGTGCTACGGATGTTTTACGTTTGCCGGTGGCGCTAAAACACTGTTCAGCCATATTCTGTCAATCTCCTGCGCTATTGAATTTCAAGTACGTTGGGTTTCTGAGCGGCATGCGGATGCTCGGAACCGGCGTAAACCTTCAGCTTCTTCAGCATCTGGCGTCCCAGTCTGTTTTTGGGCAACATGCCTCTTACGGCCTTGAAAACCAAGTCTTCCGGCTTTTTTTCCAGCTGCTGTGCGGCGTTGATGGAACGGATACCGCCGGGATAACCGGTGTGATGGTAGTACATTTTGTCGTTGATCTTGTTACCGGTCAGGAGCAGCTTCCCGGCATTGATGACAACAACAAAATCTCCCGTATCGACACTGGGGGAATAAGTCGGCTTATGCTTACCCCGGAGTATGCGCGCAATCTCTGTAGCAGTACGACCAAGTACTTTGCCATCCAGATCGATGACATGCCAGTTGCGATCAATCTCTTTTAATTTTACTGTCTGCGTGCTCATTGTTATCCTCTCATATGTATATAAATTCTGCGTAGCTGTACGGGGCTCACAGAAGGGCAAACCCTAACCGATATTTGCAGTTGCGTCAAGTATTTTACTCCGCATCCCAGGGTCAATTCGTTCCGTCCTACAAATCCTGCACCACAGGCGGTCTCATCTT
>JBNGCY010000147.1:0-1322 GCA_049975505.1 Desulfuromonadaceae bacterium | reverse complement strand
TAAACTTGGGCTAGAGGCCGCCGCCCTTGTGCATGCTCAGCAGGGCATCAACCAGATAGTCCTTTATTTCTGTAGCACTGCCCATCTGCAGTACCGCATCGGTTATCTCTGTTGCTTTTTTATACTCAATATCGGCGAGAAAGGCCTTGATGCGGGGAATGAAGGGAGCGACCACAGAGAATTCGCGGATTCCGAGCCCGAGAAGGACGGTGAAATTGACCGGATCTGTAGCCATCTCCCCGCAGATGCATACCCCTTTGCCGCTTTTTTGCGCGGTGTCGGCCACATATTTGATCGCCTGCAGAACCGCCGGATGGAGAGGATTGTAGTATTTGTTGACCAGTTGATTGTTGCGGTCCGCCGCCAGCATGTACTGGATCAGATCGTTGGTGCCCAGAGAGAAGAAATCCACCTCCTGAGCGAGAAATTTGCACATCTGCACCGCGGCTGGCACCTCTACCATCACTCCGATGGGGATATCTTCACAAAAGGGGATATGTTCGCGGCGCAGGTTGGATTTGGCCTCAGTCACCATCTCTTTACATGCCTGAATCTCTTCAATCCCTGAGATCATGGGAAAGAGCATTTTTACCCTGCCATGGGCGCTTGCCATAAGGATTGCTTCAATCTGAGTGCGGAAGATATACGGATTGTCGAGGGAGACACGCACCGAGCGCCACCCCATGAAGGGGTTGTCCTCGTGAGGCAGGTTGAAGTAGGGCAGTGACTTGTCTCCGCCGATATCCAGGGTGCGGATGGTGACCTCTTCACCGGCAAAGCTCTCCACAATCTTGCGGTAGAGCTGGTACTGATCCTGGCGGTCGGGGAAATTGCTCCGGGTCATGTAGGGGAATTCAGTACGATACAGACCGACTCCTTCAGCTCCGTTGCGCAGGGCGATATCCACATCGCTGACCAGACCGATATTGGCACGCATGGTCACCTTGACATCATCACGGGTGAGGGCAGGGCGGAGGCGGTATTCATTGATGCGCTTGAGTTCTTTGCTGCAGTCCTCTTCCAGGCGGCGGTATTCCTCAATAACCGCCTCAGATGGCTTCAGATACAGGCAGCCGGAATTGGCATCAACAATAGTCAACTCCCCGGGTTCTGCACGGTTGGTTACCCCCTTGACCCCCACCAGGGCCGGGATGCCGAGAGCCTTGGCCATGATAACCGCATGGGAGTTTTTTTCCCCCGATTCGGTGACGATGCCGAGGATCTTTTCGTGGTCCAGCGCCGCCATGTCCGAAGGCAGCACCTCCCTGGCGATCAGCACGCCGGGGTGCTTGAGCAGCAGAACCGGCGTATCCATCCCGGTC
>JBNGCY010000146.1:0-1339 GCA_049975505.1 Desulfuromonadaceae bacterium | reverse complement strand
GTGTGAGCGCGATCCTGACCCAGGTGGGAGATTCGGTGTTGCAGGGGCAGGAACTGGTGCAGATAAGTGTAGCAGAAGATTGAATTTATTGATTGCCAGATAACATATAAAAACGATTTGTCTCCGAAGGAGTAGCTGTGGATATTTTTCTCCAATTTCTACATACCACCGCCTTTGCAGGTCTGAGCGCCGGGCATGTGGTGATGCTTCTGGTGGGCGGGGTGTTTATCTTTCTCGCCATCCGCTATGAATACGAGCCACTTCTCCTTCTTCCCATCGGGTTTGGTATCATTATGGGGAATATCCCCGCTGTCGAGGGGATGGCGATCGGGGTGTACGACGATGGCAGTGTCCTTAACTACATCTACTATGGAGTGCGCGAGGGGATCTATCCGCCCCTGATATTTCTGGGGATCGGTGCCATGACCGATTTTTCCACCATGCTCTCCAACCCGAAGCTGGTGCTGCTCGGCGCTGCGGCGCAGGTCGGGATTTTTCTTACTATCATCGGGGCACTTTTTCTCGGTTTCAGCTCCGAAGAAGCCGGTGCCATCGGCATCATCGGCGGGGCGGACGGGCCTACAGCGATCTTCCTCTCCGCTAAACTCGCTCCTCATCTCTTGGGCTCTATCGCGATTGCCGCATATTCATACATGGCCCTGGTTCCGGTGATTCAGCCCCCCATCATGAAACTCCTGACTACACGTGAGGAACGCCTGATCCGCATGCCTGCGCTACGTCAGGTGAGTAAAGCGGAAAAGATGCTCTTCCCCATCGGGGCGTTCATTCTGTGCGGGTTAATTGCCCCCGGCTCCATGGTGTTGATCGGGATGCTCCTGTTCGGCAACCTCCTCAAGGAGAGTCTGGTCACCGACCGTCTCGCCAATACCGCACGCAATGCCATGATCGATATTGTCACCATTCTGCTCGGGTTCTCTGTGGGGGCAAGCACCAGTGCCGACCACTTTCTCACGCCGCAGTCGATTCTGATCTTTGTCCTCGGGGCGCTTTCCTTTGCCATTGCCACTGCCGGGGGCATTCTGTTCGCAAAGTTTATGAATCTGTTTCTGCACCAGAAAATCAATCCCCTCGTGGGTGCGGCTGGGGTTTCCGCCGTGCCGGATTCCGCCCGCGTAGTCCACAGTATGGGAATAAAAGAGGACCCCAACAATTTCCTCCTCATGCACGCCATGGCTCCCAACGTTGCCGGCGTGATCGGCTCCGCCATCAGCGCAGGGGTTTTGTGGGCGGTTCTTACCTGATCTGTCTCAATTGTTTTCCGTGCTTATCTTACCCTCTTTTAAACTGCAGAGCTGATCTTCCTGCAGTATAAAAGAGG
>JBNGCY010000145.1:0-1774 GCA_049975505.1 Desulfuromonadaceae bacterium | reverse complement strand
CAAGAGACGGCTTCGTTACTCCTTCCACACATGGTAGATGAGCTGCTTAAATTCTGACACAATTGGTGAAAATGTCAAGTTTTTCGAGACTCCATGTACTTCTTGTTTAATATTTTCGTGCTATCAGGACGTTAGGAGAACCCATTGCGAATCGAAACCATCGAGATAACCAACTATAAAGCATTCCTAGGAACCCATAAGATTAATATCGGTAGTAAAAATATTTTTATTTACGGCGAAAACGGCAGTGGTAAGAGTTCTCTTTACTATGCACTGAAGGATTTTTTCCAGACCTCCGTCGAAGACATTGGCCTGGCTGGGCTGGAGAATGTTTTTGTTCCGGCCGGGAAGGAAGGAAAAACCGCCATCAAGGTGACCTTCAAACCGAACCCAGCAACCAACAAAGGCAAAAAAGAGTACCAATGGAACGGCACGCGAATCGATTCGCGTGATTCGGCCGATACCAGTATCCGCGACGGCAACAGACTCAAAAGCTTTCTCACCTACAAGCACCTGCTGGCGATTCACCACCTGAAGAAGGACGAGGAGATCAACCTGTTCGATTTACTGGTCAGGGGTGTTCTCAAACATTTCAAATACTCGCTGACCGGCGGCAAGGAACTGGGCGAACTTTGGTCTGATGTTGAAGAAGCCGTCGCCCGCACCATCAGCAAGGAATATCAGACCCCCAAAAAACGGGCGGATGTTAATGCCGCCATCAAGGTTTTCAACGAGGCATTCGGGGAATTATTCAAGCAGGAGAGCCCAGAGTATATTCTGAACCATGCGCAGCCGCTTCTTGAATATTTCAACCATAATGTTGCGCTGCAACTGCGCTTTACCCAGGTAAGGCCGACCAGCGACTACAACGGGCTGGAGGGTGATCAGGTCCACGTTGAACTCAGCTATGCCGGCAAGCCAATCGACAAGCCCCATCTGTTTCTCAATGAGGCTCGCCTGTCATCCATAGCCATCGCAATCTATCTGGGGATGATCAAACGCCATGTCCAAGGTATCCCCTGCAAGGTGCTCTTTCTGGACGATATCTTCATCGGCCTGGACATCGCCAACCGGCAACCACTGCTGGATATCCTCGAAACGGAATTTCCCGACTACCAGATTTTCATCACCACTTACGACAAGCCATGGTTCGAACACGCACGGGGCTTTTTGCAACAAAATGCCGGCTGGAAGACCATGGAGTTCTATGCCCAGACCTGCGCGGACGGTACGGAAACTCCTTTGATCATGGACGACAAGGATTTCATCACCAGGGCCGAAAATCATCTGAGCCAGTGCGATTACAAGGCCGCCGCAGTCTATGCCCGCTCTGCCTTCGAGAAACTGATTCGCAGGCATTGCGAGCAAAAGAAAAAGAAAGTTCCTTTCAAGTCACGGTTGAAGGATTACACCACAGAAGATTTCTGGACCGTCATCAAGGACGACCTCCCGGAGGCAACCCGCAACGAAATCGAAACTTTCCGCCCGCTGGTTCTGAATGCCTTCAGCCACTACAACACCGAACGGCACGAGATTAAGGCAGAACTTGTCAATGCGATCCAGGCGATCAAGAACCTCAAGGTTGAGTTGGCAAGTCACGGCTAGAGTCAAAATGGATTTGCAGCGATGGTCATAGTAGAAGCAATCAGAGGCTTTGGCTGTGATAATGCCTTGCCTGGTCTCTATCGTTCCTACGTGATAGTCACCCGCAGCATACCTAACCCAAGTTTAACACCCATAAAAAAATAAGTTTGCAAATCAGGCAGTTACCCTG
>JBNGCY010000144.1:0-2123 GCA_049975505.1 Desulfuromonadaceae bacterium | reverse complement strand
AACAGCAAGAATGTAGTGCCACACGGATGGAAGATGCAGGGTAACTACCTGATTTACAAACTTATTTTTTTATGGGTGTTAAACTTGGGATAGATGAATCAGATAAAAGGTGATTGTTGACTTATGCAGATAGCCATTGCCGGAACCGGTTACGTGGGCTTGTCCAATGCGGTGTTGCTCGCCCAGCATAACGAGGTTGTTGCGGTTGATATTGTCCCTGAAAAAGTGGAGATGCTGGTGCGCAGGCAGTCTCCGATCGAGGATGCCGAGATTGAGAAGTTCTTTGCCGAAAAGAACCTTAATCTTAATGCCACCCTGAATGCAGAGGAGGCCTACGCAGACGCCGACTACGTCATTATTGCGACGCCGACCGATTACGATCCGGAAACCAACTTTTTCAATACCAGCTCGGTTGAGGCGGTTATCCGTTCAGTTATCCGCATCAATCCCGCTGCGATAATGGTAATAAAATCGACGGTTCCGGTGGGCTTTACTGCGCAGATGCGCCAGAAATTCGCCACAGAGCAACTGTTCTTTTCGCCTGAATTTCTGCGTGAAGGTAAAGCGCTGTACGATAATCTCTATCCCTCGCGGATTGTGGTTGGAGAATGCTCTGAACGTGGCGAAGAATTTGCGCGTTTACTCCAGCAGGGGGCGCTCAAAGAGGATATTCCGGTTCTGTATACCCACAGCACTGAAGCCGAAGCGATCAAGCTGTTCGCCAATACCTTTCTGGCCATGCGGGTCGCCTATTTCAACGAACTTGACAGCTATGCGGCGACTCAGGGGCTGGATACGCGCCAGATTATTGATGGGGTGTGCCTCGATCCGCGCATCGGCAGGCACTACAACAACCCGAGCTTCGGGTACGGGGGCTACTGCCTGCCCAAGGATACCAGACAGCTGCTCGCCAACTATCGCGATGTGCCGCAAAACCTGATCCATGCGATTGTCGAGGCCAATACCACGCGCAAGGACTTTATCGCCGCAGATATCGTGAAGAAAAACCCGCGCCGGGTAGGGATCTACCGGCTGGTGATGAAACATGGCTCAGACAACTTTCGCGCCAGTGCAATCCAGGGGATTATGAAGCGCATCAAGGCGAAGGGTATAGAGGTTGTGGTCTACGAACCAGTGTTACACCAGGAGAACTTCTTCAGCTCGCGCGTGATCCGGGATCTGGACGAATTTTTAACCTGCAGTGATGTGATCATCGCCAACCGTCGTCATTCCGACCTCGATCCGGTCGCAGACAAGGTGTATACCCGCGATCTCTTCGGCTGTGATGCCTGATTTGCTTGGCTTAACACTATATCATGAACAAACATCTCTTTCCCAGATTTTCATTCAGCGCGTAACTCAACGGTAGACAGGAGTGCAATGAATAAATTTACCCGCAAAATGCAGCACTTGAAATCCTTTGCCAGTGGGCATGTGCCCGGACAGCTGGTGATGCAGTATACCGATCACTGCAATGCGCATTGCCCCCAATGCGGAATGCGGGTGAGCAACAAATTCAAACGCCATACCCTGGGACGTGAACGGGCTAAAGAGATCATCAGCGCTGCAGCGGAAAAAGGCTTTGCCGCGCTCTCCTTTACCGGAGGCGAGCCGTTTCTATATCTAGAGGATATCTGTTATCTCAGCCGCTTTGCCGCACGCAAGGGCATTGAGTATATCCGTACCGGAACCAACGGCTTTGTATTTATGGGTTCAGAGAAGCCCGATTTTATGCAGCGCATGCGCAAGCTCGCGGCTCAGCTCGAAGAAACCCCCATCCGCAATATCTGGATAAGCATTGACTCATGTGATGCGCAGATGCATGAAGAAATGCGCGGTCTCCCCGGGGTTATGCGGGGGATTGAAAAGGCCCTGCCCATCTTTGCCGAACGCGGAATCCATCTTTCAGCTAATCTGGGCATCAACCGTAATTTTGCAGGTACCTCTGATGGCGCTGAGCTGGGGGTTGAAGAGTTTTCCCAGGGTTTTGAACGCTTTTATCGCTATGTTGCCGAACTCGGATTTTCCATTGCAAACGTGTGTTACCCCATGTGGAGCGATGTGGATGAAAATTCATCTGATGCGGTTTATGCCGCAACCACAAGCGACCGGATTACATATTT
>JBNGCY010000143.1:0-1939 GCA_049975505.1 Desulfuromonadaceae bacterium | reverse complement strand
TACGAAATTTACATATTAGACAAAATTCACGCACCAAGTCAACTGTGATACTTTTGCAACCTGTGATACCCGCATGATTACGCAAGGTCAACCAAATGAATAAATTTCTTCACATCTTCCGCTTCTATCCTCTCGCTGGCCTCGATCTGGCGCGGGTACTCTTTTCCCCCTTTGCCTGGCGCAGTGTGTGCCACCAGGCCTGCCCTTCGGTTGTCATTCCAGCTGATTTTTTCGGAATAAATGTGGCGTCGCGGGAAGAACCGGATTACGACCAGTATGTTCTCGAACGCCTTAAAGAACTGGGGATCAAACATGTGCGCGTGGGATATACCTATTCCAGCCCCGGTACATATGCGCAGCGTTTCCTGGATCTGCTGGTGGAGCAGGGATATGCGGTTACCCTAGTGCTGCTGCCGGAGCTTTGGCATCAGAGCGGACTCGTCAGGAGGAGTGGCGCCATTTTGTATCCGGGGTCCTTGCCCGCTATGCCGGAACGGTTGAACATTTCGAAATGGGCAGCACCCCCAACCGGAAAAAATGGGGCGGGCACACCTGGCGTGGCTATCTGCAGGCCTGGGAGATCATGTGTGAAGAGGCGGAAAAATATCCGGTGAGCCTCGCCGGGCCCAATGTGCAGGACTTCGAACCTGTGTGCAACATTGTCCTCCTTGGAGCCATGCGCCGTCTTGGACGGGTACCGCAAGTACACACCGATAATCTGTTTGTAGAGCGCACCATTGAGCCGGATGCTTATGATGCACGCGCGCTCGGGCGCTGGGGCACATATATATTCAAGTTCAATCTGGTAAAAAAAGCCGGCATCCTGGCATATGTCGGGGAACATTTCGGGTGCGATAAAACCTTTTCCACCTGTTCCTTCTGGTCAACCAAGCGGCTGAGTCGCTGGAGCGATTCTCCGCAGGAGAAAAAAGCCGACTATCTGGTGCGCTACCTGGTTCTTGCAGCCACCAGCAGCAACCTGAAGCGTGTTTACTGGGGGCCGCTGATCTGTCGCCGCGATGGCCTTATCGACGACAGTTGCCCCTCCTATCCGCAGATTGACCAGTCCACTTTTTACCGCAAAATCTGCGGCACCCTCGACGATCTCGAGATTATGCCGGCATTTCATGCCTAAGCCCACGTAATTAAGCGTCTGAGTGGAACTTTTTGCGCCAATGCCATCAACAACGAACAGGGCCTGAGCCATTTCTGTTTTACCGCTGCGGATGGAAAGCACTTTCATGTGTGCTGGTGCCGCGATGGGCAACATTTCTCCCTCGCTGCTCTCTACAGTTCTGCCCAGCTTCAGGATGCACGTTTCGCCAATGTATGTGGGGATCCGATACCCCAACCAGTTGAAATTACCGAATCACCTCTATTTATTCATTTTCCGGCCTGGAAACTCCAGCAGCTACCCGCATATTTCAGCACCACTCCCGGAGCATACAAAGGCGTGGTATATGCGTGTCTGCCGCGGATGCAGAGCCTTCCATGGGAAAACCAGGAATGGCGCGGAGCTTTTTCGCTCACCCCGGAGATCTGTGATTACTCACTGGGGGATAAACTTCAGCCGGAACACCTGGTTAATGCTCCCGAACTGGAGGTGCTGCGCGACAGCCGCAACCGCCTGTGGAACATTGCCCATCCCTTTGCAGACAAGCGGATTCTCACAGTCAAGCTCAATCGCCCCACCGGACTGAAGCGTCTGAGCTATATTTTTACCCCCAGCAAGGGACGACGCCACTGGAACAACGCCTCCACCATGCTGCAGCGCGGGGTAAACACCCCGATGCCGATGGCGTTTTATGAACGCCACACCCTCAGTGGAATCCGCTTGAGCTACTATGTATGTGAATTCATTCCGGGCACCTTCTCCTCCCGCCATGTCCCAAGTTTAACACCCATAAAAAAATAAGTTTGCAAATCAGGTAGTTACCCT
>JBNGCY010000142.1:0-2570 GCA_049975505.1 Desulfuromonadaceae bacterium | reverse complement strand
TTATCGATGTACTGGCACATTTTTCAGTAATCGATGTTGTGGCACTTAACAGATAATGATAAAGTCAAAGCGGTCTTTGCCATTGCCGAGCCCAACCGGAGGCCAGCTGCGTGTGGCCTGGTTCGCTCCCTTCATGATCAGATCAATCATATCTTTTATTCCCCCGGCCGAGGTACGTGATACAACCAGAATATCGTCGGTGCGGGGCATCTCGTCCGGAAACAGGAGCTTTAATCCGTACCGAAATCCGATAAAGACGGTGGTAATTCCTGGACATTCATGCCCGTGAAAGTTGAAAGCATCTTCAAGTGAAATCCGGCGGATGCCGTCATCTGTTGCAAATTCCACGGGTGCACTGTCAGGCACCGTCACCTTAACTCCCTGTTCAGCGTGACATCGGGCGCAATCCCCAGCCCACGCGCTACAGCTCAGTACAAGCAGTCCCAGATTCACCAGAACCCAGAGAGAAATAATTTGATGAATTTTCTCAGGTTTCAGATTTTCCATTTGGCCCACCTTCCTTTCCTTCCTCGCTTTGAAAAAGATATTCAATTTCTTTCAGAAGCTTGGAAACTAGCACGGCCTGAAGGCACAGATTGTGACCTGGATCACATTTTGTGCTTTTTCAGCGATGGACCTCTTGCTCTGAAAATACGGAAACAGCTTTTATGCAGCTGAGCGACGGGCCTCTGCCATAACCTGGCAGGACCATGCCAGAATCCGTTTGCGAATATGCCTTCCTTCTGTGCTGGGATTTAAAGGCAGGCCGGGAAAATGATGATAATAATCATGTTCTACTGAAAGGGATGAACACCAGGCGGGACCGGTCACACAACCTACAAGCGAGGCTCCTGCTCTGCGGGTTGCAATGTGCAGGCCACGCACAATAAAGGTCCCCGGATAGCTGTGCCGATGCCCGAGAACGAATATAGCCACATGGCGCCCATGTAAATCCGCGTGTTGCAGCCGCGGGAGGGCGTCAATCCAATTCTCCTGGCTCTCTCCCAGCTTCCATGAAGTTGTGCCGAGCAGCAGCAGATCATATGCTTCAAAATCAGTGCTGTTCATGTGCTCTATAAAACGTAACTCTGCCGCAGGGAAATAGGGTTGAAGCTGTTTTATCGCAATTGCAGCGTCCCGGCTGGAGCCATCATGGATAATCGCCGTTTTCATTCTACTTTCCTCCCTGGCTTCTGTCCTACTTGATGCTTTGCGATATTCCGCGCCCGGCAACGGCAGTTTTCACCACCACCGCAGGAGCCTCCGCAACCACAACCACTTCTGCATCCATTATCGCGCCTGACGCTCTCATTTTTAATCCCATCGTGGTGATGTGCAAGACGTTCTAGCTCCTGATGAATTTCGCTCCAGGCGCGGCGGCAGTAAAGTATGGGCAAGTCACGCTTTTTTAGCTGACGTTTTAAGGCCATGGCCGCATTGTGGTTGAGAAAATCGGTGAAAAAAAGCACCATGTCCGTGCGTGAAGGTATAGTGTTGCGCACATCCTGTACGTTACGTCCGCTCCAGTGAATAATTTCCTCGGCTCCCATACTGTTTAACTTGGGTAGAAATGCTTTTATGTTATCTGCTCCAATTACCAGAAATGTCATATTGAGGTCTCCTTCTGTGTGCATAAAAAGGGCAGCAGATGATAGACCCGGTTCTATATATCTGCTGAATCCGCAGGAGTAGGTGAGGCATCAGGATGCCTGATTAACCTCCTGCAGCACCTGTTCAGACCATGCTTCAAGACGCATGTCCGTAAAATTTTCTTCATTATCTTCATCCAGAGGAAGGCCGAGAAAGTGCCCGTCCTCAAGGGCTTCAGAGTCCGAGCAGTAGTACCCATCTTCAGAAACGTATCCCACCATGCAGGCTCCAGCACTTTGAGCCGCGTCATGCAGGTGGCGTATGGCGTCAACAAAAGTACCCGGATAGCCTTCCTGGTCCCCCAGGCCGAACACCGCTGCATATTTTCCCTTGAGCTCGGCCTGTTCCAGTTCAGGCAGAGCGCTGATCCAGTCTTCCTGTATTTCGCCCAGCCCCCAGGTTGAGGCACCGAGTAAAAGCAGATCGTAAGCTTCAAAATCAGCTCTGCCCACATCGACCACCGATTTAATTTCCGCATCCGGAAAGTAGCTCTGCAGACGTTTTGCGATACGTTCAGTGTTCCCTGTTGTGCTACCGTAGATGATTCCTGTCTTCATGTTGCATCTCCTTGTGTTGTCTTGAATTTGTTGCACTGAAAAGGACTTTGATTTGCATTTTCAATATAGAGACAGAAAACCCCATCGTCTGTGACATAGGTCACATCCCCTGTAATTTTGTTCTCCAGTACTATCTTTCCCCTGTCAGGGCAACACAGGACAGGGGAAATATGGCTTCAATAATGATATGTCAGACCCAGACAGACATCGGATCCCGGCTCATAAAAAACCGGATTAGAAGGGGTAATGCTACTAGTGTGATCACTGTAGCGACTATCCAACAGATTTCGCTCTCCCAGCTGCACTTACCCCCTGTGTCAGGATAGTTGTCACTTCTCACCGAGAGAATTTGTGTTAGGCTCG
>JBNGCY010000141.1:0-1836 GCA_049975505.1 Desulfuromonadaceae bacterium | reverse complement strand
ACAAATTTCTTTTCACCCTTTGCAGAGGAAATTAGAAAATTAGAGAGACGCCCCTCATTTTAGCATTGCCTTTCGTCCTATATTCAATCATGATGAGTGAATGCCAAGAATAGCTCGTATAGTTGCTCCCGGATCCCCATCATGTAACTCAACGCGGAAACAATCGTGCGACGGTTTTTTGATGACCAGGACAGAAAAACCTACCTTGAACTGCTAGTCAAATACAGTAAATCGTTTGCGATGCAGAACTGGGCATACTGTTTAATGCCCAAGCATGTCCACTTACTTGCGGTACCTGAAAAAAGAGAATTATCTTGCCTGCGGGATTGGCTTGACCAATCAGGTTTTTATACGCAATACCTAAATCGGAAACTTAAACAAAGTGGGCGTATGTGGCAGAATCGCTTCTTTTCGTACATTATAGAACGTGAAGAATACTTATGGACGGTCGCGCGTTATATTGAAAGCAATCCGGTCAAAGCAGATATGGTAAAACAGGCGGAAGATTACCGCTGGTCCAGCGCCAGAGCGTATCTAACTTCTGTCAGTGATACTCTGTTATATCAACCATCGTGGCTGTAAGAGACGAACGTATCCGCTTATGCCGGTTTTTTGCTCCAGAGTAACGATAAAGCTGAAAGCAACCTGCGCAGCGCCACACGTACAGGATGTCTCTTCGGTTCTGAGGCGTTTATAGATGTCATGGAATCGAAACTGAATGCGACTTTAAGGGCACGCAAACCCCGGAGGTCGAGAAAAACCGGGAAGTGTCCCTAATTTTCTAATTTTCTTTCAGCCATCGTAAGAATGAATATGCAACCGGCTCAGGCCAGCCTATCTTGGCAATATTTTCTCGATATGGAGGAGAAATCCCATGAAATCCGTACTTGGCATTACCTGCATGGTGGTACTACTGACCGTTTCCGGTCTCTTCTGGACGGCGACCGAGGCGGCTGCAGCTTCGGCCGAGGAAATCAACATCGGCGTCGATGCTACCCTGAAACGATTTAAAGACACTGTTATGGGTGGCGAGCAGTTCCTGGCTCGGGCAAAAGGGGTGCTGGTTTTCCCCAAAGTCATCAAGGCCGGGCTGATTGTTGGCGGAGAGTACGGTGAAGGCGCCCTTCGCGTCGACAACCGGACCGTGGCGTATTACAGCACCGCCGCCGGCTCCCTGGGGTTACAGGCGGGGGCACAATCGAAGTCGATCGTGCTGGTTTTTCTGACGGCAAGCGCCTTGAAGAATTTTCGCGCCGGCACAGGCTGGAAAGTCGGCGCCGACGGTTCGGTGGCAGTGGTCCAGTGGGGCGTCGGGGAGGACATCAACTCGCTCGACATCAAGGATCCTATCGTCGGTTTCGTGTTCGGCAACAAGGGCCTGATGTTCAACCTGACCATCGAGGGCGCGAAGTTCACCCGGATCGCAAAATAAACGCCGCAGTTCCGCTGCCCGGCTCCAGTGTCTCCTGCCGGACGCGGTGCCGGGCAGAAATTAGAGAAACTAGAGATATTCCCTATATTTTCAGCAATTCCCGGCCGCCCCATAAAAATCATGGGGTCAAGTCTGCCTTTGACTAATATCTGATGTGAGGTAAGCTGTTTTCATGTCGAGGCCATTACGCATAGAATATCCCGGTGCCTGGTATCACGTAATGAACCGTGGACGACGGCGAGAGGATATTTATCAGGACGAAGAGGATTACCAACTGTTCCTGAACGTATTGCAAGACACAGCAAAGATGTGGAACTTAAGCGTCTCTGCCTATTGTCTGATGTCTAATTGTTGAGTGCCAGTACATCGATAACGGATTTTAGTGCCACAACATCGCTGACACT
>JBNGCY010000140.1:0-2548 GCA_049975505.1 Desulfuromonadaceae bacterium | reverse complement strand
ATATTGCTTCACCATGCAACGCGTGATATGGATTGAAGATGCTCTGTATTAAATAATATCCGCCATCCCAAGTTCAGGAGGCTGTTTGTGGCGCAATTTTAAACAAATATAACGCCGCAAATGTTCGGGTGTTCGGTTCCGTCGCCCGTGGAGATGAAGATTAAGACAGTGATGTTGACCTGTTGGTTGGTTTTCAGCCGGGAACAACCCTCTTTGATCAGGTTGCTTTAGAACAAGAATTGTCAGATATGCTCGGGCGTAAAGTTGATGTTGTGAGTGCCAGAGCATTGAACAGGCATTTACGTCCGAGTGTATTGAGCGAAGCGGTAGAACTATGAAAGAAAAGCGTGTGTTTATTGCTGTAGCGCTTGACTGCATTGAGGCCATAAATTCCTATATCGAAGGCTATACTTCGGATGAATTTCTTTCCGATCGTAAAACCCGGGATGCTGTGATTCGTAACTTAGAAGTTATCGGTCAGGCGCTAAAAGATTTTGGTGCTGATGAGCTGATTGTGTTGAATTCAGAAATACCCTGGTAGCAAATTCGCGGAATGCGCAATGTTGATGCTTTCGCAGAAAGTATTGATTTAAATGGCTAAGCAAAAAGCGCCAAATGCAAGGCGCGTGATTGTCGAGCAATGAGGCGTACTTACGTACGTCGAAGCAGCGAGACAATTGCAGCAACGCCGCAGTTAGTGAGTTTTTGCGACGCCATCAATGTTCTGGCGCATGAATATATGGGTGTCGATCCGGTTCTGGTTTGGGATACGGTCCAAAATCATCTTGAAGCGTTGCAGCAGGCACTGGAAGCTATATTGTCTGAAATTTAGACATAATTGAACGCAGCTGTACCATCAGATAATATTGCCCCTGTATTGTCGGCTGCCTACGGATGCAAATCATCCTCCGCCCAGCGCAGCGGGTTGTTTTGAATGTAATCGCGGATATCGCGCAGATCCTCCTCATTGCGGATGATGTGTTCGTAGTAGTTGCGTTGCCACAATTTTTTGTTGAATGGTGGCCAATTGTGGTGTTTGACACCGTCGGCATAACGCCTGGTTGTCAACGACTTTCAAGCGGTGAACCACGTCAGGCAGCGACAAATTCCTTGTATTTGCCGTAGGGGCAGGCCCCTGTGCCTGCCCATTCCATCGTTGGCGTACCTGCGGCGCTGGAACAGGGCAACCACGGGGGGTTGCCCCTACGACGGTATGCCTCGTCGGTGCATAACCCGCCACCAACCGCAACATTCACCGTAGGGGCGAAAATTTTTCGCCCCTCCCGATGCACCGCACCATGGGTGGATGATACGCACCATACATTTGCAAAACACCCGTTGGGGCAGGCCCCCGTGCCTGCCCATTCCATCGTTGGAGTACCTGCGGCGTTGAACCAAGGCAACCACGGGGGTTGCCCCTACGACGGTATGCCTCGTCGGGGCATAACCCGCCACCAACCGCGATAAACCCCCGTGTTCGCTTGTTATAACCACAAACCCTCTGGACGCTGATCTGAACCCCGGGGTTCCCTTGAACCTGAAACCTTGCCCCTTGCACCTTGATTAAACCCCCCATTATCAATATTGCTACATCATGCCACCCATGATATGGATTGATGATCTGCAACCCAACGTTCAGGAGATTTATCATGCCTAGCCTTGACATCGAAAAAGATGAGCTGCGCCAGATAGTAAAAGAGGCCGTAGCCTCCGTATTGGTCGACAACCGGGATATCCTCGAAGATGTCGTATCTGAAGCAATCCTGGATCTGAAATTAGTCCAGGCCATTGAGAAAGGCGACACCGGCAATTACGTGTCCGAAGAAGAAATAATGCACAAGCTGGATAGCTGAAGATGAATGTCCTGTACTCAAAGACATTCAGCAAGGATATCGACAAAATTAATCACCTTCCGAGTGTTAAACGGAATCTTAAAGAAACCCTTATTCAGCTAAAACAGGTTTCTTCGTTTGCGGAGATTCCCGGCATCCGAAAGTTGCAAGGTCACGATAAATATTACCGCTTAAGAATCGGTGAATATCGCCTGGGGATAAAAGCAGAGACAACACATATTGAGGTCGTCAGGTTTCTGCATCGCAAAGATGTGTATCGTAAATTCCCTTAGATACAAGGGGGTAGGCCCCGTGCCTGCCCATTGTCTCTTCCAGCCGCGCTTGTCCGCAGTCCTATTTTTCAGAACCCATAAAAACCCTCTGGCCGCGAATAAACGCTAATGCACTCGAATCAAACCCCCAAGGCTCATGACCTCTAATCCTGATGTTTTTGGAGAACGTATTGATTTGTATGGTTTAGGCCTGATACCGGGGTTTCCTCGAACCAGAAACCTTGCCCCTTGCACCTGGATTATAATCATGACTTTTCAGCGAAAATCAGCGTCCCATTGCCTTGGACGTTATTACGTGAAATACGGGGAGTGTCCCTGATTTTTCTGATTTTTCTGATTTTTTCAGATCATGGACTTGGCTCAAAAACATGTCTGATGGGATCCATGCGCTGATGCAGTATTCTGAGAATAAAAATATCTCGT
>JBNGCY010000139.1:0-1950 GCA_049975505.1 Desulfuromonadaceae bacterium | reverse complement strand
AATATGTAATCATGTTGCGAAATTACAAACGACCTTTTGTTCAATTTATCAAAAAAGCGCATAAGCCTCTAAAGCTGGCAATTGAGGACGCTGTTGATTATGTGTGTGCAGCACCAGATATAGGTGAACTCAAGACGGGGGATTTGTCCGGAATCAGAGTCTATAAATTCCGATTTAACCGTCAGCAATATCTAATTGCTTATAGAGTGCCATCTCAACCTGATGAAGTTGAGTTTTTGATAATTGATTTTTACCAGGTAGGTACGCATGAGAATTTCTACGATTCTCTAAAGCGTTACCTGAAGCAGGGTGCCGACTGAGGGGAAATATCATGAGTATACCGATGACCGCCGAAGACCTTTATAACGAAATGGAAAAAATGCCTTCGAGTGAGCGGAGTCGATTCTTTCAATTGCTTGTAAGCAGGGCCTTTCGCGATGATGATTACACCCATGATCAGGTGTTCGGATCTGTTCATAGTGAACCGTTTTCGGTTCCCGAGGCCGCTGAATACCTTGAAATATCTGTTCCAACATTACGTCGTTATGTACAATCAGGTAAGCTCAGACCTGCGCAGATAGTCGGGCGCAACCAGCTATTTGATGCCGCCGATCTGCGCTTACTAAAGCGCAGTAAAGAAGCTGCCAGGCGAAGTTAGCTGAGAGCTTACATCGTCCCTTCAGGGCTGAGATGTTTTCTCACATTTATCACCGGTGGTTGAAACCACCGGAGAGTCTAACAGTAATTGCACATATCACGGGCAGGAGTTAGTATGATGTATAGCTCAATTTGGCCATCCCGCATTGCCCGGAGGTATAAACATCATGACCCAGCTACAGAAACTCCCCATCGGGATTCAGACCTTTGAAAAGATCCGCTGCGATGATTATCTGTACATAGATAAGACCGAACAGATAAAGTGTCTGATCGATAACGGCGAATACTACTTCCTCTCCCGACCCCGGCGCTTCGGCAAGAGTATGCTTATCTCAACCCTGCAGTCTCTGTTTGAAGGACGCAAAGAGCTGTTCGAGGAGCTCTACATTTATGATAAGTGGGACTGGGATACTACGTATCCGGTAATACGCTTTAGCTTTGATGGTGTCGCACGGGATTTAGCCGATATGAAGCAGGATGTAAGAAATATTCTGCTTGAGAATCAGGATTTTCTGGGTGTTACTTGCCCCGATTCAGATGATATTGGTGGCTGTTTTAAATATCTGATCCGCTCCGCTTACGAGAAATATGGCCAGAAAGTCGTAATTCTTGTTGATGAATACGACAAGCTCATAGTGGACAACCTGGATCAGCCGGAGGTAGCCAGGCAGGGGCGTGAAGTTCTCAGGGATTTGTACACAACCATTAAGGGAAGTGACCAGTACATCCATTTCGCCTTTCTCACCGGAGTGAGCAAGTTCAGCAAGGTCTCTGTCTTCAGCGGACTCAACAACCTGAAAGATATCACCCTGAACCCCGACTTTGCCACCATCTGTGGCTACACCCAGCAAGACCTTGAAACCACATTTGCTGCCCGTCTGAACGGAGTGGATATGGATAAGGTGCGCTATTGGTACAACGGCTATAACTTCCTGGGCGAGAAGGTATACAATCCTTTCGATATTCTGTTGTTCATTGATGCGGGATGCGTATTCGACAATTATTGGTTTGCCACCGGCACTCCGACATTTCTGGTCAAACTTATAGAGCAGAACAGTTACCACATCCCGCAACTGGAAAACCTGAAAGTCAGCAAAAGTCTCATCGACAGCTACAACATCGAAGACATCCAGCTTGAGCCCATCCTGTTTCAGGCCGGCTATTTGAGTATCAAGGAAGCCGAGTTCACCGATTTCGGCGCGGAATACGTCCTCGGCTTTCCCAACCACGAGGTACGCATCTCCTTCCATGACGTGGTTGCGCGTGCCATGACGCATAAATCCGACATCCTGA
>JBNGCY010000138.1:0-1792 GCA_049975505.1 Desulfuromonadaceae bacterium | reverse complement strand
AAAAGTATCACAGTTGACTTGGTGCGTGAATTTTGTCTAATATGTAAATTTCGTAAAAAGCAGGGGATCTGTTTTTAGCCAATCCTTATTTTGCGCATATTTGTAACGGAACAGGGTCTATAAATCAATGAGAAAGGGATTAAAAGCCCATGCCAGAGCATGAGTGAAAAACTCAGTGGGCAACTGCCATGTTATTCAGAATCAAAGACAAAACCACATTCTGGTCATTTGTGGGAGAGGAGTATGAACAGCGTTTTTTTGCCTCTCCCGGAGTCGGTATTAATCAGAAAGGAGAAGAGGTCTCCGCGGACTGTATGAGCAGGGTCATCCGCGCCCGAACTCCAGCCGGAATATACTACATCAAGCAGTACCGGGGTGGCGGGAAGTACCTGCGCCGTTTTCTGGGGCGCAGTCGTGCCCAGGGCGAATGGGAGAATCTGGAGTATTTCAGCCGCCTTGGCATCCCCACTCCGCGCCTGGTGGGATATGGCAGGGAGGCTGAACAGGATCAAACACTTGAAGTTCTGATTACTGCGGAGGTGCCGGAAGCCAGAGATCTTGCCACCCTGGCGCGCAATGATCCCGGATATTTTGCCCGGCGCTACCGGACACTCGAAATAATGCGCCAGGTGGCTGAATATGCCCGGCGCCTGCACCGGGATGCCTTTGTTCACTGGGATATGAAGTGGCGCAACATTCTGGTGCAGGGAGATGAGACCCCGCAGGTGTTTTTCTTTGACAGCCCCCTGGGGCGGCGCTGGCCGGGACCGCTTCTGCGCCCAGTGCTGGAACGCGGGATCATTAAGGACCTTGGCAACCTGGAGCTCGGAGCGCGGGAAG
Organism: Desulfuromonadaceae bacterium; assembly: GCA_049975505.1. GTDB lineage: Bacteria > Desulfobacterota > Desulfuromonadia > Desulfuromonadales > Desulfuromonadaceae > JAIVHC01. The sequence goes on along the minus strand of JBNGCY010000138.1, from coordinate 952 downwards.
TGATGACCCGCACCCAGCGCCTGCGTTTTCTCCTGCTGTATCGCCAGGAGGAACGCCTCACCCCTGAGGCAAAACGCCAGATCCGGCGGATCAGCGCTTTTTTAGATTCAAAAACGCGCCGGCGCTCAAAACGGCAGCGTAAAAAGGGATTGCTGTAACTTTTTTCATACCGATGTGTCCAGATTGTGTGAATGTAAAGCTGCTTCCACCCACTTTCGACATATATGCGTGTATATATCACTGCGTGTAGCGTAACCGGAACAAAACGGTTCTATATGCAGCATGAGTTTTTCCTGATCATACTTCCTTCTCAGGAGATGGTAGAAGTTTCTTTGGCGCTGAAGGGTGTTCAGGGGGCGTTTTTTGAAGCTCATGTCCGCAATGTCTATCAGACCAAAGCTTGAATCGGGTTGCACAATAATATTTCCCCAATGCAAAGAGCGAAACAGAATCCCAGCCTCATGGATATGCGCAATGAATTCGCCAAATGGACGCATCAGTGATGCCGAGTTCTCTTGGCGACAAAACTCGCGCAATGTCATTCCTTTAATGGGTTCGTACCACACTAGATCACGGGCGGGGTTGTTGCAGTGGGCGCACTTTATAACCCTGACTGTAGGTATTCCAAGAGTAGATAGGTTTTTAGCGTTATGGATAAATCGATGTGCGTAAGGATAAACCAGTGCGCTTGAGAGTAAACGCTTACGCCGAAAGATTTTGATAAATATCCCGTCGTTAGAGCGCAGCACTTTTTCGCCGTAGGCATCTTTTTCAATTATCTGACAGGACTGGACTAAGGCTTGATACTCTTCTGGGAGGATTTTCTGCTTGGATGGTAACATTTCGCATTGCATTTCATAATTTGAAAACAGTTAAATAAAAATAGGTATCTATATTGGCAAGAGTAAATACTTTAGCCCAAACACCAGGTAAAATCAAATGGAACCGGAAA
>JBNGCY010000137.1:0-1460 GCA_049975505.1 Desulfuromonadaceae bacterium | reverse complement strand
GCTGACACTCTACCAACTGAGTTATTCCCGCTTATTTATGTTTTGTCTTGCAGATCGGGAGTATATGAAAGCATGTGTCTGTTTGTCAATCTTTTTTGATCACCGGCATCATTTTGCTGCAAGCATAGCCTGCCCTTCAATGCGCAGCTCCTCCATGAGGTTGGGATCGCGAAGCACCATGTTCAGCAGCTTTGTTCCACGTTTTTCCCACCCGAGGCCAAGATAGGTCTGAGCTACACGTAACTGCCAGCGCGGGTTGTCCGGTTCATGGCGGCAGGCGCTGTTGAAGGCATCCAGCACTTTTCGCAGTTCACGTTTCTGGCGCAGGAGAAATTCGGCCAGGTACAGATTCATGCCCCCCGAACCACATCCTTTTGCCGGTGCCGGGATTTGGCGGTAAAGCGCTTCGGCTTCGTGGTGCTGTTCTTTTGCTTCATGCAGCATGGCGGCCATCAGCACGATGTTGGGATCAGCATGCCCGCCTTCAATCGCATTCATGGCATGGTTGAGGGTATTATCCGCATCATCCTGGGCGTAATACACTGTGGCAAGTTGGGCGTGGCAGAAAGCCGGGTTCTGGTTTTTTGCCTTCATCTCCTGAATAAAATTAATGGCTTTCTGATATTCCTCCATGCCGATGAGAACCGAGACCATGATCTCGGTAGCCAGCTCAAGCGTTGGATTCTGCTGCAGAGCGGAATACAGGGCATTGCAGGCTTTGGGCCCCTCACCCAGACGGGCTATCAGACAACCGGCTTCAAAATCAAACAGATCATCCTGCTCTTCTGCCGGGAGGTTGCCAAAACGCTTCAGCGCCTCGACCTCTTCTCCCTGATGTCCGAGAACAAATGCCTCTTTGAACTCCTGGCTTTTATTCTGATAGCGCGGCACGAGTTCTTCAGGATAACCGGCAAGAATCAGTTCGAACCTGGCATCGAAATCGGGGAGATCATCTTCAGAAACCGATATCCCTGCAGCGCTGTCACACTTGTCACTTGTTGAGCTGGTGGCGGCAGGATCAGGCAGCGGAGCATTCCGGTGCATTTCCAGATTCTGCAGAGCCTGCTCAATCTCCTGCGCGAGTTCCGGAGAAAAAACCTGTTGTTGTGCGAGTTCAAGGTATTCGGCTGCACGATCCCATTGCTGTTCTTTGAGCAGATATTTTCCTTCATCCAGATTAACCTGGGCCAGCTTATCCCCGGCCAGTTTCACGAGGCCTTCAACCTCCGCGTGCTCCTCGGCATTCAGGCCACATTTCTGCAATTCTTCGCCCATATGCAAAGCATCCGCATAGCGCTGTCGGGAAACAGCCTTGCGTAGGGCGTCAAGATCGCTTTTGCCGGAAAACAATCGCTGCAATAGTCCCATAAGTTCCTTCCGGTTATATGGTGATAGAGAAAAGGCTTACTTTAACGGGTTTAGATGTTTTGTACAAGAAGCGATCATCTTTCTATTAATTG
>JBNGCY010000136.1:0-2555 GCA_049975505.1 Desulfuromonadaceae bacterium | reverse complement strand
ACCTCGGGATTGTTGGAGATCTGCTGCGGCCGCATCAGCACCATATCCTTGTATTTGTCGAATTTCTCCCACCACTCCTTGAAGGCATCATTGGACAGAGAGAGTGAGGTACAGTTGATGTACTTACACTTGCCGGAGTCCATGAAGGGCAGGAAGGTGTCCTGCAATACTTCGGTGAACACGATCAGATCCTCAAACGGGGATTCAGTCAGACCGCCTACAACCGCGTTGGCGATGGAACCCACCCCGGACTGGAGGGGGAGAAGGTTTTTGGGCAGACGCCCAGCCTTAACCTCAGCGGTGAAGAAGTCCACGATGTTGTCGGCAATGGCCTGTGCCACCGGGTCGGTACCGCGCAGGGCGCGGCCGTTGTCCGGCAGCTGAGACTCTACAACGGCAACAATCTTGCTGGTGTCCGTAGGTACATAGGGAGTACCGATGCGCTGTCTGGCGTCGGTTATAGGGATGATTGTGCGGTACGGAGGCAGATCTGTCATGTAGATATCGTGCATCCCTTCGAATGAAGGCAGGCCGGTATTGATCTCTACAATGATCTTGTCTGCGATATCAATGATTTCCGGAGATGTGCCGATAGAGCCGGAGAGGATGATATCGCCGTTTTCGGTGATTGCGGATGCTTCAATTACCGCGATGTCAAGTCCGCCGCCGCTGTCCTTGGTGTAGAAACCGTACTTCAGGTCCTGGGCAAACATGGAGAGGTGTTTGTCGCCCATGCGGATTTTGCCGCTGTTGATCGCCTTGCTCAGCTCTTTTCCGGTCTGGTAGGGCCAGCGCCGGTCAATCATGTCATTGGCTGCCATGCGATCCTCAACCTCGGCCCCTACGGAAGCCCCGATAAACAGGTTGAGCTTGAGTTTGCCCTGCAGATTGTTCTTTTCCACATGCTCGCACAGAGCAATGGGCACCACTTTGGGATAACCCACCGGGGTAAACCCGGACATCCCGACATTCATACCGTCTTTGAAGTAGTCGATACACTGCTCGGGAGTTTTTACCAGGTTAAGTAGTTCTTTGCATCTGACCCTGCTTTCCAATGTGTCTGCCATGCGTTCCTCCTTGTAACGTTGTGTCATGATAGGTTGGGAATATGATTGTCAGGTATTTATGCCAACCCCATAAATCCTGCAAAACAAAAGACCCGCAACATATTCATGATTCATGGGCCTGTGAACATCGTATGAAAAACCCGAAAGGCACTGCTGACTCAGAAAACATGTCAATCAGGTTTAATATAAAATAGCGTTATGTAATTACATATATTATGCAAAAAAATGTTAGTCAAGATAAAAACGAAAATGTAATTTCACAACATCATCGAAATACATTCGATCATATATGTGCTGAATATGAGTTAAGTACCTGATATAAAACAAGAAAATACTGTTATACAATAACAGATATTGTGTCTGACAGTTTAGGCCGGGTCGTGATTTTTAGTCGTATTACAGATATGATGTTTTATTACTGACGGGCCTGATTTTTTAATCGGCGAAAAGCACAGTCCTGGGAGGTGGTGGCGGGAAAGTTGCTGAAGTGAAAAAGGTGTTCAAAAAAAAGAAGTTGTACATAAAAGGCCCCGCTGCGCACAGCGGGGCCTTCAGGCTTACTCTGGTGGATTGGAATGAGGGATATTACTCACACAGGTCAACATTGATGTCCCAGTTTTTAATCTTCATGGTGCCGTTGGCAGCCAGGTTCTGCTGCATCTTGAAGCAGCGGTCAAACAGTTGCGGCTCATGTCCGACACCTTTGCTCAAGGTCTCTTTGCACGCCTGATCGAAGTAGTCCTGCAGGATGGGCTTGTACTCCGGATGCGCACAGACGTCGATGATCTTCTGAGCCCGATCCTTCGGCGCCAGGCCGCGCAGATCCGCGAGACCCTGTTCGGTCACCAGAACGTCGAGGTCGTGTTCGGTGTGGTCGATATGCGGAGCCTTCGGAACCACACAGGTGATGCCGTTCGGATCGGTCTTGCTCGGACGGGATGAAGGTGTATGCATGATCGACAGATAGGCATTGCGCAGGAAATCGCCACTGCCGCCTATGCCGTTGATCATGCGGGTGCCGCCGACGAGGGTGGAGTTGGCATGTGCATAGATGTCGAACTCAACCGGAGTATTCATGGCGATGCACCCCAGACGCCGGATCGGCTCCGGAGCGTTGGAGATGGAGAGCGGACGCAGGGTGATCTTGTCTGCGTACTTGTCCCAGTTCTCGAAGAAGCGCGGGAAGCCCGGATCTTCTGAGAGAGAGAGGGAACATGAGGAAGCGCAGTCGAGCTTGCCGGAGTCGAAGAGGTCGAGCATGGTATCCTGTAGCACCTCGGTGAAGACGGTGAGGTTCTGGAACGGGCCGTTGGCCAGTCCGCCTACAACCGCGTTGGCGATGGAGCCAACCCCGGACTGCAGAGGCAGGAGGTTTTCCGGCAGGCGTCCGGCTTTAACCTCGGCTGAGAAGAAGTCGAGGATGTGGCTGGCAATCGCTTCACCCAAGTTTAACACTTAAGCCCCCAAAAACAGCCAAAATCCTGCCAT
>JBNGCY010000135.1:0-2580 GCA_049975505.1 Desulfuromonadaceae bacterium | reverse complement strand
CAAGGTAACTACCTGATTTGCAGACTTATTTTTTTGTGGGTGTTAAACTTGGGCCGGGGCCGCTTTTTGAACCAGACGTTTCCAGCGCGTCATCAGCAGGCCGTGCACACAGAAGACCATCGCCAGGGAAACACGAGGGGACGTTCTTGCTTGATTGCCTTTACAGTATAGACTATGCTCCATGACATGCCTAGACTCCCTCGACTCGACATCCCCGATCTTGTTCATCATGTCATTGTGCGTGGAATAAAACGCGACAAAATATTCCGCGATGACGATGACCGTAGAAACTTCACCCGGCGCCTTCACGCCCTGCTGAAGGATACCGATACCATCTGCTACGCCTGGGCGTTAATCCCCAATCACGTTCACATCCTCTTGCGCCCACACAGGGTGCCTCTCTCCAGTTTTATGCGTCGGTTGCTCACCGGTTACGCCGTCACCCACAATAAGCGCCACAACCGCAGCGGACACCTGTTCCAGAATCGCTATAAGTCGATTATCTGTGAAGAAGATATCTATCTACTCGAACTGATCCGCTATATCCACCTCAATCCACTCCGCGCCCATCTTGTCCCCGACATGGAAGCCCTTGATCAGTATCCATGGTGTGGTCATGCAGAGATAATGGCTCAACAACCGGGTTGTGATCTGGATGTTGAGGGTGTTCTGAGCCTTTTCGGGCAGAAGGCATCAGCAGCACGGCAGAAGTACCGCCAGTTTGTCGCGGATGGGATGGAGATGGGCAAACGCCCTGAACTTGAGGGCGGAGGATTACACCGCAGCCAGGCGCTTAGTGAGGAACCAGAAGAGATAAACGACTTTGATGATCGCATCCTGGGAACCGGCGAGTTTGTGACAGCGCTCAGAAACAAGGGCATGCTGAATGAAGATCCACCTTTACAGATCAGTCTCAACCAACTCCAGCAGATAGTCGAAGAATATTATCAGCTCGATAAAAACGCAATCATGCAGCGCGGCAGGATGAACAAGGTCTCCGAAGCGCGCTGTGTCTTCTGCTTTTGCGCTACCCGCCAATTGCATAACCCCGCAGCGAAAATCGCCCGCTATCTTGGAATAGGCCCACCTGCAGTTTCGCGTGCGATCCACAAAGGGGAGAAGATCGTCGAGATGAACCACGAAGTGAAGAAGTGGCTGGTCATGGCACTAAAGCAATAAAGTAAGAACGTCCCCTGCACCTCGCTCGATGCACGCTCTGAAAATTTTATCCAGGCGCTGGTTAGAAAAATTGACAAATTTCACCAATGGGCGTACGCTATGACGTACATAAAGGGGGTTGATATGCCAACTATAACAGCTACTGAAGCAAGAAAAAGCTTATACAGGCTACTGGACGAAGTCTCAGAATCACATGAGCCTATACAAATAACCGGCAAGCGCGGCAATGCCATTTTAATTTCAGAAGACGATTGGCGTGCCGTTCAAGAGACCCTTTATCTCCATTCGATTCCAGGAATGAAAGAATCGATCGTTGAGGGGCTAAATACTCCCGTTGATAAATGCGACGAGGAACTTGACTGGTGAGTTGGCAGATCGTTTATACCAAGCAAGCCCAGAAAGACGCCAAGAAGTTAGCTGATTCAGGGATGAAACCAAAAGCACAGAAACTTCTTGCGATTATTGCCGAGAATCCATACCAGAATCCGCCTCCCTGTGAGAAGCTTGTCGGCGATTTAGCTGGGGCATATTCCAGACGAATCAATATACAGCATCGCTTGGTTTATCAGGTGCTTGAGGACGCAAGAACCGTAAAAGTGTTACGCATGTGGACGCATTACGAATAGGGGGAAGAAGAATCATGTAGCCGTCAGCAGAACGTTTACGACGACCTGCCAAATCTCTAGGGGCGTATGGGGTAGGGTTACACATAGTATAAATCAGTATCGGTAACGTTTATTAATGGGAAGGTAAAGGGGGCCGTTCTGAAAGCGCCGGTAAAAGCCGGCATGGAGTGAAGGGTGAAAGTCCCTACATGGTAAAGGCTAGCGACCAACCATGCTCCTAGAATTTTTGTATGCATAAACGTTAGCACAATAGTTACTTCCGGGCAATTATCAATTTAAGCAACAGGGGCACTGGAGGGGGGCAATATAGAATGTCTCATTATGCGCTACAGTCTTAATTTCGGGGTAAAGAACAGTCTCTCGGTGTCCTATTGTGGGTGTTCTTAAGTGTCCTATCCTTCCGGACCATTCCCTTATCGTGGCAAACACCGATATCCACCTTGGCGGGCTTTCAATGCAAGCGGGCCGCTTTTCGCATCGCAGCGAGAAAGCGGCCCTTGTTTCCTGAATGGTTTGCTATCCGTTATCGGTTACGATTCACCTTGTTCCGACTGGCCTTGCAGTTCCGCCAACCGGCGCTCGATGTCGCTCAGGGCCTGGCGGAGATTCTGCGCCTCGATGCTGAGTGCCTGGCGTTCCTGCTCCGGAGTAGGTGGTGCAGGCGGATAATAACCCGGACCACCCCATCCGGCACCGTAGCCTAGGCCGCGGCCATAGCCCCGGCCATAGCCCCGGCCATAGCCCCGGCCATAGCCCCGGCCATAGCCCCGGCCAT
>JBNGCY010000134.1:0-2581 GCA_049975505.1 Desulfuromonadaceae bacterium | reverse complement strand
CCAAGATCATCACCGTCAGCGGCCAGGAGCAGTCTCTACCCCTGGCCTACAGCAGTGTGCGTGAATCGGACACCATCGTGCGCGCCCGGAACGGGCAGGTTGTGGTGATTGGTGGCCTGATGAAAGAAACCACCCGCAACAAAAAAGCCGGTGTTCCCTGGCTTGGCCGCATCCCCGGCCTGGGGATGATGTTTCGCCAGCAGCGCGATGCCGACACCAAAAGTGAACTGGTAATTCTCCTGCGCCCCCAGGTGGTGCGCAATTCTGGCGACTGGAACCGCGCCATGGAGGCAAGCAATTCCCGGATCCAGCGCATGAACACCCGGAATTGACCCGCATGGATTCAGTCTTTGAGCTTACATACTTAAAACATTTCGGGCTTGATGAACACCCGTTCAGCCTTACCCCGGACACCGCTTTCTACTACCCCACCTTGAGCGGTCGCGAAGCGGGGAATGTCCTGCTGGTTGCCCTCGCCAATAACGAGGGAGTTGTCAAGATCAGTGGCGAGGTCGGTACCGGCAAAACCATGCTGTGCCGCAAACTCCTGAACGATCTGCCCGCAGATGTAATAACCGCATTCATCCCGAACCCGGCGCTCCAGCCGCAGCCCCTCTACCATGCCATTGCCACCGAACTCGGCCTCACCCCCGCCCCGAATGAACGCTTTGCCGCCCTGGGGCAGCTGCTCCAGCGCCACCTGATTGAGCTGCGCGCCGAAGGCAAGCGCGCCCTGGTGTGCGTGGATGAGGCCCAGGCGATGCCGGATAAAAGCCTCGAAGCGCTGCGTCTGCTCACCAATGTGGAAACCGAGAAACACAAGCTGCTTCAGATCGTTCTCTTTGCCCAGCCGGAGCTGGACGAACGTCTGCGCCAGCCCCATCTGCGTCAGTTGCGCCAGCGCATCAGTTTCAGTTACGAACTCTCCCCCCTGAACAGGGAAAATACTCCGGGATACATCAATTTTCGCCTCAGACAGGCGGGCTACAGGGGTGCGCCCCTGTTCACCCCCGGCGCCCTGCGTGAGCTGCATCGGGCTTCGGGCGGGGTTCCGCGGGTGCTCAATATTCTGGCACATAAGGCTCTTCTCAGCGCCTACGGCAAAGGCGTCTGGGAGATTAAGCCCGCACATGTCCACGCCGCGATCAGGGATACCGACGGGATACCGCAGCCTCCTTCGCGGATTAAACTGGGACTTTTCGGGGTCACCCTGGGTGTGATACTGGCAGGATGTTTTCTTCTCGGCAGATACTGGGGGGCGGATTTATGAGCCTGATCAATCAGATGCTGCGCGATCTGGAGAAACGCCACGCCCGCAAGCCTGAGCACGGCCGTACCCACCGGGACTTATGCGCTGAAACCTATTCCGACCAGCCTCAGCGACACAGCAGGGGCAAGCGCCGTGCCCTGGTCGGTATCTGCGCTCTGCTGGTTCTGGGGGGCGGCATGGGCGCAGGGTGGTATCTCGCTCGGCACAGTCTCCCCCAACAGGCTTCTGCGCCGCATACTGCCAGTGTGGGTTCAATCTCGGCGCGCATTCCGGCCCCGGAACACACCGTGCCGGATCGAAAACCTGCCGCAAAGACAGAACATGTTTCGGAAAAAGAACCTGGATCAGGCAGAGGAATTGTACCATCAAAAGAAATCACAACCCCAGAGCAGGAAGAAAAGCGGAAGAGGCGGATTTCCTCCCCTGAGAAAATCCTCCACCTTGCCGGGGTTCTTCCTGCTGATAGCGTTTCCGGCGGAGAAAACAACGCCTCTTCATCTCCTGCGGCCCCGGAACCGGAGACTGTAAGTGCCGCACCTGAAACAAAAACACCGCCAGATTCTGGCACACCGCAATCTCTGAAGCCTTCAACAGCGGAGTCCGCAAGTGGCAGCATCGCCATCAAACCCGCCCTCAATCCGGTGGAACAGCGCCGCCAGGTGTTAAAACGGGCGCAACAACACTATGCCGATGCGCATTACTCTAAAACAATCGAAACCCTTCAGCAACATCTGCAGCGCGCAGAGACGCCGGAAAATCCCGCCCCGGAAGCAGATGAAATCAGACGCCTGGATGCACAGATCTACCGCCATCTGGCCCTGGCGCAACTTCGTCTGCAGCAGGACGCGGAGGCGCTTCGTACCCTGGAACGGGGTCATACAGTTGCCCCGGATGATATAGAGGTTAATACCCTTTATGCGCGCATTCTCCTTGAGCAGAATAAGAGTGCGCGTGCCTACACGTTGTTACGCCGGATGAATCAACCACGCCTCAAAGAGCATCCGGATTTTTACGTTTTGCGCGCCCTCCTCGCCCGTCACCAGGGGGCGTATGCTGAATCAGAAGCGCTCTACACCCTGTTGTGCGAATTCCGCCCCCGGCGTGGCGACTGGCGCCTGGGTCTCGCCCTGAGCCAACAGCTGCAGGGCAAGGCGGCACAGGCATACCACAACTATCAGCAGGCCGCGAGCAACACCGCCCTGGAAACGGAACTGCGCAATTTTGCCGCGCGCCAGGCGGAGCAAATCCAGATCAACAACCCCGGGAGTTCTTGAACCATGGCCGTTAGCAAAAAAATCCGCATTGGTGACC
>JBNGCY010000133.1:0-2614 GCA_049975505.1 Desulfuromonadaceae bacterium | reverse complement strand
CTCTCAAAACTCAACACTCAAAACTCAAAACTAAGGGGATCATCCTCGCCGGCGGAGCTGGTACACGTCTGCATCCCGCGACAATATCTGTTTCCAAGCAGCTGCTGCCCATATACGACAAACCCATGATCTACTACCCCTTAAGCACTCTGCTGCTTGCGGGGATTCGCGATATCCTGATTATCTCTACCCCGCAGGATACGCCCAGATTCGAGCAGCTGTTGGGTGATGGGAGCCAGTGGGGCATCAATCTGGAATATACAGTGCAGCCCAGGCCCGAAGGATTGGCACAGGCGTTTATTGTCGGTAAGGAGTTTATCGGTAACAATCCATCAGCCCTTGTGCTGGGGGATAATATCTTTTATGGGCATGAGTTTACTACATTGTTGAACAGCGCCGTCAGCCGCTGCGAGGGGGCAACGGTGTTCGCCTACCATGTCCACGACCCGCAACGCTACGGAGTGGCGGAATTTGACCATGAGGGAAAGGTGCTCTCGTTAGAGGAAAAACCCACGCAACCGAAATCGAATTATGCGGTTACCGGTCTGTACTTCTACGACAACCAGGTAGTAGATCTGGCGCGAAATCTTAAACCATCAGCCCGCGGTGAGCTTGAGATTACCGACCTCAACCGCCTGTATCTGGAGCAGAATCAACTGCAGGTTGAAGTGATGGGGCGCGGTTATGCGTGGCTGGATACCGGTACCCATGAGAGTTTGCTCGAAGCCGGGCAGTATATTTCTACGCTGGAAAAACGCCAGGGGTTGAAGGTCGCGTGCCCGGAAGAGATCTGTTACCGCAAGGGCTGGATTGATGCAGAGCAACTTGAGAAGCTGGCAAGTCCATTGGCCAAGAACGGGTATGGAGAATATTTGATGCGGATTTTAAAGGAGAAGGTGTACTGATGCACGCGCAGCCCTTGGAGATACCCGATGTTGTTTTGCTTACCCCCAAAGTGTTCGGTGATGAGCGCGGCTTTTTTTTTTGAAAGCTATAACAAACATAAATTTCAGGAGGCTACCGGGGTTAAGCCTGAATTTGTACAGGATAACCACTCGCGTTCACAAAAGGGGGTATTGCGCGGTCTGCACTATCAGCTGCCGCCGCATGCCCAGGGAAAACTGGTGCGCTGTGTTGTCGGCGAGGTGTTTGATGCAGCCGTGGATATCCGCAAGGGCTCGCCTACCTTCGGCAAGTGGGTGGGAGCAATTCTCTCTGCAGAAAACAAGCAGCAACTCTGGATCCCTCCCGGATTTGCGCATGGATTTGTTGCCCGCAGTGAAGTTGCTGAATTCCTGTACAAGACCACAGATTTCTATGCCCCTGAATGCGAACGCTGCATAATGTGGAACGATTCTGACATCGGCATTGAATGGCTCTATGATGATGAGCCAATACTTTCGGATAAAGATATGCAGGGGGAAACGTTTGCGGAGGCGGAGGTGTTTGAGGTTTTTAGCGCTTGCCAGTAGTACCGGTATGTGGTGCTAGTTTGCCATAAAGCAAAAACACAATAAAACTCTCGAGTTGATTTTCTCCCGGCCTGTTAGCGCAAATATCAAATGGAAAGATATTGAGGCGCTTTTTTTAGAACTCGGAGCCGAGATCACCGAGCGGGAATGCTCTCGCATAGGTGTCCTGCTTTTCAATGAATGCCGAGTGTTTCACCGTCCGCACCCCTCACCCAATACCGACAAAGGTGCGGTTGCTTCTATCAGGGAATGGCTAATAAAAAATGAGGTGTCGCCATGATGAACATTATGGATATAAATGGCTACAGGGCCAACATTGTCTATGATCCCGAAATTGAGATGTTTAGAGGAGAGTTTGTGGGCCTCAACGGTGGTGCTGACTTCTACGCCAAAGACATTGAAACCTTGAAGAAGGAAGGAGAAATTTCCCTGAAGGTCTTTTTAGAGATGTGTGCAGAAAAAGGCATTAAGCCCGAAAAAAGTTATTCGGGCAAATTCAACGTCAGGATTCCACCAGAGCTGCATGCAAAGGTTGTACAGGCAGCAACAGCGCACGGACAGAGCATAAACCAGTGGGTCAAGTCTGTGCTGTCTGAATCTGTGAACCAATAGCGTACCCGGAGAGTTCTACAAAAAAACCCCACACCTGCTTCATACAGGCATGGGGCCAATTACATAAAATCAAAATAAACAGCGTAGAACATGGTTGGTATGGGCAGGCAACTCAGGGTTCTGACGCAGATGAAATATACGTTTTCTCTATCCCGGCATAGGAATCGCCCTGGCAATCTTACCCAGCAGGCTGCGCTGCTGCTTTTCACACGCCTCACGCGCTGATTCAAGCGCCATCGCCAGCTCCTGCATATCCTCTTCGGTCTTCGGTTCTAACGCATGGTAGAAGATCCCTGCACTTCGCGCTTTTCTCAAATAGCTAACCGAATCGGTATCTGCGAGCAGGATGATCTTCACCCGCTTGTTTACCTGCTTGAACAGATGGATCTGATCCAGGGCATCGCTGCCGTCAAACTCCTGGCTCAGTAACATGATGGGCATATCATGCTCGCGCAGAGCGTGTACCGCCTGGGTCGTATCGTCTACAATGTCACTGTTGATGCGGGCATTGCTTACAATACGCTGCAGGG
>JBNGCY010000132.1:0-2855 GCA_049975505.1 Desulfuromonadaceae bacterium | reverse complement strand
CCCTTTCCATGGGTACCACAAGCCCTCACCGGTAGTGGTGGTGAATAGTTACGAATAAAGGTTCCTTGGGATTCGAAGCGTATCCCCTCCGAGCCTTTGTGGATAAATCAGTTCATCCGCCCCGTGATTTCAGAGGCGAATTTTTATTTGCCGTCACAGGTGACGGCCAGGTCCCGCGCAACGGGCGGTCGCGAACCCCGTCAGGCCCGGAAGGGAGCAGCGGTAGCGATGCAGCCGGTGTGCCGCGGATAAACCTGGTCGTCACTTGTGGCGGCAAATGTTTTTATGCCTGTACCTTTCCATGTCTGTTGCGCTAACATGCGCACTGTCCTTTTTCCCGGTGGATGAACGAAATACACGTGCAACCCTGCTGTCCGGAGAGCACACATGCCATCCACAAACATCAGACTCTACTCCAGTAGCAGCGTATGTCATATCAGGTTTTAGCACTTAAATGGCGCCCGGCCCTGTTTGCCGACCTCGTGGGACAGGAGCATGTGAGCCGCACCCTTACCAACGCCATCCTCAGCGGGAGGGTGCACCATGCGTTTGTCTTTACCGGTGCGCGCGGCGTAGGCAAGACCTCGGCGGCCAGGATTCTGGCCAAGGCTCTCAACTGCCGGGAACGCCAGGGTGCCGAACCGTGCAATAAGTGCGAATCGTGCCTGGAGATCGCCGCCAACCGCCACGATGACGTAATCGAAATAGACGGCGCCTCCAACAACGGGGTGGACAACGTGCGTGAGCTGCGCGATATGGCACGCTATATGCCTGCGAGCGCGCCATACAAGGTGATTATCATCGATGAGGTGCATATGCTTTCCACTCCGGCTTTCAATGCCCTGCTTAAGATTCTTGAAGAGCCGCCGGAGCATGTGAAGTTTATTTTTGCCACTACCGAGCCGCACAAAATCCCGGTGACAATCCTGTCACGCTGCCAACGCTACGATTTTCGTAAAATTTCCCAGACTAAAGTAACAGGTCAGCTCCAACATATAGCTGAAGCCGAGCATATTGATATTTCTGCGCGAGCCCTGCGGATGATAGCCCAGGCTGGAGGCGGAAGCATGCGCGACAGCCTCTCCACCTTCGATCAGGTGCTCGCCTTCAGCCCGGATAAGGTTGAAGATGCCGATGTCATGGCTCTGCTCGGCGTGGTGGATCGACGCCTGATTGTCGATCTGCTGGATGCATGTATGCAGCGGCAGCCGGCGCAGGTGTTCGATGTTATCCGGCGTGTGGATGAGTTGGGATACTCGTTTCGCACTTTGTGTCAGGATCTGGTCGAGAGTGTGCGCACCCTGATTCTGACCCGGGTGGTGGAGGATCCGCGTCTTCAGCTCGGGATCAGTGAGGACGAGTATGCCGAATTTGAGCGCCTTGCCCCCCTCGGAGAGGCTGAAGACTGGCAGCGTCTGCTGAGTATGCTTATCAAGGTGGAATCGGAGTTGTCTGCTTCGGTTTATCCGCGCCTGTTGCTTGAGATGGCACTGGTACGCGCGGCAAGTCTTCCTCCGGCGCGCAGGATCGAGGATCTGGTGCGCAAGCTGGAGCAGTGCGGAACCCACGGAAGCGGGGGAGCGAAGGGTGCCTCGAGTGGAGGTTCGTACGGTGGAACACCCGAGAGCGCGGGAGGACACTGCACGCGTGAACGTACATCCGCGCCGGAATCGCGTCCGGAATATGCCCGGAGCGGAAATGCCAAGCATAATAACGCGGGAAAATGCGCAGAGTCTCCCATACCGGAGGCAAACAACCAGGAACAACGACAAGAATCTTTCTCCGCAAATGAAGGCTCCGGAGTCGACTCAGCTACGGCAGATACAGATATGGATGCAGCGCACCCGACTCAAGAAGCGGACTGGAGTACGCTGGTTCAACAGGTGGGAAAAAAAAATCCGCGCATCGGTGCATTGCTGGATAATGTAAGTCTGCTCGAATTGAAGCCGCCACTGCTGCGCCTCGGAGCGGGGAAGGGGTCATTTCTGCTCCAGCAGCTCAAGGATAAAGAGACCCAGGAAAAGATCTGCGAATTGACCCAGATACTTCTGGGCGAGAAAATAACCCTCAAGGTGGAGGGGCTGGCGGCACAGCAGGCGCCTCCGTCCCTGCAGCAGAGTAAACAGCAGCAGGAGAGTGACCGCTCCCGGCGTCTGCGCGAAGATGCGATAAATCATCCCATTGTGCGCAAAGCAGTGGAAATTTTCGCCGGTGAAGTGGTAGATGTGACCCCTAACGACAAGGGTTATGTGTAAATATTTTATCTATATGAGCCTCTTGCAAAAAGCTGAAAACTCAGTGCCCGTCATTCCCGCGTAGGCGGGAATCCAGAAGATCTCGGGTCTGACCCAAAAACTGGATCCCCGTTTTCACGAGGATGACGACTTTTGCAAGAGCCTCTATATGTCTGCAACAGTATATCTTTGAATATTAAAGGAGAATTTATAATGGCTAAAGGTATGGGCAACATGATGAAACAGGCGCAGCAGATGCAGCGCAAGATGGAGGAGATGCAGAAGGAGCTCGAAGGACGTGAGGTTGAAGCCAGCGCCGGGGGCGGCATGGTGACCGTGCGTGTCAATGGCAAGCAGCAGCTGCTTGAGATCACGATCGAGCCGGATGCGGTCGACCCGCAGGATGTGGATATGCTCCAGGACCTCATCATGGTTGCAGTGAATGAGGGAATGCGTAAAAGCCAGGAGATGGTGCAGAATGAGATGGGTAAGCTCACCGGAGGTTTGAATATCCCCGGGTTATTCTGATATCCGCACATGCAGGTGATTTTCGCATGGGCCATCGGCAGCAGCAGTGTCGGTGGCCTTGTTGTTTCTGCTATACAGGGTATTTTTTCACGT
>JBNGCY010000131.1:0-2866 GCA_049975505.1 Desulfuromonadaceae bacterium | reverse complement strand
ATTGTTGTACCAATGCACAAATTTTGCTACCCACGCGCGGGCTTCCTCAATGCTGGATAACGTATAATTGTATAATCCGGCCAACCTCGAACACTAAATCCGGAAAACCTCGAACAGCAAATCCGGCGAACATCGAACACCGAATCCGCAAAACATCGAACGCTTTTTCCCCATCACCGGATTTGGTGTTCGGATAAAACCGGATTTATCCCACCGCGTAAGCTTCCTGCAAAACACCTGATATGATGCCCCGTAAAAACTTTTGGAAAGGGCATCATGAAAGCACGACAAGGCAGGAGGAAAAGCATGAAACAGATCAAAGAACTATGCCGGCTGCATTTGGAGCACAAGATGACCCTGCGGACAATAGCGGGGGCATGCCACATGTCAGTCTCTACCGTGCAGGGGTACGCAAAGCGGCTTGACAGTCTGGGATTGGACTGGACCGCGGTAGAGGCGATGGGGCAGGAAGAGCTTGAGGCGCTGCTGCGAGGCAAAAAACCCCAGCAAAAAGAACCGGCCAAGCCGGAGCCGGACCTGCAGTACATTGCCCGGGAGATGAAAAAGCCGGGGGTAACGCTGCAGCTTTTGTGGGAGGAGTACCGGGAGAATCATCCCGAGGGGTATGGGCGGACGCAGTTTTACGGGTTGTGCCGCGACTGGATGAAAACCACCTGGCCAACGATGCGGCTGCAGCACAAGGCCGGGGATAAGATGTTTGTTGATTTCTCCGGGACGAAAGCCAGCTACCGTGACCCGGCAACCGGGCAGGTTATAGAGGCCGAGCTGTACGTGGCGGTATTGGGGGCATCTTCTTATTGCTTTGCCTGCGCCGTAGCCAGCCAGAAGGTGCCGGATTTTATAGGCGCTACGATAAAGGCCCTTGAGTTTTTTGGCGGTGTCCCGAATTGCGTGGTCATCGACAACCTTAAGAGCGGGGTAACCCATGCCTGTTACTGGGATCCCGAGATCAACCAGACGTTTGCCGAGATGGCGCGGCATTATGGTATCGTCGTACTGCCCACCCGCGTCAGGAAACCCAAAGACAAGGCCAAGGTGGAAAGCGGGGTGCTGAATGCCCAGCGCCGGATACTGGCAGCCCTTCGCAACCGGGAATTCTTCAGCCTGCAGGAGCTCAATGCAGCCATCATGCAGGAAGTAACCAAGCTCAATGACCGGCCCATGCAGGTAACGGGCAGGAGCCGCCGGGAGCTGTTTGAGGAGCAGGAAAAGGCTCAGCTGAAGGCTTTGCCACCGATTCGATTCAGCATCAGCCAGTGGAAGAAAGCCAAGGTGCACATCGATTATCATGTGGATGTTAAAAAAACCTATTACAGCGTACCCTATGGCCTGATCGGCAAAGTCGTGGAGATTCAATACGACCAGCGAACGGTGCAGATTTACTGCAACGGCAAACGGGTTGCCTCCCACCCTCGCACAACCCGGCCCGGCCAGTACGTTACCGACAGCGCTCACATGCCCCATGAACACCGGTATTACCGGCAGTGGACCCCGGAGCGGATACAGAAGTGGGGCGCCACCATCGGGATCCATACCCGTGATCTCATGGAAAAGATTATGCAAAGCAAAGCCCATCCGGAACACGGCTTTCGAGGCTGTCTGGGCATCATCCGGCTGGCAAGCTCCTATACCCCTGAGCGGGTCGAGCAGGCCTGTTACCGCGCCCTGCAGCTGGGGGCCTACAGCTTCAGAAGCGTCAAATCCATGCTTGAGAAAGGTCTTGATAAAATTGTGCCCTTTGACCTGCCGCAGCGCTCAGAGGCAATTGACCATGAAAACCTCAGGGGAGAATCCTACTATGATGCAGACAACCATAGATGATCTTACGGCCTTGCGGCTTTTTGGTATGGCCCAGGCCCTGGAAGAGCAAATGAACAGCCATGCCTACGGCGATCTGGATTTTGAAGAGCGGCTCAGCATGCTGGTTGAGAAGGAAATGCACGCCCGTGACAACCGGCGGTTGAGTATGCTTCTCAGACGCGCTCGCTTGCGGTATCCAAACGCCTGTGTGGAGGAGTTGGACTTTAAAGCAAGCCGGGGGCTGCACAAGCCGGCTATCCTGCAGTTTGCCGGGGGCGACTGGATCAGAAAACACCGCAACCTTATTATTACCGGTCCCACCGGCGTCGGAAAAACCTACCTTGCCTGCGCTCTGGGCGTTGCCGCCTGCCGGGACGGCATCAGCTGTTTATACCTGCGCCTGCCACGGCTTCTTGAGGAACTTAAAATCGCTCACGCTGACGGCAGCTACGTCAAGCTGCTGGCCAGAATCTCCCGGGTGCAGTTGTTGATCGTTGACGACTGGGGCCTCACGCCGCTGACCGATGCCCAGCGCCGGGACTTTCTGGAGATTACCGAAGACCGCCACAATGTGCGCTCAACCATTATCTCTACCCAGTACCCCGTCAGCAAATGGCATAAAATCATCGACGACCCGACCATCGCAGACGCTATCTGCGACCGGCTGGTGCATAATGCGCATAACCTGAACTTGAAAGGGGAATCCATGCGGAAACTCAAGGCTGGCTTGACTTAGTTCGAACACTTTTATAAGGTCAACCTGCAGGATGGCTCGCGGGCGTTTTGCCGTTCGGATAAAACCGGATTAGCTGTTCGAAGTTACCGGATTACGCAGCGGGCTGAAAGGCGGTCATCCTGGCCGCCCCCCTCTGATCAGACTACCAGGACCGCGACAGGAGGCGGTATGGATGATACACAGAAGGCTTCGATCAGAGAGCTCCTTACGCAAAAAGGGGTTGAACCTGGACAACAATATGTAATTTTAGAATCCATCGAGTACTGGCAATCTGAGTTTAACCTAAACTGATCGATTTTCCTACATTCC
>JBNGCY010000130.1:0-2877 GCA_049975505.1 Desulfuromonadaceae bacterium | reverse complement strand
CCACAAGGCCTTATTCAACGGTTACGTTGTTTCTAGCACTTGAGAGCAGAAAATCCAGTAGAAAATTATCCCGCATATGCATACGCCTTGTATTTTCATGCCCGCCTGTGCCATGATTCCTGCATGAATATTTTCGTCGATATCCCCGAAGAACAACTGCGCAAAGAGCGCGAAGCCGCGCGTAAACTGCGTAAAAGCCAGTGGTGGCAGAATCGCATTGCCAGGGGGCGCTGCTACTACTGCAACGCCGAGGTCGCCCCCAAAGAGCTGACCCTGGATCACATTATACCTCTGGTGCGCGGCGGACACACCACCAAGGGTAACTGTGTCCCCGCATGCAAGGAGTGCAACACAAAAAAACGCGACCTGCTCCCCACCGAGTGGGATGCCTACCTGGAAAACCTGCGCGTGGAAGACCCGGCAGAACATATCTGAGATCATGCACACTAAAGCCTACCGCGTATATTCACAATATCTGAAGGAGCAGTTCGGGCACCGGGTGCATAAAATCTCTGTGGATGCGGGTTTCGGCTGCCCTAATCGCGGCAGCACACGCACCAATCCGGGTTGCCTCTTCTGTGATCCCAACGGCTCGGGCGCCACCGGCATTGCGCGGCGCCTCTCAATCAGTGGACAGATTGAACACGGCAAGGAGATCATGCGGCGTAAGTACAAGGCCAAAGCGTTTATTGCCTACTTCCAGCCCTTCTCCAACACCTATGCCCCACTGGAAACCCTGCGTTCCTGCTACGATGAAGCCCTTGCGGTGGAGGATATGGTGGGCCTTGCCATCGGCACACGCCCGGACTGCGTGGGAGAGGATATCCTCGATCTGCTCGCTGACTACCATCGGCGCACCGATCTGTGGCTCGAGTTGGGGCTGCAGAGCTGCCACGATTCCACCCTGGAATTTCTGCGCCGCGGCCACGATTACTCCACCTTTCTAAAAGCCGCTGCCGGGGTAAAAAAACGCGGGATTCCTCTGTGCGTCCATGTAATTCTGGGCCTGCCGGGAGAAACCCCGGAGATGATGTTGCACACCGCGGATGAAATGGCGCATCTGAAGGTTGACGGCATCAAAATCCACCTCCTTCACGTTCTTTCCGGCACCCCCCTGGGGGAGATGTATCAGTCCGGCGGGATCGAGATGCTCGAACAGGATACATATGTAAATCTGGTAACGGATTTTATTGAACGCCTTCATCCCGATACCCTCATCCACCGTCTAACCGGTGACGGACCGCGCGACACCCTGCTCGCCCCTATGTGGTCATTGAATAAATGGGAAGTGCTCAACGCTATCGACGCCACCTTTGCGCAGCGTGGCACACGTCAGGGAAGCACCTGCAGACATGCATAAAAGCACGTGCTTCTGCGTGTATTTCGAACTTATTTAGTTATAATAAAAAAGCCAGGAGTACTGTGCGCCAAGAGATCGGAAAGCGCTCTGAGAAAAGAAGGATCAGGAGCGGGCGCCTGTGGAAACTGATTCCGCCGCAGTTGCAGTGGTGGTTCCCACGCCCGCCTGAGGCTCATCCCAGGAGACAAAAACCAGAGAGGCCCAGACAATGCTGATGAGGAAGATGATTATTCTTGACATGGCGGGTAAGATACACGAATCACTTTAAAAAAATCAAGCTCCTCCTCTAGTGGATACACTTATTTTTTCCTCATATTCACAGAAAGAACGCGCACCTTGTTAAACCTCAACCAACCCCAACAACAGGCCGTAGAACACACCCATGGCGCGGTACTGGTTCTTGCCGGAGCCGGGTCGGGTAAAACCCGGGTTATCACTACGCGCATAGCCAGGCTGTTGCATACCACCCCCGCCGAGTCCATTGTCGCTCTCACCTTTACCAACAAGGCCGCGCGGGAAATGCGCGAGCGCGTGATAGAGGAGGTGGGGCGCAAACGCGCTAAAGGGCTGATCATTTCCACCTTTCACTCCCTGGGGGTGCGCATCCTGCGCCAGCACATCGAACGTCTGGGATATAAAAAAAACTTCTCCATCTACGCCGGCGCCGACCAGATCCGCCTGGTGCGTGATCTCCTCCCCCAGCGCAGCACCAGCGACGGCAAAAGCATTGATGCCGATATCATCCTCGCGCGTATCAGCAGCGCCAAGAACCGCCTGGTGGGGCCGGAACAGTTTCAGGCTCCGGATTACGATGAATACGCCCAGCTTGCCGCTCTGGTGTATCCACGCTACCAACAGGCGCTTAAGGCGTGCAATGCCATCGATTTCGACGATATCCTGTGCCTGTGCATCGAGCTGTTTCACGCCCATCCGGGCGTCCTCGATCACTACCGCACCCGTTTTGAATACATCATGGTGGATGAATACCAGGACACCAATCACGTCCAGTACCGCCTTCTGCGTGAGCTGTGCGGTTCCGAGGGCAACATCTGCGTGGTCGGAGATGATGATCAATCCATCTACGGCTGGCGCGGAGCCCAGGCGGGCAACATCCTCGACTTTGAGCAGGACTTCGCCAGCGCTACGGTGATCAAGCTGGAACAGAACTACCGCTCAAGCGCCAACATTCTCGCCGCCGCCAACGCCCTGATCCGCCACAATGCCACACGCCATGAAAAACACCTCTGGACCAGCGGTGAGGCCGGGGAACCGGTGCGCTATCTGTTGTGTGACGACGGTGAGGATGAGGCCACCCGCGTCATCGATGAGATTCACGCCCTGCGCTCGCGCTTCAACTACTCCCATCGTGACTTTGCCATTCTGTACCGCACCAACGGGCAGTCGCGCATCTTTGAAGAGCAGTTGCGCTATGCCAACATCCCCTATGTCCTCATCGGGGGGCAGCAGTTTTTCGACCGCCGCGAAGTGCGCGATACCCTGGCATATCTGAAGGTGCT
>JBNGCY010000129.1:0-2904 GCA_049975505.1 Desulfuromonadaceae bacterium | reverse complement strand
GGAAAGGGCGTCTGTCGCCACGGACGGCGACAGTCGAACGGCCATGGACGGCCCCAATTCCAAACAGTCGTGTCCCTTGGAATGGGTACCATGAGCCTTTGCTGAACAGTTACCTCCTTTTAATACTGAGGCCCTTTGCCACGGCAAACATTGATCCGGATCAAATACACGCTATAGTCAGAATGCAATGATAGAGAAAAGCTGAGATATTTTACAATATCCGCCTACATCAAACTTGTATACACAGGAGAACAGACATGAGCAACCCCCTTGAGTGCGACACCTATATGAGCATTATCGACAATGCCCCGGATGCCATTCTCTATTCCGATCCCAAAGGGATAATCTGTCTGTGGAACAAAGGGGCTGAACATCTCTTCGGCTACAGCGGCGCCGAGGCAGTCGGGCAATCTCTCGACATCATTATCCCGGAGCGCCTGCGCCAGCGCCACTGGGAGGGCTATTACCGCGTCATGGAAAGTGGAGAATCCCACTATGGCGAATATGATCTCCTTTCGGTTCCGGCTCTACGCAAAGACGGCTCCCAGATCTCATGCGCCTTCAGCATTATCCTCCTGCGCGATGCAGACGGCAGCCCCTGCGGCATTGCTTCAATCATGCGTGATGGCACCAAAACCCGCGAACGCGAACAGGAACTCAAAGCGCGGATTGCGGAGCTGGAAGCTGAGTTGGGGAAATAGGGAGGGAATATGCGTATAGCAATCAAACGCGCTTATGCACCTGCCGAGCGTGAGGACGGCTACCGCGTCCTCGTGGATCGCCTGTGGCCGCGCGGAGTTGCCAAAAAAGACCTGCCTCTGGACGAGTGGAACAAAGATGTTGCCCCCTCGCCGAAGTTGCGGCGCTGGTTCGGGCATGATCCCGAGAGGTGGGAGGAGTTCCGCAGGCGCTACCTCGAAGAACTTAAGCAGGGGGCAGGCGCGCGCGAACTCCTCAATTCGGTGCCGGAGGCGCGCCTTACCCTGGTGTATGCCGCGCGCGATCCCGAGCACAATCACGCCCTGGTCCTCCAGGAATATCTGCAAAGGCTGGTGGCAGAATAACAATCAAACGCGGCACTGCGCCACCAGCTCATCCAATTCCGGATAGCGCATCTGCTCCAGACGGGAGAAAATCTGCGCTCCGTCCACAAATACCGCAAACTCACTTTTCTGCTTTCCGGCCTCGATCTCAACCTTGGCACCGTCAAGGCGTTTTTCAAGCTCCGCAGCGAGACTCGCTGCTCTGGGTTGATGGCCTCAGGAGGCACAGTAGACAATTTTGATCTGCATATTTTTCTCCTTTGCGATTGAGTTTAATGCCTAATCTTCGTTTTTCCCCTGCGCCCCGCCCCAGATGGGATCGTAGGCAAACTGGGCGCGCAGACGCGCTTCAGGGTTCTGCTCGAAAAACTCCTCCTTACTGAAGGAAAACCTGTAATTGGCGCAGTATTCTTCCAGTATTGCATATGCCGCGTTGATCAGGCGAATCTGATCCTCATCGGCATCTTTGTTGTGGTCCGGATGGTGACGGCGCAGCAGTTCGCGATGGCGCTTTTTTATCTCCGCATAGCTGGCTTTTTCCTTCAGGCCGAAAATTTTACAGGCCTGCTCCAGATCGCTGAATTCCATGTTTCCCCCGAATATGTATTAACAAAAGATGTCAAAACAGTCCGAACCAACTCTGAAAGCAAGGTCAGCTCTATGCTTCCGAGCGCGCGGATTTATGTGCAAATATTCCCGGATCGAGATTGCCTCCGGCAAGAAAGTTGTGCCGGACACTGAAGTGCAGGGCGGATATCACCGTAATCGCAGTGCCGCTGAAGATCGCAATCATGATGGCGATCTGATATTTGATCGCCACCATGGGGTCACCCCCACCCAGAATCACCCCGGTCATTACCCCGGGCAGAGAGACCAGCCCTACGGTCGAGATCGTCGCGATGGTGGGAGCCAGAGCGGCCTCGCATGCCTCGCGCATGAACGGACGCAGCGCCTCATACAGACTCGCCCCCTGCGCCAGAGTGAATTCAAAGTTTTTTTCGTACTTCTTCAGATTGGTGTAAAAGGTGCGCAGCCCGATGATATCCGCGCGCAGGCAGTTGCCCAGAATCAGACCACTGATGGGGATGAGATACTGGGCATGCAGGGCTTTCTCACCGCCGAGGAGCAGAAATACGAAATAAACCAGCGGGATAAGCGTGCCCAGCACCAGCGCTACAAACACAGGAACCACGACGCGGCGCACCTTCAAGAGACACCCGCGAATGATGGAAAAATCCGCCACCGTCATCATGATCAGGACCCACGCCGCCGTGAGCCAGTGGTTGTTGAGCTCAAAGATAAACTGCAGGTAGAACCCCACAAACAGCAGCTGCACCGTCATGCGCAGCACCGCAATCAGGGTCTGGCTCAGAATCGGAACCCGCAGCCACAGCAGCAGCCCTAGGGGCAGAAGCAGCAGCAGGTAGCCGGTGCCAAGATGGAACGGATCTATATCGATGATATTCATGCCCCGTCTCCTGATTTATCTCCCATCTCCACCACCCGATCGGCAAAATCGAGCCACTCCTGATCATGGGCGATTCCCAGCATGGAGACAGACTCCATCCCGCCCAGCATCTGCATAACCGCATGTTTCGCGCTTTTATCCAGAGCCGAGGTCACTTCATCGAGCAAGAGCAGCTCCCGCTCCAGCACAAAGGCCAGCATCAGAGCGATGCGCTGTTTCTCTCCGCCGGAAAGCTCCGCGGCGTGTTTATCCAGGATGCTGACCGGCAGAAGCAGGCGCTCAAGCAGCTGAGGAATGTGTTCGCGCCTAGCTTGCAAATGGCGATTATTGCGGTAGGCAAACACCCTATCCACAATGGTGCGCACCCTCTCCGAACCCAGCTCAGGCTCCTGA
>JBNGCY010000128.1:0-2942 GCA_049975505.1 Desulfuromonadaceae bacterium | reverse complement strand
TTTGATATCGTTGGGGAGAAGCCGCAGGAAGAACTGATCCCCTGGATTGAGACTCAACTCAAGCAACATGCATTCAGCTCTATTGAAAACAGCAGTGAAGAACTCTCCCTCGGCTGGGTGGAACTGGATGATTTTCAGGCACGGGATTTCAATAACCCGGGGGCGTGGTGGCGTGAGCACTATGTGACGTTCTCGCTGCGTCGCGACCAGCGCCGTCTCCCCGCAGCCCTGGTCAAGGGGGAACTGAAACGCGAGCAGGAGAAGTTTCTCCACCAGAACCCCACTTTTCAGCGTGTACCCAAGGATAAAAATGATGAACTCAAAGAGCTGGTTCGCACTCGCCTGCTCGCCAGGGTGCTGCCTTCGCCCACGGTTCTTGATCTGCTCTGGGATACGCACAAGGATCAAGTGCTGTTTGCGAGTACGAGCAAACGCGCCTTTGACGATGTCGTGGATATGTTCAGTAAGAGCTTTCCCGGTTTGCGTCTGGTGGTGCGCCATCCGGCAGCGCGCGCCCGTGCCGTGGTAAAGGATGAGTATGCCGACCTGCTTGAGCAGGTGCTTGCCACGGATGCGCACGCCCCGGTAACCCAGCAGATTGAGCAGAACGCGTGGCTGGGACATGAATTTCTCCTCTGGCTTATGTACCAGACCACCAACAGCGATTCGGCGTATCAGGTTGAATGCCCCGGACCGGCGGCAAAGGGAGAACCGTTTCGCGCCTGGCTCGATGAACGCATGGTTCTAGCCGGCAGTGGCAACGAGGGGGTGCAGAAGGTCACGGTGTCCGGGCCGCAGGACAGCTTCGAGGAGGTGTGCGTCGCCCTGGGGCGCGGCAAGCAGATGTCGGAGGCCACCATATATCTGGATAAATACGAGTACCAGTGGCGCCTGACCCTTAAGGGGGAGCTGTTCCAGTTCGGCTCGTTCAAGTGTCCGGCGGTGAAGATCGATAAAAGCGCGGCGATGGAGGATGAACACCAGGCAGTGTTTTTTGAGCGCATGCATGTGCTCGAAGAGGGGATGCAGCTGTTCGATACCCTGTTGCACACCTTTTTGCGCCAGCGCCTCGGTTCCGGTTGGGACGCCACCGCGAAACTGATCCAGGAATGGCTCGCACGTCACCAGCGCTGAGGGCTGAAGAGGTGGTACTGACGAACTTGTCAGGGGCATGTTTTTAATATACTATCGGAGTCAATTATTGCATCATCCCTGGAGAGATTATTTATGTCTGAAAAGCAAGAGTTTATACCCAAATGGATAGCGTGGGAATCCACGCGCCGCTGCAACCTTACCTGTGTCCACTGCCGCTGTTCTTCAGATATGGAAGCAGCATCCGGTGATTTTACCACTGAAGAGGCCTTCAAGCTGATTGACGACATCTGTGAGGTGTCGAAGCCGGTGCTGGTACTCTCCGGGGGAGAACCACTGATGCGTCCGGATATATTCGAGATCGCCCAATACGGTACGGATCAAGGGCTGCGCATGTGCATGGCCACCAATGGTACCCTGGTTACCGACGAGATCTGCCAGAAGATGAAGGAAACGGATATCAAGATGGTATCCCTGTCCCTCGATGGCTCCACCGCCGAGATCCACGATAACTTCCGTCAGTGTGAAGGGGCGTTTGAGGGGGTGATGCGTGCCGCGGAGGCGTTTAAGCGCAACGGCATCAAGTTTCTCATCAACTCATCTTTTACCAAGCGCAACCAGCACGACATTGCCGGGACCTTTCACCTTGCGAAAGAACTCGGCGCCACCGCATGGTATATGTTTATGATTGTTCCCACCGGACGCGGCGAAGAGATCATGAGCGAACTGGTGGACAAGGATGACTACGAGGATATTCTGAAGTGGCACTACGAGCAGGAGAAGAACGAGGACGAGATCCTGATGCGTCCCACCTGTGCGCCACACTACTACCGCATTGTACCCCAGATGGCGAAGGCCGAAGGGGTGGATTTCAAACGCCGCAGCCTCACATTTTCCACCGGCGGGGGCAAGGGATGCATCGCGGCGCAGTCCATCTGCCTGATCGACTGCTTCGGCAACCTCAAGCCGTGCTCCTACTTTCACTCCAGTGTAGGGAACGTAAAGCAGATACCGTTCAAGGAGTTGTGGTTCAATTCCAAGGTGTTCAACGAACTGCGCGACTTCTCCAAATACAAGGGCAAGTGCGGTGAATGCGAGTTTATCAACGTATGCGGTGGCTGTCGCGCACGTGCGGATGCGGTATACGGGGACTACATGGCTGAAGAGCCGTTCTGCAACTATATCCCGGCGCGCACACGCAAACGCCTGGAGCGCGAAGCCGCACAATAGAGTTAAATAATATATGTAGGGGCGCATTGCATGCGCCCTTCAGATCTAAAAAACATCCATATAAATAAAAAAAAGGATTCCATCTATGTCTACTGAGTACAATTTCCTCAAAGCATGCCGGTGTGAGCCGGTGGATCAGGTTCCGGTATGGCTCATGCGTCAGGCGGGGCGTTATCTTCCCCAGTACCGCGAAGTGCGTTCCAAAGGTGAAGGTACGTTCCTTGATCTGTGCAAGGATCCGGCGCGTGCTGCCGAGGTTACCATCCAGCCCATTGACATCCTCAACGCCGATGCCGCGATTCTGTTCTCCGATATCCTCACCGCCGTGGAGCCCATGGGGATGGAACTCGATTTTAATCCCGCGCCGGTGTTTGCCAATCCGGTGCGCACCCGCACGGATGTGGAGGCGCTGAAGGTGCCGGAGGATATGGCGAAGGCACTGCCGTTTATCCCCGATATCATCGGGCGGTTGCGCAAGGCGTTTGAAGGGCGCGTACCCCTGATCGGCTTTGGGGGAGCCCCTTTTACCCTGGCGTGTTACATGGTCGAAGGGAAGGGGAGCAAAGATTTTGCCAGTCTGAAGCAGATGATGTACGGGGATACCGAGCTCTACCATGCCC
>JBNGCY010000127.1:0-2944 GCA_049975505.1 Desulfuromonadaceae bacterium | reverse complement strand
CTTAGGGCACTATATATTGTGGGTGAACTTCAGTAAACGGCTGTCATCTTACCCAATCTTACCCACACAAAATAGAATAGAACCAACTGTTTAGTTGGAGGCTTGTGGCACCCATTCCAAGGGACACGACTGCTTGGGATTGGTGCCGTCCATGGCCGTTCGACTGTCGCCGTCCGTGACGACAGACGCCCTTTCCATGGGTACCACAAGCCCCTTGCAGAGGTGATATATAGTTACCGCTATTTTAACCTAAATCTTTCTCCATCAAGAGCCGAAGAGCAGAGTATCCAGCTAAAACAGGACATCCAAGGCAGGATGCCGAGAATATAGAAGACACTTAAAAAGGTGATGTTATGGACATGAAAATCCAGGGTGATAAAGGGTTGCTGCCGCCGAACCAGGTGAAACGCACCCGGAATAAAGGCGATGCCACCGAGGTGAAACCGGGGCAGTCCGAAGATAAGGTGAGCTTTTCTTCAGTACTCCAGCAGACCTCAAAAAGTGGCGGCGTGGTTGCTCCCCCTGCGAATGCGGGGATTGAGGGCCTGCGTCCGCCCATGCTGGAACCCGCAGGCGCAGCTGAAGCGACAACGCCCACTCAGGATGTGGAACGCAGCGAGCGTGTCGCCGCCCTCAAGCAGCAGGTGGCCGATGGTTCGTATCAGCCCGATCTGAAAAAAGTTGCCGGCAGTATGCTGCAGTTTCTTGCGCAGGAGCGTAACGTATGAATACCCCTCTCAGTGAACAACTGAATCAGCTCTACGATCTCGTCATCCGCGAGCGCGAGTGTGTGCGGGATCTGCGCCTCGATGAGTTGCAGGACGTTGTCAGCGCCAAAGAGGCTCTGATGCAGGAATTGCAATTTACTGAGGATATGAATGTAACCGCGGCCGATAAAGAACTGGCGGATAAGATACGCTTCGAAAACCGGCGTAACGCCTATCTGCTCTGGTCCGCTCTTAACTGGATCCGCGAATCCATGGCGTTTTTCGGGCGCAAGTCCGCGCCTGATGCCTACAACACCAGTGGCAGCGTAGTTAGCAGCGCCAACGGCGGGCGCCTTCTCTCCGGGAGGATCTGATGGGTTTAGGTGCAGCACTCAATGCTGGCAAGACCAGCATGTTCACCAATCAGAAAGCGCTGGAGATAACCGGTAACAACATCTCCAACGTCAATACCGAAGGGTATTCGCGCCAGACTCCGATTTTCAGCGATTACCCCTCCCTCAACTTCGGGAATTTTTTCATCGGTCAGGGGGTGAAGGTATCCGGTGTCGAGCGCGAATACGATATGTTCATCAACGAACAACTGCTGGATAAAAACCAGCTCCTCGGTTCTGAAGATGCGAAGTCAACGCCACTAGCGGAACTGGAGCGGGTTTTCAGTGTAGGCGAAGAAAATCTAGCCACTGAGATCGATCGCTTTTTTGACTCCTGGCAGGAGCTATCCACCAACCCCAGTGGACAGGTGGAGCGCGATATGGTGCTCCAGCGCGGAGAAATCCTCGCAGCGGAATTCAACAATGTCTCGCGCGATCTGGACAACGTCAAAAGCAATATCAACTCCACCATCAAATCCGAGATCGATGCGGTCAACCTGAAACTCAATCAGATTGCGGATCTCAACAACCGCATTCAGAACGTCGAATCCGGCACAGGCCAATCCGCGAACACCTTCCGCGACCGCCGCGATGTCCTGTTGCAGGAACTCACCTACGATCTGGGGGTGCAGTCTTTTGAAGAGCCCACCGGCGCGGTCAATGTCCAGCTTCCGGGTGGTCTGCCCCTGGTGCAGAGTAGTACCGCCCTCCAGCTCGAGGCGGTGGAGAAAGGCGATGACCTCGATCTCCAGCTCAATATCGGCGGCTCCAGCTTTGCCGTTGAGGGCAAAAACCTCGGCGGCAAGTTCTCCGGCCTGGTAGAGGTGCGCGACGAACTGGTTCCTTCACTTAAGGAGGATCTCGATTACACCGCTTATCAGATGGCACAAGAAGTCAACAAGCTTCACGAAGCAGGTGAGGGGCTGGATGGATCGAGCGGAATTCCGTTTTTTCAGAATCCGGGACGGCATCAGTCACAGGCATTTCCTGCGGAGGATTATGCCGGTTTTAGCGATGGTGATATAGAACTTACTGTTGATGGAACCGAACATACAGTAAATCTTGCAGGTGGTCCGCATACACTTGAGGAAGTAGCAACCGCAATTGACTCCGTCGCCGGTATCAGCGCATCAACGCGTGAACTTGATGATGGATCGTTTGTTCTTGACATCACCCCTGATTACGATACTGCACGTAACAGCCATCTGAGCGTTGATGTTGATATGTCTGATATAAGCGGAGACTATGCTGCCCCCCAATTCACCATGCCCAACTACGCTGACCTTATGTCAATGGCATTGCAGGACCCGAGTAAGGTTGCCGCAGGTGAAACCAGTGCTCCGGGAGACAATCGCATGGCTCTGGATATCGCTGCGCTCAAGGATAAGCATGCGGTCAACGGGGAAGATACTTTTGTCAGCTTTTACGGCAAAATGGCCGCGCGCGTGGGGATCGAGGCAAGCCAGAACCGCCTGGAGCAGAGCGGAGCGGAAGATTCCCTCACCCAGCTTAAGAATATGCGCGATGGAGCCGCCGGGGTCTCTCTCGAAGAGGAGATGATCGCCCTGGTCAAATACCAGCGCGGTTTTGAAGCTTCCGCCAAACTCCTCACCACCGTGGATGATATGATGGGTACCGTAATCTCCATCAAGAGATAAAGGTTAACGCTATGAAAACGACACTAGCTTCAACATATCGCAGTCTTAACAGTGAGATGAACCGCCTCACCGGCACCCTGGCGGATCTGCGTAATCAGGCGGCAACGGGTAAAAAGCTGATCCGTCCCTCCGATGACCCCGCAGCTATCCGCCCGGTTCTTTCCGCGCGCAGCCAGATCCGCGCCAC
>JBNGCY010000126.1:0-3072 GCA_049975505.1 Desulfuromonadaceae bacterium | reverse complement strand
ACGCCGGAGCAGTTCGCCATCATTCAGACCCGGCGCAAAGATATCTATCGCCTGCGCGATTATCTGCGTGAACAGGATCTGGCCTGTGTGGTTGCGCATGCCACCTATTCGATCAACAAGCGTCTGACCCTGGAGCATCTGGAAAAGCTTGTTCTGCTGTTTAATAACTTTGAGGGACGCAACGGCAGTCGCAGCACCCTGCACAACGATGTGCTGGCGCGGGTATTGCGCGATCTGGAGCCGGAGGATATCGCGCGCCTGCAGAAAAAGCATGCCATTGTTCCCTGGGGGAAGACGCCGTGGCAGAAGGGTCTCACCGGTGGTTCTGATGACCATGCAGGGATATTCATCGGTAAAACCTGTACCAGCAGCAAAGCCGGGAGTCCGGCTGAGTTTATCCGGAATCTGAAAAACGCCGCCATGCAGCCCCATGGGCGCCAGAATGACTTTCAGGGGCTGACCTTTGCCATCTATAAAATCGCCTACGATTTTTCTCAGCAGCACAATACCCCGTTTTCCCATTCAGCAATCAGCGACCTGACCCGCTATCTGTTCAGCGAGGAGCGTTTGAGTTTCAAGGAGCGCTGGAAACTCAAGAAGATGAAACGCCAGAAAGAAAACCCGGTGTATCAGAGTGTCGCGCGTCTGATTGAAACGGCGCGTACCCTTGATCCCGACGACATAGACAATCGCCTTGATCTGCTCTACGAGTGCATCAGCGATGTCTCGGATGAATATTTCAAGGCGCTTCTGGTCTCCCTCAATGTTGATATGGAGGAGATGGATGTTCTCCGGGTCGTGCAGGGGCTTTCATCCACAATCCCCGGGGTTTTTCTGTCGGTGCCGTTTTTCACCTCCTTCCGCCACCTGTATGGCGACCGGGATCTGATCCACCGTTTTGAGCAGAGCCTGGGCAAACAGCCTCAGCGCCAGGGGAAACGCATCCTCTGGCTCACCGATACCCTGACCGATCTTAACGGGGTTTCCATGACCCTGCAGACCATTGGGCGTCTTGCGGATGAAAAGGGCTATGATATCCGCATTATGGCAAGCCTTGATGCCGAATCGCTGGAGGTTGATCTGCCCGCATCAACCATGCTGGTTCCTCCGATCCACGAATTCAAGCTGCCCCATTATGAGCAGTTGCAGCTTAAAACCCCGTCGGTGCTGCGCATGCTCAAAGCGGTGTACCACTACAGTCCCGATGAGGTGTATATCTCCACCCCCGGCCCCATGGGGTTGCTCGGCCTGCTGATAGGCAGAATGCTCGGCACCAGGGTCAGCGGTATTTACCACACGGACTTTACCATTGAATCAGAAGCTATTATTGATGAACCCGCCGTATCGAATATGATCGAAGCGTATAACAAGTGGTTCTTCAATCAGTTCGATACCCTGCTGGTGCCTACAGCAGAATATATGCATCTGCTTAAGGAACGTGGCTACCGCTACCGCCATATGCAGCATTTCAAGCGCGGTCTGCGCACCGAGCACTTTAAGCCCGACGCCAGCCGGCGCCAGCCTGAGGCCCGTCATCCCCGCCTGCTGTATGTCGGACGCATATCCAAAGATAAAAACCTCGACTTTCTCCTCGCAACCTATCGGCAGCTGCTGAAACAACATCCGGGCGCATCCCTGACCCTGGTAGGGGATGGTCCCTACCTGGCAGAGCTGCGCAGGCAGAGTCGCGATCTGGACAATGTGCGTTTTAGCGGGCGGGTTGAATATCCACAGCTCCCGGATATTTACACCAGCCACGATCTGTTTCTCTTCCCCAGCACTACCGACACCTTCGGCATGGCGGTGCTTGAAGCACAGGCGTGCGGTCTGCCGGCATTTGTCTCCGATGTGGGAGGGCCGAAAGAGATTGTCGATGATCAGGTCACGGGCAGGGTGCTGAGGGTGGATGATCCCGAACTCTGGGCTGAAGAGCTTGGTCAGCTATTGTGCGGGCTTTTACACAATGCCAATGCGTATCAGCGCCTCAGCTCTGCAGCGCGCAAGCGGGTTGAAGAGAACTACAGCTGGGATTCAATTCTGCATAACATGGTCAAACCTGACGAAGATAAAGATATTTTACGTACAAGCAGGGGGCGGAAACATTCATCGTTCCAACGTCTATTCAAGCTGGCATCGGGCATGATGGTGGGATAAGTCACCTTGAATTCAAAGGTTGAAATATCCAGGCATTAAAGCTGCCGCATGCCCCAAATTGTTTATGGGGGGATATCGTGAAGAACAGTCTTGCTCAAGAACTACACAATGACAGTGCGGCATATATGTCTACGCAACAGCTCGATTATTTTCGTCAACGCCTGGAGGAATGGCGCGAAACGGTATTGGCCAAAACAGATGAGTACAGCACTTTGATGCAGCAGGACCCGGTCCGGTTGCCGGATCTGATTGATCAGAGTGTTAAGAATATGAGCCGGGAGATGACGTTGGTGAATGCGCAGCGTTCACGGCGTCTGGTAGCACAGATCAATGCAGCCCTTGAGCGTATCAAGGATGGAAGCTTTGGCTATTGCCTTGCATCAGGAGAGGAGATCGGGCTGAAGCGTTTGCACGCCTGGCCCATCGCGACCCTTTCTGTGGAAGTGCAGCAAGATCGGGAGAGGTTGCAGAAAATGCGCGCGTGCATGTGAACAATGAGCAAGGCTGCAAACAGCAATAGGGGCATCCGGCGTATATTTTTCGCGGCAGGATATTCGCTTCAGGGCCTTAAAGCGGCACTGCTTCATGAAGCGGCTTTTCGCCAGGAAGTGTTTCTCGCGTCGGCACTGATCATTCTGGCTTTATGCCTTGATGTCACTGCGGTGGAGCGCCTGCTCCTTATGGGTTCGGTGTGGATCGTTCTGATTGTAGAGCTGATCAATTCCGCCGTCGAAGCTGTTGTTGACCGGACCGGGCTGGAGCCGCATCCGCTTTCGGGGCGTGCCAAAGACCTGGGGTCGGCGGCGGTGTTTCTTGCCTTGCTCCAGGTTGCTGTTTGCTGGGGGATTATTCTGTGGCCATAGCCCAAGTTTAACACTTAAGCCCCCAAAAACAGCCAAAATCCTGCCATACTCCAAC
>JBNGCY010000125.1:0-3084 GCA_049975505.1 Desulfuromonadaceae bacterium | reverse complement strand
TTGAGCAACAGTTCGGTGTTTCCGCCCGTGCGCGGGCTTCCGTTTACTCCGAGTACGTACATGCATTTACCTCCTTTTTATGCTGATTCCTGATACATATGTACATCGCGCTGCGGGAAGGGGATGGAAATGCCCTCGCGGTCAAAGCTCTTTTTAATGGTTTCAAGAAGGTCGAAGTAAGTCCCCCAGTAGTCGGCGGTTTTAACCCATGGGCGGATGGAGAAATTTACACTGCTGTCACCAAGTTCGCTTATCACAATCATCGGTTCCGGGTTTTTCAGAATACGGGTGTCAGCTTCAAGAATCTGTTTGATAATCGCACGCGCCTGATCAAGGTTGTCGCCATACCCAACACCTACCACAAGTTCAATCCTGCGTGTTTCTTTGGCGGAGTAATTGATGATGTTATCCCCCATGATTTTGCTGTTGGGTACGATAATCTCTTTGTTATCCGGGGTCGTGAGGTAGGTGGTGAAGATCTGCACCTCTTCCACTGTACCGGAGACCCCGCCGCCTTCGATGTAGTCACCGGCCTTGAAAGGGCGGAAGACTATCATCAGTACGCCCGCAGCAAAGTTTGAGAGAGACCCCTGCAAAGCAAGACCAACAGCCAAACCTGCAGCACCCATGATAGCCACAAGGCTTGTGGTCTGGATGCCGAGCTGGTTCAGGGCGGCAATCACCACGAACACAATCAGGACCGTGTAGATAATGCTGCACACGAATGATACCAGGGTCTGATCCACTTTGTTTTTGGTCATCACCCGTTTTAAGGTGCTGCGCAATCCTTTGGCGACCCAGCGCCCGATCACAAAAATGGCGATAGCTGCGATGATGCGCAGACCGTAAAATGCAAGCCACTCCTGAATCTGGGGGATCAGTGTTTCTAAATCGATGCTGAAATCCATGTCTTGTCTCCTTCAATGAGGTAATGGGATTTGTTTGTTTCATCGTAACTGTTCAGTACGGTCTTGTGGCACCCATTCCAAGGGACACGACTGTTTGAGATTGGGGCCGTCCATGGCCGTTCGACTGTCGCCGTCCGTGGCGACAGACGCCCTTTCCATGGGTACCACAAGCCCTCACCGGTAGTGGTGGTGAATAGTTACGTTTCATCTACTCTGCAGGTGAAAACTCAACCCTGGCACAGCTTGATAAACTGTCATCATTAAGATTATACAAAGCATCAATGAAATACAACTGCAGGGTACCGGGGCCATGAGCCTGTCGTGCGGCAAGTTCACCGCAAATCCCCATCACCGTCATTGCATGCATTGTAGCATCAAGATAGTTGTTGTTGACGCCACAGAAGGCTCCGACCACTGCACTGGCAGTGCAGCCCAGACCGGTGACTTTCGGCATCATGGGG
Organism: Desulfuromonadaceae bacterium; assembly: GCA_049975505.1. Taxonomy (GTDB): domain Bacteria; phylum Desulfobacterota; class Desulfuromonadia; order Desulfuromonadales; family Desulfuromonadaceae; genus JAIVHC01. The sequence continues at coordinate 1,715 of JBNGCY010000125.1, read as the reverse complement.
TCACCATTGTAAACTCTTGCAGTGTTTTTGCCGTCAGTTATGAGGTCAACCTCACCACTGACACACACTACACTTTTATATGTGTGAGCCAGTTTTATGGCCTCTTCAGACGCATCTGTTCCCGGGGTACCGCTATCCACCCCTCTGGTTTTGTGGTGCGAACCCGCCATAGCCATTATTTCCGAGGCATTCCCCCGGATAACATCGGGATTGACCTGTTTCAACAGGCGTAAACAGGCCTCTGTTCTGAAAGATGTGGCTCCGGCTCCAACTGGATCAAATATAATCGGTATTCCACCCCGGCATGCGGCACGCATAGCCAGAAGCATGCTTTCGAGCCATTCACTGCTGAGAGTGCCGATGTTGATTACCAGCGCCGCACAGAGAGTTGTCATCTCCTCAACTTCCTCCTGCGCGTGAGCCATTACCGGCGAAGCGCCAAGAGCTAAAAGCGCATTGGCGGTATTGTTCATCACCACGAAATTGGTGATGTTGTGCACCAGTGGGGTTGTGGCGCGGATGGCGGTTAAATCGGAACTGATTGAATGAACGTTTTTCTGCATATCTGGGTATCCTGAATAATCTGATTCTGCCGGGGTTGAACGGCCCGGCGCAGAGAAAAAAGTTTATTTCTGTATTTCTTAATATTAGCAGGATTCACCTTTGTGTATACTTTATTCAAGTGCATATGTTAACAATTTGCCCATCTGTACAGTTTTTTGAGTCAATGTACCTGAGACGAATAATATCATAAACAGCCTTTGAGGAGACAAGGATGCCCCAGGAAGAGATCTATGTTGTTGGTCATACCAACCCCGATAGCGATTCCATCTGTAGTGCCATAGCCTATGCGCGTTTGCGTGAACTTCAGGGGCTGCACAACGTGCGCCCGGCGCGGGCCGGGAACATCAATCGCCAGACCCAGTATATTCTCGATGAACTGGCTTTGCCTCAGCCGGAGCTGGTGCTGGATATGTCGCCGCGTATCGGTGATGTCATCTCCGGCAAGGCCCCGGTTTCCATCGATTTCAGAGAGCCGCTCTCGCGCGCGATGGAGCTTTTTCATCTCCACAATATCCGTATTCTCCCCGTGTTGGATGCAGAGAAAAAGCCTCAGGGTATGCTGTATCTGAAAAAACTCGCGGAGCGCTTTCTGGTGCCGAGCCAGGTTAAGGATCTGCGCCGTATCAGTGCTTCGCCCCGTTCTATCTGCCACTGTCTGAAGGCCCGTTTTCTTACCGAGTTCGACACCGACGCCCTTGAAGACCTGAACCTGTTTGTTGCTGCGATGGCGGAGGAATCCTTCAAAGAAAAAATCAAAGATGAGGATATGCGCCGCATGGTCCTGATCGCCGGGGATCGCCAGGAGGTGCTGCGCCATGTGGTGGAACGCGGAGTGCGGGTGCTGATTGTTGTGGGCGGACTGCCGGTGCCGGATGATATTGTGCAGCTGGCGCAGGAAAAGCAGGTGACCATCCTCTCGACCGCGTTTGACACCTCTACCAGCGCCTGGCTCACCCGCCTCGCAACCCCGGTGGGGTATCTGGCCCAGAGTGACTATATCACCCTGCATGAACAGGATCGCCTCGAGCAGTTGAAGGGGAGCCTGATGCGCAGCCCGGTTCCCGGGGTGCTGGTGCTCAACGACCATGGGGAACTACTCTCGGTTGCGACCAAAAGTAATCTGTTCACTCCCAGTCGGCGCAAGTTGATCC
>JBNGCY010000124.1:0-3496 GCA_049975505.1 Desulfuromonadaceae bacterium | reverse complement strand
TGTTATGTGAAGCTCCAGATTATGTGAAGTTATCCCAAGTTATCCGCTAGCACTCCCATCACATTTACCATTTCTCCCACATTTCGCCAATAATCGCTCCACATAATTCCAAACCCGACCATCTCCGAATTCCGCCATAATGGTGGCAAAGAAAGGAGGTTGTCATGAGATTGGAACAAGTATTTTTGTGTCCGGAGACGCTAAATAAGTTGCGGAGCGGCCCACTTGGGATGTTTTTGGATGGTTTCTGCGCTTGGTTGCTGGAGCACGGTTTCAGTCGTTGGACCATCCGCAAGCATCTATCTAACGTCTCTCATTTTAACCAGCATCTTGATCAGCGAAGAGTTGCGCCCGGTCAGATCCTCAGCCCCGGGGATGTGGACGGATTTTTCAAAGAGTACCCATCCCGGTGTCGTCAACGCGAGTCCTTGGAAACCCATTTGAAGCGGGTACGTCACTCGCTTAGTCGTTTCGTTGAGTACCTTGGTGAGAAGGGGCTTTTCGATCCGTCGCCGCAACGCGAGATTTTTGGCCCTCTTCTGGCTGCCTATATCGAATGGATACAGCACCACCAGCATGCTGCCGCCAGTACGCGTGAGTTGCGTGCTCAGTATCTCACAGTCTTCCTGCGCTGGCTCGGCCCGGAAGCGACACTGCAAGGGGTGGCCAATCTGCGACCGGAGGTGGTAGAGGCTTTCTTTCTGGATTATGCTCAGCAGGTCGGCAAGGCGGCGCGTCGATCGATGCAGTCGACCTTACGAACCTTCTTCCGCTTCTGCCTACATCAAGGCTATGTTCGAGTACCCCTTGATCTTGCAGTACCTACCTTGAGAACCTACAGGTTGGCTTCGGTGCCGCGCGGCTTGACAGAGATGCAATCCCGGCAAGTTCTGCAGTGCATCGACCGCGGGACTGCAGTCGGCCGGCGTGATTATGCCATTATCCAACTGCTTTTCACTTATGGTGTTCGGGGTGGTCAGGTGCGGGCACTGCGGCTGGAGCAGATCGATTGGGCGCAGAGTCGGATCCTCTTTGCTGCGTCCAAGGGAGGCAAGGACAGCTGCCTTCCCCTCACCACCGAGGTGGGAGAGAGCTTGCTGGATTATTTGCAGAATGCCCGGCCACCGACTTCGGCCCCACAGGTGTTTCTGACCACGCGCGCTCCCTACCACCCGCTTCCTCGCTCCAGTTCTCTGTCAGTCATCATCGAGCGCCGTATCCGAAACGCAGGCATCGAGATTCACGGCAAGGGGAGCCATGCCTTTCGACATGGTTTTGCCACCAGGATGCTAGAACAGGGCCAGCCGCTTAAAGCGATTGCCGATGTGCTGGGGCATCGCTCTCTTTGCACCACTTTCCTTTACACTAAGGTCGACTTCAACAGCCTGCAGCAGGTCGCTCTGGAGTGGCCGAAGGAGGTGACTCTATGAGAGCTTTGGAATTCCACAGCGCCCTGGCGCCTCAGATCCGCAACTTCATCAGCCTGCGGCAGCTCTCAGGCACCGATTATCAGAGCCAAGCGCTACTGCTGAGCTACTTCGATCGCTTCTTGATCGAAGAAAAAATTGAAACCTCGCACATCACCCGGCAGATCACCGACCGCTATCTGCTGACTCTTTCGCACCTTGTGCCTCGCGTGCAGTCAAACCGCTTCTGCGTGGTGCGCCAGTTGTGCAGATATCTCCTGCGCAGTGATCCGCGCACCTATGTCCCCGAGCCCCTAAGGGCCATTGCCTCCCAGATGGCGCATCAGCCTTATATCTATAGCGAAACGGACATCGGCATTTTAATGGCGGCTGCCGCTGAGCTACCGCCGTCTGGCTCCCTGCGGCCGCTCACCTATCGGACACTCATTGGCTTGCTTTACAGTACGGGCATTCGTATCGGGGAGGCATTGGCTCTGAATCTGGAAAACTTTCACAGCGCCGAAGAGCGGCTCTACATCGCTGAGGGTAAGTTCCGCAAGGATCGCTGGGTGCCTTTGAGCACGACCACCTGCAAGGCGTTGCAGGGGTATCTGGACAGGCGTCTCAGGGTCAAACCCTGCTCGCCGGATTCCCCGCTGCTGCTGAACCAACGATCCCGACGCTTGAATCAGGGCACGGTTAACAAGACCTTTCACCTGTTGCTGGACCGTTGCGCTATCCCACTCGGTGAACACGCATGCCCCCGGATCCACGACCTGCGCCACACTTTTGCCGTCCACAGGCTGCTGGCCTGGTACCGGGACGGAGCGGATGTCAACGCGCGGCTGCCGTGGCTGGCCACATATCTGGGGCATGTGGATATCCATTCCACCCAGGTCTACCTTCGAGCCACGCCGGAGCTAACCGAAGAGGTTGCTCGGCGATTCCATGATTACTATCTTCAGCAAATCAAAGGCAAAGGAGGATCGCTATGACTCACCCGCTGGCCAACTTTATGAAACGCTTCTTCAGCCATGACCTGCCGATTCAGAAAGGCCTTGCGACCAACACCCTGCTGGCGTATCGCGACACGATCAAGCTGTTGGTGTGCTTTGCGGCTGATACCCTGCGAAAAAGTGCCGATGAGTTGAGCGTCGAAGAGATCGATGAAAACCTAGTGTTGGCGTTTCTCGATCATCTTGAAAACGTTCGCAGTTGCACCTCGCGAACTCGTAATGCTAGAGTGGCAGCTATCCGTGTCTTCTTCGGTTTCATCGCCCGAGAGGAGCCGGTCTTGTTGCTCCAGTGCCAGAGAATTCGCGCTATCCCTCTGAAACGCACTGAGCACAAGAAAGTCGAGTATCTGGAGGAGAACGAGATGCAGACGCTGCTCGATGCGGTAGATAACAATGCACGCACCGCCGTCCGGGACAGGGCGTTGCTACTATTGCTCTACAATACCGGGGCTCGCGTTAGTGAAGTTGTGGGCATCAAAATCAAAGACTTACGTCTACAGGATGCCGCCGCTCAGGTCTCGCTTCTTGGCAAGGGCAAAAAGCACCGCAGCTGTCCGCTGTGGACTGAAACGGTACAGGCCTTACAGGCCTATCTAAGGATTCGAACCACCCAGGATACGTCGGTCGAACAGCTCTTTCTCAACGCCAACGGAGGACCCGTCACTCGCTTCGGGATTCGCCACATCCTGCGCAAATATGCGACATTTGCCCGCAAACAATGTCCATCGATGATGACCAAGGCAGTCAACCCGCACACCCTCAGGCATACCACGGCCATGCACTTGCTACGAGCCGGCAACGATATCAATATGGTCAGTTACTGGTTGGGGCACGCCGACATCAACACCACGCATATCTATGTTGAAATCGATATGGACATGAAGCGCAAAATGCTTGAAAAAGCAAACGCCCCACTTGTTTCCAAAGATCTGCCATGGCAGAGACCCGACGTCTTGAAGTGGCTCGCTACGCTCGGAAAATAACCACAGTTATGTGCAGTAAAACATTGATCGGGGTCAGAAAATAAAGGAGAATTTGGAATGAACTTCACATAATCTGGAGCTTCACATAACA
>JBNGCY010000123.1:0-3629 GCA_049975505.1 Desulfuromonadaceae bacterium | reverse complement strand
CCTCTTTTCAACAATTAGGCGCATATTTTATGCCCTGACTTTCTCAATTTAAACAACCTCTGGCATTAATACCATAGCCTGCAGCCCCGGATGTTCAACGAAACTATGCAGCAATATTTTTTATTGTACAATAAATCATCTGGATTTTGGCCTGCAGATTGCATTTCATACAGTTTTCAGTACTTTTCCAGTTGCTGACCATCCATTCTTCTGCATGTTGCCCTAAAAGGTGTTGGAATTTATTCTGACAACTGAGCAGTACAATCCGGAAAGATGCCGCCTGATGGAAATATTCTCGAAACATATCAAGCCGTTCTGGCTTCTGCTCGCCGGGCTAGTGATTGCCGTTGTCTGTATATGGCAGGTCACGCGTCTGACATATGAGGTCGAGCTGAAAAATATTCTCGATACCGGTGAAGAGCGCTTAAATCTGTATGCCAGCACCCTACGTGAAGCTCTGAGCCGGTACGCTTCATTGCCCTATGTGCTGGCCCGTGATCCAGCTGTGCATAAGGTACTCAACAATGAGACTGATGCTGATCAGCTCAACAGATATCTGGATGATCTGAACCGTGAAGCAGGCTCAGATGCGCTCTATATCATGGACGCACACGGCATCACAAAGGCCTCGAGCAATTGGCGTGAATCGTACAGTTATATCGGGCACAACTATGGATATCGTCCCTATTTTACTGCGACCAAAGCAGGGCATATGGGGAGGTTTTTTGCCATTGGTGCCACAACCGGTCGTCCCGGCTATTTTATATCCTGTCCGGTGCAGCAAGCAGGTAAATTTATCGGCGCGGCCATTGTTAAGGTGAACCTGGATCCACTTCAGGATGACTGGCGCAAAGGCGGAGAAATCGTCATGGTAAGTGATGCCAACGGCGTACTGTTCCTCTCGAGCAATAATGCCTGGAAATATCACACCCTGGCTGTACTGACTCCGGAACAGAGACAGCTCATCAGCGCCGGGCGGCAGTACGGCTCACAGCCCTTGAATCCGTTGCCTTTGCAAACCCTTGAAAGTCTGGATGCGGGGCATAGCATTGTGCGTATCGGTGCAATTCGCTATCTACTTCTAGCGCGTCAGCTTGATCACCCCGGATGGAGATTGCTGCATTTGATACCATTGCGCCAGGTTGTACAACACAGCAGCGCAGCGGGCATAATCGCTACCGCCTCAGTGCTGTTGTTCATTGCCCTTGGAATGTACGCCAGGGAAAGGCAGCAAAAAAAGCTATCCCGGCGCAAGGCCAGAGAGGCCGAGGCGATCAAGGCAGTAAACCTGCGCCTTCAGAAAGAGATTGAGGAACATTGCCGCACAGAACAGATCCTGCGTGAAACTCAGGCAGAACTGGTGCAGAACAGCAAACTGGCAGCCCTGGGGCAGATGGCAGCAGGGATTGTACATGAGCTGAACCAGCCTATTGGGGCGATCCGTACCCATGCCGCCAGCGCTCGGCTGCTGTTGGACCGTGGCAATCCGGAGCAGTTGCGCGAGACCCTGACCTCCGTGAGCAAAATTACCGATCATATGGCATCAATTACCGCACAGCTGAAAAGCTTTGCGACCAAGACTCCGCAGCGCCAGGAAACCGTGCTCTTCCAGGATTGCCTGGAAGCGGTATTGCATATGCTCGCCCCTTTGCTGGATGGCGCCGGGGTGCAATTGAACAAGCATGTATATGAGGAGCCACTGTTACTGCAAGGGAGCCGCGGCCAGGTAGAACAGGTGCTGGTTAACCTGATCCGCAATGCTGTGGATGCGATGCACAACAGCACGAAAAAAATCCTTGAGATCAAACTGCGGCGAACTGAAAATCATCTTGAATTATGCGTACGTGACAGTGGTCCCGGCATTGCGCAAGACCATATGGATGAGCTGTTCGACCCGTTTTTCACAACCAAGGAGATTGGTCAGGGTCTGGGATTGGGGCTTTCCATAAGCTACCGTATTGTCGATGATCTGGGCGGCAGCATTCGTGCTGCCAACAATGCGGATGTCGGTGCAACCTTTACCGTCAGATTGCCATTGCTAAGTGAGGAAGAGCAGAATGACAAATGAAATATGTGAAATATGCGCCCGCGTCTGTCTGGTCGATGATGACCCCAATTTGCGCATGGCTACCGCTCAGTGGCTTGAGCTGGCAGGATATGAGGTAGAGAGTTATCCGGATGCCCCCGCTGCTCTGGCGCGCCTGAATGTGGATATGAACGGGGTAGTGGTCAGCGATGTGCGCATGCCGAAGATGGACGGCATGGATTTTCTCGCCCGAATTAAAGCCATCGACAGCGATCTGCCGGTGGTGCTGATAACCGCCCATGGTGATGTGCAGATGGCGGTTGAAGCCATGCGATGCGGAGCATACGACTTTATTGAAAAACCTTTTGAACCCGAACAACTACTTGAAGTTCTGCAACGAGCCTGCGAAAAGCGTCGCCTGGTGATGGAAAATCGGCAGTTGCGCCGGCGACTCAATGGCAGTGCCAATATTGAACAGCGCCTGATCGGCACCAGCGCGGTGATGCGCAGCCTGCAACAGCAGATCCTCGATGTCGCTGATACAACAGCGCCGGTGTTGATTGTCGGCGAAACCGGTACGGGTAAAGAGATTGTTGCCCAGTGTCTGCATGAGTTTAGCGTGCGTAGCCATGGCAGGTTTGTCCCGGTACACTGTGGTGCGATTCCGGAACATATGGTTGAAAGTGAGCTTTTCGGGCATGAACGCGGGGCTTTCACCGGCGCAGAGCAGAAACGCATCGGGCGTTTCGAATACGCCAGGGGCGGAAGCCTGTTTCTCGATGAAATCGGCACCATGCCCCTTTCGGCCCAGATCAAGATTCTGCGTGCGCTGCAGGAGCGTGAAATTGTCCGAGTCGGGAGCAATGAGGCTATCCCCATCGATATCCGCCTGCTCAGCGCCACCAACTGCGATTTACAAGCTGAGAGCAGAAACGGTACTTTTCGCGCGGATCTCTACTACCGTCTCAATGTCATTGAACTCAAGGTACCACCTCTGCGGGAGCGCAAAGAGGATATCCTGCTGCTGTTTGACTATTTCGTCTCCCTTGCAGCTGAAAACTATCAGCGCAGCGGCGCAGTACTGACACCCGGCGATGCAACCCTGCTGCGGGATCACCCGTGGCCCGGCAATGTGCGCGAGTTGAGAAATGTTGCCGAACGCTTTGTCCTCTCTTCCCTGCCCCTGGGTGAACGTCTTGCTACCCTGCTGGGTCTTGATGAGGAAAGGTTTCAAACCTTTGGGGATGCTGTTTCACTGCAGGATAAAATGCGCCACTATGAGAAGTGGCTTCTGGAAGAGGCGCTGAGGCGGCATAAGGGCAATATCCAGGAAATTCTCGAAGAATTTCAGGTGCCGCGCCGAACCCTGAACGAAAAGATGACGCGTTACGGCCTCGACCGCAAGGACTTCATATAAGCAGCCTCCATCGGCAATATTTTGCCGATGGAGGCTGGAGCAACCAGCAAAATCCTGCCGATTATAATACCCGTTGTTGAATATATAACCTTGTTTGTAACTTCACCTGCCAGACCAAAGGTCGACATTTACGAGCATTTTCCAGGCGTGATCGGTGCTATGCGTACCGGCTGTTATCGCGGCTGG
>JBNGCY010000122.1:0-3676 GCA_049975505.1 Desulfuromonadaceae bacterium | reverse complement strand
GGGTATCAGAATCCATGACAATAATAGGACTTCTGGCATCGTGGAGCAGAGCACGGTAGCGGGTCTCGGAAGACTGGAGTTTCTGACACAGATCGTAGAGGGATTCTTCCTGCTGGGTCCGGGCATGGATACTTGCAGCGGTGCCGGTAATGAATGGGCGATTACCCTGGGCATCGCATATGGCTGCAACAGCGTGGATCTCTATACGGTGGTCGTGACCTCCGGGACACCGCAGACGCAGCTCACATCCGATATTTACTGTACTTCCAGCGCATAGATGGCGATATTTCTTTATCAGTTTGCAGCGATCTACAGGATGAACAAGGCGCAGAAACGCCCGCGGTGAACGGATGTTTGTTTCATCCCTGCCGAGAATACTGCCCAACCATGCGGGGTCGTAGTCGAGTAGTGCTTCCGATGCATAATAAACCCACACTCCGAAGTGGCGTTGAAGGAGTGCAAAAATTTGTTCAGTAGTAACAGGCATCTGGTTCTGGCTCCCTGAACAGGCACTCGGATGCGGGCGGATAAGCAGGATTGAATACATGCTATTAGTACATCCCAAGCTATAGGTTAAAGATGCCACACCGATTGATAAAGTCAACCAGATAACTCCACGATATAACCATTGAGTATTGCATGCCATCGAAAACTATTTATGCCCACCTCAACATTATTCGTCTTGCATCCACCATCTTCTCTGTTATCTTACTTGAGTACTCGGAAATGCAAAAAATATTACCTTTTTTGATATCTATCAATTTTTTCTGCTCCCAGACATGACATGTTCACGTCATCTTTACGGTTGGTATCGGGCGTTTTTATGTGATGTGCGCCGGTTTCATAATCAGTCCAACCCCGGAATTCAAAAAAAGGAGAAGGTTTATGAGCATGTTCTGTTATCAGTGTCAGGAAGCAGCAAAGGGAATCGGATGTACCGTTAAAGGGATGTGTGGCAAAGAGGAATCCACTGCGAATCTGCAGGATCTGCTGGTGTTTATCCTCAAAGGGATTGCCGTGGCGGGCAGAGAGCTGCGCCGTCAGGGTAAGGATGATGCGGATAGTGGCCTGTTTGTAGCGAAGGCGATGTTTGCCACCATCACCAATGCGAACTTTGACGATGCACGCATCACTGAACTGATCAAAGAGGCGATTGCGCGCCGTGACGATCTGAAGAGGAAAGCCGGGCTGAACAGCGGACCCGAGTGTCTGACCTGGAGCGGGTCGGAAGCTGACTTTGCCGCCAAAGCAACAGAGGTTGGAGTGCTGTCGCAGCCGAATGAGGATGTGCGCTCATTGCATGAGCTTCTTATATACGGGCTTAAAGGGATGTGCGCCTACACGGAGCATGCAGCAGTTCTCGGGTATGAAAAAGATGATCTGTATGCCTTTATCCTCGATGCTCTTGCCTCCACTACGGATGAACTGAGCGTGGACGAGATGATCTCCTGGGTGCTGAAGTGCGGAGAGTTCGGCGTTACTGCCATGGCGCTGCTCGACGAGGCCAACACCGGCAGCTATGGCAATCCCGAGATCAGCAAGGTCAATCTCGGGGTGGGCAAAAACCCCGGCATTCTCATCTCCGGGCACGATCTGAAGGATATGGAAGAGCTTCTCAAGCAGACCGAGGGTACCGGAGTCGATGTGTACACCCACAGTGAGATGCTCCCGGCACATTACTATCCGGCATTCAAAAAATATGGGCATTTTGTAGGCAACTACGGGAACGCATGGTGGCAGCAGAACAAGGAGTTTGCTTCCTTTAACGGGCCTATCGTAATGACCACCAACTGTATCACCCCGGTGCAGGATGCGTATAAGGAGCGTATCTACACTACCGGCATGGCTGGTTATCCTGAGGTGCAACACATCCCGGAGCGTCAGGAGGGGGGCGAAAAGGATTTCAGCGCCGTGATTGAGCAGGCGAAAACCTGTGCTCCGCCCGAGGAACTCGAGCAGGGCGAGATTGTGGGCGGCTTTGCCCATGCGCAGGTGATGGCTCTGGCGGATAAAGTGGTGGATGCGGTCAAGAGTGGGGCGATCAAGCGCTTTGTGGTCATGGCCGGATGCGATGGGCGCCACAAGACGCGTAATTATTTCACCGAAGTGGCCGAAGCGCTGCCACAGGATACCATTATTCTGACGGCCGGGTGTGCCAAGTATCGTTACAACAAGCTCAACCTCGGAGATATCGGCGGTATCCCGCGCGTTCTCGATGCGGGTCAGTGTAACGATTCCTACTCCCTGGCGTATATCGCTCTGAAGCTCAAGGAGGTGTTTGAGCTCGACGATATCAACGATCTGCCCATTTCATACGACATCGCCTGGTATGAGCAGAAGGCGGTTATTGTGCTCCTTGCACTTCTCTCTCTGGGAGTGAAGGGGATCCGCCTGGGACCCACTCTGCCCGCGTTCCTGTCTCCGAATGTGGCGAAGGTATTGGTAGAGAACTTCGACATCAAGCCCATTGGCGATGTAGCTTCTGATGTGGAAGCGATCATGGCAGGGAAGTAAAAGTCTAAGAAAGCAGATTGGTGCAACAAAAAGGCGGGCCTGAAGGCCCGCCTTTTCTATTGCCGTACCAGACGCCAGTCGGGAGCCTGGCTGCAGCCTGTGCTGCGCCATGGGTTGATGTCGAGTCCGCCGCGGCGCGTATAGCGTGCATACACACTTAAAGCCTCCAGCTCACAGTGGTGCCACAGGTCGGAAAAGATGCGCTCGACACATTGCTCGTGAAATTCGTTGTGTTGACGGAAGGAGATGAGATAGCGCAACAGGGCGCTGTGCTCGATCTGATATCCGCGGTACTCAATCCAGATGCTGGCCCAGTCCGGTTGTGCGGTAATAAGGCAATTGCTTTTAAGTAAGTGACTGTAGAGGGTTTCATGCACCGGTGTCGTTTTATTGCGAGCACCTGAGCTGCCTGACAGCAGTTCCGGGTTGGTCTGGTAGCAGTCTATCCCGATGTCCAGATGATCCAGACAGGTTCCGCTCAAGGTGACGATATGCCATGAATCCGGGAATGCCGCGCCATCCGTGAGAGGGAAAAGCTCCACCTGAACCGGCGCCTCAACCGCACGGCTCAGATCCTGCTGCATCAAAGAGTGCACTTCCGTAACGGATGCAAATCTGCTTTGATTGAAGGAGTTGAGATAGAGCTTGAACGATTTTGATTCCACAATATGGGATGAAGTGCATGGAAAGCGGAAACGCCCCAGGGCGGCAACGGGTTTGCCCCTGGTGTTGAGCCAGGAGATTTCGTAGGCGTTCCAGATATCCTCTCCTTTAAAGGGGAGATCGTCTCCAAGTCCGAGATCGGCACGTTTGGGGGCACGGGCAACAGGATACAGTTGATCCGGATCGTAGGTTTGGGGATATTGTGTCTGTTTTCCCAGGGGGATTGAGGCGGAAATATTCATGGACTTCAATCTGTGATGCTTGCGCAAAAAGTATCAAAATAGATGTCGATCAGAACAGAGATGCTATACGGGAGTATGAACTGCTCAGGCGTTTGCTGGTCATGCGGAACAGGCTGCGCAGCAGTTTCAGCCCCAGGTAAGGGTGGCATACGATCAGATTCTCAAACTCTTCGTTGCTCAGAAAAAGCAGGTCGACATCTTCACCCAAGTTTAACACCCATAAAAAAATAAGTTTGCAAATCAGGCAGTTACCCTGC
>JBNGCY010000121.1:0-3704 GCA_049975505.1 Desulfuromonadaceae bacterium | reverse complement strand
CCACCAGGCCTTGTAGGACGAAATTTTTGCTTAGCCATCTTATTATTTTTTGCGAAAGCATAAAGAATTGAAAAAGGAGGGCTTGAGCGATGGCTAAAAAGTTTTCAGAACTGCGCGACAAAATGACTGCCGAATCCCGCGCTGCAGCTGCAAGCAAAGCTCAGAGAATGCTTGATGAAATGCCGTTGAACGAGTTGCGTCAGGCTCGCGGGTTGTCCCAGAAGGTTCTTGCAGAAATCCTGCACGTCCAGCAACCGGCAATTGCTAAGATGGAAAAACGAGCGGACATGTACCTCTCAACCCTGCGCAGCCATATAGAAGCAATGGGCGGGGAGCTTGATATTATCGCCAAATTTCCGGAAGGCAATGTCCGCATCACCAATTTCAAGGATCTGGCAGACTCGGCAGATAACCTTGCAAACTAAACCTTTCTGCCCTATCGGGCCTTCGTAAAAATACATTAACGGTGAGATTTTATTATAGGGGCTCCCCTGTGGGTACCCTGGTTGTACGTAGCAGCATCGCCGCTGATGAAATGGGCAGGCACGGGGGGCCCTGCCCCTACGGGTGATGCGCGGATGTGCGGGGGCTATCAATCATCGTTATGCATTATCTTCTGTAGGGGCAGACCGGCGTGTCTGCCCTTGGTTGTTGACCCATTTATACGTTTGTTGCGTTGCGAACATGGGCGCACATCAGTGCGCCCCTACGGGTGGATATGTGCCGTTGGTGCGATGTCCCCCCCTCGTTCCAACTGTCTTCAGATGCGTGGTGGGCAGTGCCACCCTTGTATCTACAGCTTTAGCTTTCCGAATCAATACTTTCTGCGAAAGCATCAAAATTGACAAAACCTCCATCCTATCGGATAATAATAGTTATTATAATGCAGGAGGATATCATGCCCACAAGTATTGCGCTAAGTTCCCACTTTGAAGAATTTATCCGCCGTCAGGTCGAATCTGGCAGGTACAATAATGTCAGCGAAGTGATCCGTGCCGGGTTACGTATGCTTGAAGATGCTGAAGCACGCCAGGCTTTGTTGCAGAATGAACTCCGCCAATCTATCCAGGACGGGCTTGATAGCGGTTCGTCGTTAGATGCTGATGAAGTATTTGAGCGTTTGGAAGAAAAATATCAGGCACAAGTTGACCAATGCAGTTAAGATTCACTACTCTTGCCATGCGTGACACCGTTCTGATTGTAGGTATTCTGCACGGGGCAATGGACGCCGCAGACCATATTGATGCTCAATTCTCGGATTGAAGACAGCGCTCCGTTCTCACTGTCCTCAGTTACGTGGTGGGCGGTGCCCACCCTACATCCAAGGAGTTCGCATGATCAATGATAAAGACCGGGAAACGATCCTTGCGATTGTCCGCAAATACAAGGTGCCCAAGGTTATGTTATTTGGCTCTTCTCTTACCGAATACGAAACAGCCAGCGACATAGACCTTGCAATTGAAGGAATTGCTGATACCGACTACTTTGCTTTCTATGGCGAATTAATGTGTGCCCTTTCCAAGCCGGTCGATATAATCGATCTGTCGAAAGAATCTAAGTTTGTAGACATGGTAAAACAGGAAGGTGTTCGTCTTGATGCCTGATTACGGTTTACGCATTGAAGCCGAGTACGAAGCCTTTCGCCAGTTTTTCTGTCATGCCTAATGTTTTCATCCCACCCCGACAACCCATCCACCGGGGTTTTATGTTGTATTTATTCCCTTTTTTAGACAAAATATGCGCAGGATCAAGACAGAACCTGAACGCTTAACTTACTGACTTTACTGCTTTAATTAGGAGAGACGGTGGAAGAGGAACTGAACCGGGAAGAACAGCAGATACTTCTGCAGACTGCACGTTGCGCGATTGCACGCAGATTAGAGGGGGAAACAAAATGTCCGCCCCCGCGAGAAGAGCGCCGATTAAACCGCAAAAACGGCTGCTTTGTAACTCTGAAAAAGGGAGGTGAGCTGCGCGGGTGCATTGGTAATTTCCAGTCAAAACTGCCGCTGTTTAAAGAGGTGGCGGAGATGGCAGAAGCCGCGGCTTTTAGTGATCCACGTTTTTATCCCCTGGAGGCGCAGGAACTGGATGAGATCAGGATTGAGATCTCGGTACTGAGTCCGCTGCGCAAGATTGAGGATGTGGATGAAATCCAGGTGGGGGTTCATGGTCTATATCTGGAAAAGGATTTTTTCCGCGGGGTGCTGCTGCCCCAGGTGGCAGTGGAACACCACTGGGACAGAAAAACCTTTTTGAGCCAGACGTGCATCAAGGCCGGGCTGCCTGTGGAGGCGTGGAAGAGCGGGGATACGGATATTTACGTGTTCAGTGCGCAGATTTTTTCTGAGTAGGGGCAGACCGATGTGTCTGCCCTGGCCGTACATACCGGCTACGCCGCCGATGGAATGGGCAGGCACAGGGGCCTGCCCCTACGGATTCCCCCGCCTCTCACGAGGAGGGGGTCAGGGGGTGGTGTGAGCTTTGATCATCCCTGCGGTTTTCAACCACCTTCATCGATTCTCAACCACCCCCCGGCCCCCTCCTTGGATAAGGAGGGGGAGCGTATGCGCTCTTACGGTGAACAAGACAGTTGGCGGACGATTTTGCGTTGACGGTGAGATTCATTCGTAGGGGCACCCCCTGTGGGTGCCTTGGTTGTACGTAGCTGCTAAGCCGCAAATAGAATGGGCAGGCACAGGGGCCTGCCTCTACAAGGCTGTCCATCTTTTTCGCCTCCTGGCAGCAACGCTTAGGCTGGGGCACGAAGGGGAAAAAGCATTCACCTGCATTTTACCCTTGATCTGAATTTACTGCCTGTTCTTCCTTCGCAACCTATTCCTCTCCCTGCTCCACTATGGGTAGCGGGGTCTGGATGGAGTAGCCGCTGTTTTCGAGGATCACCTGCATGGCGCGGTTGCTCTGGGGTGCGAAGAGGATGGGGGCGGCGAGATTGAGGGTGACATTGCGATCGGGGCGCACGGTTACCACCACCAGGGCGTAGCATTTATCTTCCGGCCCGATTCCGAGCACCTTACGCTCATGTTCCTCTGGTTCCACCATATAAGTGGGGAAAAAATTGGTCGGATCGGTGAGCACCAGGGCGATTTGTTCATCCTCAACGCTCTGAATCCAGAACAGGGGTCCATCCTTTTCGTTGGGCATTACCACGAAATCGCGCAGTTCTTCAAAGCCGATAAGCCCCTGAGGACAGTGAAGCACGGCTTGGGGGTCGTATTCAATTTCACCGAAACGGCTGTGGATGGTTTTCATTTATCCTCCTGTTTTTTGCGCGGAACGTTGGTACTGAGCAAATCGAGATCTTCGAGAGACCAGCCAGTGGAACTGCGGTTCTGCTCGCGCGCCTGGTCGTAGAGTTCCTGACGGTAGATTTTTTTGCTTTTGGGGGCATCGATGCCAATGCGCACGGTGCCCCCTTTTATTTCCACCACGGTAAGTTTCACATCATCGCCGATGATGATCCCCTCGCCTACTTTGCGTGTGAGTATGAGCATAGATATTCCTGCTGTGCGCCTGAGCGCGGGATTACGTTGCGGTTACATGTAGTCGAGAATAGAGAGCTTGGATACCTGCCCTGTAACCTTGAGCGCGCCTTCGAAAGCGGTTTCGGTCTGGGTGATTTCGGTGATTACATCGAGGATATCCACATCCTCGTAGCGCGAGAGGATCTGCTCCAGATCGAC
>JBNGCY010000120.1:0-3859 GCA_049975505.1 Desulfuromonadaceae bacterium | reverse complement strand
TTTGTACGGCCCGAAGCGCTGCTCATCCACAAAAAAGTACGGCTCCTGCACATGGGTGATCTCCGTGAGCCACTGTACGGGCAGAGGCCCCAGAGGATGGACATGATAGCGCACCAGCATCCCCGGATACATCTTTTCCGCTACCTCGGAGAGGACGCAGAAATTCATCCACGCCGGGGTTATGCTGCTCAGATTGTGCGGGTCGGAAAAAAATTCCCAGGCTGTATTTATCTCCACGGAAAGGAACTGTTCGCGCTCAAGGGTGTAGATCCTCACTTTCGTCCTCCTTCAGTGTTCAAGGCGCTCCAGACACGCGGCGCGTACCGCTTCGAGCCCCGCGATAGTCGCCATCTGGATGGTGTCCCCCACAATCCCGCGGCCGGTCCAGTCGTTGCCAAAGCGCACGTACAGAGATTCAAGCTCCTGCTCAACCTGACGCTTGGTCGCGGCGGGGTTCTGCTCCACCTGCTCGGCAAAAAAAGCCTGAATACCGCTGACAATCTCATCCTGACGCTGGTATAAAAATTCCATCATCTCCTCCTCTGTCGTAAAAAATACCATCAGATGTTCCATACAAAATATTTACCTGGATTTATCTGTTTTTTTATAATAGTATCCTGATAAAACTTATTTTGTCTAGGACAAAAAACACAAGGAGCTGCATTTATGCTCAATATCAAACAACTGAGCCAGGAAGTGGGAATTGGAGTGGATACCCTGCGGGTGTGGGAGCGCCGTTACAACTTTCCGCGTCCCCAGCGCGACAGGCGTGGGCGCCGCCAGTATCCGCAGGATCAGGTGGAGCAGCTGCGCATTGTAAAGCAGCTGCAACTGGAGGGGCACCGCCCCGGAGCGATCTTTAAGCTCGACGCCGGTGAGCGCCTGGAACTGTTGCATCAGGGACACAGCCAGAAATTTCTGCGAGAAATATCCCTTGAGTGGATGTTGAATGCCGCTCCGGAGGAAATTCTTATCTGGCTGCAGCAGCAGCTACAATCTCTGGGATTAAAAGTGTTTATCCGCCAATGCGCTATCCCGCTGATCTGGTTTGTGGATCTGAGCTGGAAAACCGGTGCCATCGGGGTTGCGCGTGAACACATTATTTCTGATCAAATCAGTGTGGTACTGCATCAGTTTCTCGATCAACGCAGCAGGGAAAACAGCCGAAGAGAATCCCCGCTGCACTGCCTGTGCCTCACACTGAACCATGAACGGCATAAGCTCGGGCTTCTCATGGCGGCATGTGTGGTTGCCGAGTGTGGCATACCCTGCGCCTGGCTGCAGGAGGATCTGCCTTTAAGCGAAATAGAAGTAGCTCTGGACGTAACCGGTGCCAATGTGGCTGTTCTCTCGTTCAGTACCCATTACACCACGCGTGCCGCCATGGAACAGCTCGCCACCCTGCGTCAGATGCTGCCGGACTCCATCCATATTATCGCCGGAGGAGGGGCACTGGAGGGGGAGAAAAATATTCCCGGGGTGCATATCATCACCGATCTGATGCAACTTGGAGCTACAGTAAAGGCATTATAACCACCTGCCTTGTGCTACAAAAGCAATCCCAGACGCACTTCAAGCTACAACTGTGCCCCTAAACAATAAGTTAGCCGGGCGCACCTGCTTGACGAATGTTCAATCAGGCACTAACCCGACTCTAACCTGGCAGCAGCACGGCTTATACCATAGTACGCATCCAGGATATAGAAAGAATTTACATTCTACACATTGGTATTGCTCACATCAGATGGAACTTTCTGTATTGAAAACCCCTCTCAGATCTGCACATACGTATGCTGCTGTACCTGAATTACCGCGGTACAATAAACTTTACATGCTATCCACAACCACGTAGCATCAGTGCCATTGTATTGGGAATCTGTCATGGATATGCACATATCCGGACTCGCGCCATTCTGGGTGTTTAAGTTATACTGCTTGCATAACGGCATTAAGCATGGATATTAATCAAGAGATTGAGCACTGGCTAAAAAGCAGGAAAGCGGCTTTCAAATCGGATCGGCGCCCGTTTATCACCCTCTCCTATGCGCAGAGCTGGGGGGGCAGTATTACTACCATCCAGGGGCAGCCGGTGGCACTGAGCGGCGCGGAATCAACGCGCCTGACTCATCAGCTCAGAAGCCTGCATGACGCCATCCTGGTCGGGGTGGAAACGGTGCTCTCCGATGACCCGCAACTTACGGTGAGACACTGGCAGGGGCCAAACCCGCAGCCCATTGTCCTGGATACATCTCTTCGGATGCCTGCCTCCGCACGACTCTGCCACCATCCGGACAAACAATGCTGGGTTCTTACAACCAGCCCCTTGGCACATATCCAACTTCCCGGGGCTGAAATCATCTCCCTGAACAATGAAGGACACCAGTGCGTGCCACTGGATGCAGCCCTGCAGCTGCTTGTTCAGCGCGGGATAGAAAGTATTATGGTGGAGGGAGGTGCAAAGGTTATCTCGGCATTTCTGCGCGCGCGCCTGGTGGACGCGGTGGTGTTGACGGTGGCCCCCCTCCTGCTTGGAGGATATAAAGCAATCAACAACCTCGGCACTACTACATTGGAGGAGCTGCCCTGCATTGACCCCCTGCACACCCACCGCCTGGGCAATGACCTCATTGTCTGGGGCGATATCCGCTACGAGGTCCCGGCATGATAAGCACGCAACAACTCTGGTTCACCGCCCCCTACGCGCTGGAGTTGCGCGAGAAACGCCTGCCGGAACCGGGTCCGGATGAGATCCTGGTGCGCTCACTGTGCTCCGGGATCAGTTCGGGTACGGAGATGCTGGCATACCGGGGCCAACTCCCCCAAAACCAGGCCCTTGATGCCAGTATCGACACCCTGGACAACCATTCCACGGCCTATCCCTTCCAGTATGGTTACGCCAATGTCGGACGCGTGGAAGCTGCGGGAAGGAACGTGGATAACAGCATGCTGGGGAAAACGGTCTTTGCATTGCAGCCCCACGCTACCCGTTATATCACCAGGGCCGAGACGGTAATTGAATTGCCTGAAGGGATAAGTCCCGAAGCGGGGATATTCGTGGCCAACATGGAAACCGCGGTAAACCTCATTCTGGATGCGCGCCCGATGCTGGGTGAACATGCGGTGGTTTTAGGTCAGGGGATCGTCGGCCTACTGGTCACAGCCATTCTGTCCCGCTTTCCACTGAAGCAACTTTATGCGCTGGAACAGATCCCCTTGCGCCGCAGCAAGGCCGTGGAACTCGGAGCACAACACGCCATTGACCCCGAATGTGCGGATGCCATGACATCCTTGAACACCGCGCTTGCAGAGACACCCGGCCGCGGAGCGGATCTGGTGATCGAACTCACCGGCTCACCCGCTGCCCTCAACCTCGCGCTGGATACATGTGCATATACCGGGCGGATCATTGTCGGGAGCTGGTACGGCAGCAAAGGAGCCGACCTTGATTTAGGCGGGCGCTTCCACCGCGAGCGCATCCGGATTATCAGCAGTCAGGTCAGCAGCATCAGCCCGGAACTGTGCGGACGCTGGAATCGTGAGCGGCGTTTTTCCACCGCGCTGGAGTTGATTGCCCGAATCGGGCCGGAGCAGCTTATAACCCACAAATTCGCGCTTAACAATGCGCCCGAAGCATACAAACTTCTGGACCGCAACCCCGAATCAGCGCTACAGACAGTGCTTACCTATCCTGACCAATAACCCTGATGATGGAGGAACAGATGTATACCATAGCCGTCCAACGCGACTTTATCGCGCGCCATTTTCTCATCGGAGGAGACTGGGGAAGTGAAAACCACCCTCACGCACACCATTATGTTCTTGAAGTAATGATAGAACACGACCACCTGGACCAGCATGG
>JBNGCY010000119.1:0-3966 GCA_049975505.1 Desulfuromonadaceae bacterium | reverse complement strand
ACGTCAGTATTGTTGGTTTATGCAGACTCATCCTGTACACCATATGTATACTCGTCTGTTTGCGGCTTATGGCCCGCAACGCTGGTGGCCGGCGGAGTCACCATTTGAGGTGGTGCTGGGCGCGGTGCTGACCCAGAACACGCGCTGGGAGAATGTACGCATGGCGCTCGATAATGTGCGTGCTGCCGAGGCTCTCTCGCCCGATGTTTTTGCCTGTCTTGATGATGCTGAGTTGCAGGCGTTGATCCGCCCGGCGGGGTTCTTCCGTCAGAAAAGCGCCACTCTGCAGCGCATCCTCCGGGTTCTTGTGGACGAGTATTGCGGCGAGGTGGATACGTTTCTCGCCGGGGAGACCGCTGCAGTACGCGCGCGGCTGCTCGATATCAAGGGGATCGGCCCGGAAACAGCGGACAGCATTCTTCTGTATGCAGGTAATCATCCCATCTTCGTTATTGATGCCTATACGCGACGCATCTGCAGTCGCATGGGGATGTGTGGGCCGGATGCCGGCTATGCAGAACTGCAGCACATGTTTATGCAGGTTCTGCCGGATGATGTACAGATGTTCAACGAATACCATGCCCTGCTGGTGGAGCTGGCTAAACGCTGTTGCACCAAAAAGAGTCCCGCATGTGATATATGCCCTCTAATGGATATGTGTAAACGCCTCCATCTCCCTCCTTTTCCTTGACTTTCTCCCTTGTTCTGGTAGGTTGCGAGCCTTGAAAAAGTGCCGTAGCAGCTGGCGTATGTGTCGGCAAAAATGCCGGGCCCTTTTCCATTCCCTTTTTATGCACTTGATCTGGATTATATAAAAGCGAGGATCACATGGACAACAGCAGCAACACTCCCGACTACAAAGATACCCTGAATCTGCCCAAGACCGATTTCCCCATGCGTGGTAATCTGCCCAAGCGTGAGCCGCAGATGCTCCAGAAGTGGGAAGAGCGAAACCTCAACGCCCTGATTGAAGAGGCAGAAGCGGGAAAACCGCGCTTTGTTCTCCACGATGGGCCTCCGTATGCCAACGGACATACCCACATCGGGCATGCCCTCAACAAGATTCTCAAGGATATTGTAGTCAAGAGTCGCCGCATGCAGGGCTTTGCCGCCCCCTATGTGCCGGGCTGGGATTGCCACGGACTCCCCATTGAGCTGATGGTGGACAAGAAGCTCGGCAAGAAGAAACGCGACATGACGAAGGTGGAGATCCGGCGCGAATGCCGCAAATATGCCGAGGAATGGGTGGATATCCAGCGCGATGAGTTCAAGCGCCTCGGGGTGTTCGGCAACTGGGATGATCCCTATCTGACCATGAAGGACAGCTACGAAGCTGCCACCGCGCGGGAACTGGCGCGTTTTGCCGAGCGCGGCGGCCTGTATAAAGGCAAGAAGCCGGTACACTGGTGCCCGTCCTGCGTCACCGCTCTGGCCGAGGCGGAAGTGGAATATGCGGAGCACAAATCCACCTCTATTTATGTGCGTTTCCCCTATGTGGATGAATTCCCTGCCGGGCTGGAAAACCTGCAGGGGAAGGATGTCTCCTTTGTGATCTGGACCACCACCCCCTGGACCATCCCTGCCAATCTGGGGATATGTCTCCATCCCGAGCTGGAGTATGTGGCGCTGGAGGTCAGCGATAATGATGTGCTCATTATCGCTGACGGACTCCGGGAGCAGGTGCTTGAAGAACTCGGTCTTGAAGGGCGGGAGCTCGTCAGCTTCAAAGGGGAGATTTTTGAAAACAGGCGTTGCCGCCATCCCTTTTACGCGCGCGATTCCATCCTGATTCTGGGAGAGCACGTCACCCTGGAAGCAGGTACCGGGTGTGTCCATACCGCGCCGGGACACGGGCAGGATGACTATGTGGTAGGGCGTAAGTACGGCCTGGATATCTACAACCCCGTGGACGACTTCGGACGTTACTATGATGACGTGGAGTTCTTCGGGGGGATGAAGGTGGATGAAGGTAACGCGGTGGTATGTGCGAAGCTCGAAGAGGTGGGGGCGCTGCTGCATCAAAATGAGATCTCCCACAGCTATCCCCACTGTTGGCGGTGTAAAAAGCCGATCCTGTTCCGCGCTACGGCGCAGTGGTTTATCTCCATGGAGAAGAACGATCTGCGCCGCAAAGCGCTGGAGCATATCCAGGATGTGGAGTGGATTCCCGGTTGGGGGCGCGAGCGCATCCACGGCATGATCGAGAAACGCCCCGATTGGTGTATCAGCCGTCAGCGTACCTGGGGAGTGCCCATTACGGTGTTTTACTGCGCTAAGTGTGGTGAAGCCCTGTGCGACAGTAAAATCATGCATCACATTGCGGATCAGTTTGAGAATGGTGGCAGCGATCAGTGGTTTGAAAAAAGTCCCACAGAGCTTCTTCCTCCAGGAACTACCTGCCCATGTTGCGCAAGTAGCGAGTTTATTCCGGAAAACGACATCCTTGATGTGTGGTTCGATTCCGGAGTATCGCACGCGGCGGTGCTGGAGCAGCGCGAGGAACTCCACACCCCGGCGGATCTGTACCTGGAAGGGAGCGATCAGCATCGCGGCTGGTTTCATTCCAGCCTCCTTGCCTCCGTGGGGACCCGTGATGTCGCCCCCTACAAAGCGGTTCTGACCCACGGTTTTGTCGTGGATGGCAACGGGCGCAAGATGTCTAAATCCCAGGGGAATGTGGTTGCTCCCGACAAGGTGATCAAGAAGTATGGTGCCGAGGTATTGCGCCTCTGGGTGGCCGCGCAGGACTATCAGGATGATATCCGTATCAGTGAGGAGATTCTCCTGCGCCTCTCGGATGCATACCGGCGCATCCGCAATACCGCGCGTTACATCCTCGGGAATATCCACGATTTCAACCCGGCTGAAGATATGCTGCCGCCAGAGCAGATGCTCGAACTCGATCGCTGGGTACTCTCGCGTCTTGCCCATCTGGGAGCGAAGGTGGATAAGGCGTACCGCGAGTACGATTTCCACGTGATCTACCACGCCGTGCATAATTTCTGCAGTGGTGAGCTCAGTGCCATCTATCTGGATATCCTCAAGGATCGCCTCTATACCGCCCCCACCCGCAGTCTCGAGCGCCGTAGTGCCCAGAGTGCCATGTACCGCATTCTGGATGAGCTGACCCGCATGATAGCGCCGATCCTCACCTTTACCGCCGAGGAGATATGGGAACAGATGCCGGGTAAGCGGGAACAGAGCGTGCATCTGGCGCAGTTCCCCGATGTCAAAACCGCTCTGGTGAATGAAGCCCTGGATGCCACCTACGAGAAGTTGTGGCAGGTGCGTTCGGAGGTCGCCAAAGTACTGGAGATTGCACGCGCGGAAAAGCTCATCGGTAACTCCCTCGAAGCAAAGGTTGTGCTCGAGGTGGATAATCAGGAATACCGTGCTCTTCTCGAATCGTATGCGGATCAGCTTTCGACCCTGTTTATCGTCTCTGCAGCCGAGCTGGGAGATGCGGGTGCGGATGCGCGGACGGCAGAGAAGCTCAGTGGTTTAAAGGTGAAAGTGGAAAAAGCACCGGGGGTGAAGTGTGAGCGCTGCTGGAATTATTCCACCACCGTGGGGGATCACAGCGCGCATCCACACATCTGTACCCGCTGTTTCAACGCGCTGAAAGAGATGAACCTTGTCGACTGATTTCAAGCGTCGCTACGGCCTGCTCATATTGATGTGCGTCCTGATCATCCCTCTGGATCAGTGGACCAAGTATCTGGTGGTGCAGCGTTTTGAACTCCATCAGAGCATTACCTTGATCGAGCACTACCTCAATCTGGTGTATGTGCAGAATACCGGTGCGGCTTTCGGCATCTTTGCCGACAGTGCCCTGCGTGTGCCGTTTCTCTCGGGGATCGCGGTGTTTGCGGTGGGGGTAATTCTCTGGATTCTACCGCGCCTGGGGGCGAAACAACGTTGGCAGAAACTGGGGCTGGTGCTGGTGGTTCCGGGGGCGCTGGGGAA
>JBNGCY010000118.1:0-3975 GCA_049975505.1 Desulfuromonadaceae bacterium | reverse complement strand
TAAAGAGCGCAGGC
Organism: Desulfuromonadaceae bacterium; assembly: GCA_049975505.1. GTDB lineage: Bacteria > Desulfobacterota > Desulfuromonadia > Desulfuromonadales > Desulfuromonadaceae > JAIVHC01. The sequence continues at coordinate 3,961 of JBNGCY010000118.1, read as the reverse complement.
TTCTACTGCGCTTTGAAGCAGGGCATATCCGTGCCGTGCTGTCGGAAAGCTATGTCCCCATCGACCATCACGAAATTGTCCAGGGTCTCATGGATGCGGGAGTACACAAGAACAAGAACGTCCAGCTGCGCGTGGACAAAACCCTCATGCAGTTGAATGTGCTGGAGAAGAACAGAACCTTCCGTGTAAAGGCTGATGATACCTTTATCCCGGGCCTTTGCATCACCAACTCCGAGACCGGCCTTGCGGGGCTGAGCGTGTCTGCATATCTCCAGCGCCAGATCAACGACTCCGGCATGATCCAGAATATCTGGGGGACGAGCACGAACTTCCGCCATACCACCAGATACCCCATGCAGCGCTTAGGAGACGCCTTAGGCCGTGCCTACACCAAAACGCATAACCAGAAGCATATCCTTAAACACGCCCTTAAAGAGAGGATCCCCGAACCGGAGCGCTTTGTCCACAAGGCAGCTGCAGAGTACAAGCTGAGTAAGGCACAGCAGTATGCCTTGGAGGATGCCCTGGAGCGCAGCGTAGACATGTCGCATGCAGATACCCGCCTGGATCAGAACCTGTACTCCAGTGCGCATATCTTCACTGCAGCGGCGCAGCATCACAGCCTCAACGCCCTCCAGAGCGCGATGCTGCAGCAGATCGGCGGAGCAGTGGTGGAACTGGGGCTGTACGATTGACACACTCACGCAAAGACTCACACTACCTACAGTAGAAAGGGCACCAACCCCATGGATAACAATAATAACTTCGACACCCAAAGTTCTCTGGATATGGATATCCACCCACCTTACAGCATGGACGTTCGCACTGAAGGTAATCCCAGTGACATCATCGCTACCGGGATCGCCACGGCGATTATCCTGGGCGGGATCGGGCTCAGCATGGCCATCAGCAAGAGCAGGGAATGGCTCGAGCGATCCTGACAGCAGCAATTCACAGCCGCATCAAAGCATCTATCAAGGCAACAATAAAAGCCGGGCGCTACTGAGGTTATAACCCAGATAGCCCCGGCATTTTTATTTTCAAAGGAGAACAGCATGTCAACCATAGAGAACAATCCCGTTGCAAGGACAGAGAACCACGCTACCAACCTGACCACCCTGGTAGGCCAAACCCCGCCACAGCCCTGCACCTACAGTGTAAAAGAGGTCTTCGGGTTTAACAGCAACATGCAGCTGCCCGGCTTTGTCCCGGGTCATCCCCTGGTGCCCGAACGTACCGAAGGCTATGTATGGGATCAGAAGCTAGCCAGAGACTTCATCGAATGGTTAAGCGAGCCATCCCCGGAACCGCTATGGATCTCAGGTCCGACCGGGTGCGGCAAGACTGAAGCACTCAAAAACCTCTTCGCCGCTTTGCATATCCCCACCGTGCTGGTTTCTGCCAAGAAGAGCACCGAGCCCGATGATATCCTCGGACGTGTTCAGCTGGTCGGTGGGAATACCGTGTTTACTCCCGGCCCACTGCTGGATGCCTACGCCAGAGGGTACGCCATTATATTTGATGAGATCGATGGCTACAATCCGGAGGTAATGATGGCGTGTCACCGTCTGCTCGAAGGCCAGACATTAACCCTGGATGACGGAAGTATTATTCAGCCTGCACAGAGGGTGCTCATGGCCGCTACGGCCAACACCAGAGGAGACGGGCAGGGCGGAGATGTCTATGCGGCTACGAGCGTATTCAATCTGGCTACCTTGAATCGCTTCGAGAAGTGGGAAATGGATTACCCAGCCCCGCATGTGGAAGAGGAAATATTAAGCCTAGCTCTACCGCAACTGGATCACCATGCAGTGGTTGCGATGGTCAAGGTAGCCAGCGATATCCGTACCGCATATACACAGGGGAATTGCCCCGGTCCCATATCCATCCGTGATTTAAAGCGCTGGGGCCGCAAGCTCATCAGCGGAGCGAAACGCAGGGACGTGTCTCCACTGTATCACTCCTTCGATCGTGCCTTCGGCAATGGCGTAGATGAACATGTCAGAGCCATGCTGCACAAGCTCATCCAAACCCACTTCGACGTGGTACCGCCGGGCCAGGTTGCTGCAGATACCCCATCACAATCAGCAGAGGCGGAGCACAGCAGTACAGGCAAGGTCGCAGCCTAGACGTAGTGCAAAAAGCACACACCAGACATAAACATCTCATTCCATCTCATCTAATAAACAGGAGAAACAATATGTCCAAAATAAACATTCTGGAAAATATCGCCGTCTTCATCCTCGATATCCATCTGTGGAGCGGTAGAAAGAAGCTAAGAGCAGAGGACTTAGCCGTTAATGGCATTGAAGTAGACAAACTTCCGCCCGGCACGTTGGCGTCCCTGGGGAGCAAGAAGATCATCAGCAGCGATGCCCTGGCACCGTTTGCAGCCCTAAAGCGCGAAGCGGAAAAGATATGCCTCGCGAAAGGGGTGAGATTTCTGGGGGGATACGCGGTTCCGGTGGGAGAAGCGCAGGAACTGCATAACCAGCTTGCCATCCTGAAACGCAGGTTCGAGAAGGCGAGAGCAGAGCTCCTGCAGGACTATGATATGAAAGTGCAGGAATGGATCAAGGACAACCCACCCGAGTGGGCTGCAGTGATACGTGCTTCTGTGGACCCAGCGAGAAGAGTACAGCAGGCTCTGGCATTCGACTATACACCCATAAAGGTGGATGCCACTCAGGAGATCAGCACCGATAGTGAGAGCAACCCGCTTCAAAGCCAGACCGAAGGGCTCTATGCCCAGCTGTGCCGGGAGGTGAGGGGTATGGCTACGACTGCATACAGCGCATCCTACGAAGGCAAAAGCAGCGTTACCCGTAAAGCTCTACGCCCCATCAGCGCCATCAGAGAGAAACTCAGTGCGCTGGAATTCCTGAGTCCGGATATATCCACCCTGATATCCGCTATAGACCAGACCCTGGATAACATACCTCCCAACGGCCCCATTCAGGGGTATAGGCTCGACACGCTGAACCGGCTCTTACGTGAGTTGTCTCATCTGGGAGAACCACACCAGGAGCATCAGGGCAGGGATGTGCGCCACGCTCAGCCGCATACCCGGATGCATGGAGGTGGTAGAGATACTGTACCAGAGAAGAAGCAGGAGCAGGGCCAGAGCGGTTCTGCAGAAGATGCGCATTCTGAAGATGCATTGCAACAGGCAAAGCCCCACGGCACCGTAGCGCTGGCATGGGACTTCTAATGCGATACATAATTTATCCGAATACTAACGATAAGGAGAAAATTACCATGTCCATGCGCGACACAGAACTTAGCGGACTGGCGATGACCCTGAGCAGGGACTGCGGTATCAAGATCACAGTCAGTGGTGACGATTCCTACTGTGCGGCAGACGGGTCGCATATAAACATTGCTCGTATGCCATCTACACCCACAGGCAGAATGCTCATGACCGGCCTCATCTTCCACGAAGTGGGGCACAAGCAGTACACAAATGGAAGCAAACCATCGGGATTACTCGGAGACTTAACCAACATCATCGAGGACATCCGCATTGAAGCCTGCGTCATCAAGGATAGACCCGGCACCAGGTATGACCTGGATGCGGTAACGACTTACTACGCACAGAAGGGCAGCCTCAAGCCCAAAGGCCCAGCCAGTGCCCTGTGTGGCTATGTCATGGCTCATGGTAGAGAGCTGATGCTGCAGCAGACGGGGATGAGGAGGATATTACCCGGATGTAAAACCATGCTCAAAGATGCGTTCAATGCTCAGCTGGTGGACAAGGTAGAGGCATTGCTGAATGCTCAGCTACCCGTTCTAAACTGCACCCGTGATGCCCGGAATCTGGCACAGAAGCTAATGGAACTGGTGCGCCAGTGCAGGGATGAAGCGAAGCAGCAGGAACAGAGTAGTGGGCAAGATCAGCGCAGTAATGAGCACAGCCAGGAGCACAGCCAGGAGCACAGCCAGGAGCAGAGCCAGGAGCAGA
>JBNGCY010000117.1:0-4016 GCA_049975505.1 Desulfuromonadaceae bacterium | reverse complement strand
GTGGGAATGATCAATTAACGTCTGTCAGATCACCCACACAAAATGGAACAGAACCCAAAAAGATGCCTTGATTTTTCAGAGAGCAGTTAAACTATATTTTTAGCCGTGCAAATCGGGCAGTTTTCATATAACATGAGTGCTCATTTCGGGTTGGTGAAAAACTCTTCAACTTTGCAGGGGGAAATCAGGGTGCTGAGCAGATTAGGCAGGTAAATTAGCTTGTTATGTTTCTTTAAGTCTGCTATTAGTACGTGGTGTTTTTAAAAAAACAAACAGATTTAGGAGGTTAGCTGTGACGAAAACCGAACTGGTAAATTCTATGGCGGAAAAGACAGGTTTTAGTAAGGCGGATACGGAAAAAGCCCTGAAGGCATTTGTTGATACCGTAACAGACGCCCTGCAGGGCAATGATAAGATATCCCTGGTCGGGTTTGGCACATTCAGCGTGGGCGAACGTGCGGCACGTACCGGGAAAAACCCTCAGACAGGTGCAGCACTGCAGATTCCAGCTGCCAAGGTACCTAAATTCAAGGCCGGCAAAGCCCTTAAGGACGCCGTTAACCGTTAAATAAATAATTACGCCGGATGTAATTATGTGCTTTACATCCCGTAAAGGATTTGGTACTTTCTGCGCCGTTGCTTGAGAAAATAACGAATAATTCCAGTACTCAAGCTGGCACAGCATACCTGAATGATGTAAAAGATATGGGCGAATAGCTCAGCTGGGAGAGCATCGGTCTTACAAACCGAGGGTCACAGGTTCGAGCCCTGTTTCGCCCACCATATCGCGGGGCTGTAGTAGAGTCGGTTACAACGCCGGCCTGTCACGCCGGAGGTCGCGGGTTCGAGTCCCGTCAGCCCCGCCAGTGAATCAGAAAAAGGGGAATGGCTTTTGCCATTCCCCTTTTTCTGTATTTTAAGTTGTCGTCTGTTCCTACTCTACCATCATCCCCTGAAGGTGTTCGATATAACTGTCTACGCTTCCCCGTATGTATCCGGTGGTGCCGATACGCTCTCCCTTGCTGTTAAGCATAACCACGGTTGGAAATCCGCGGACAGCGTATTTCTGCGCCAGACTCCTGTTGGCTTGAGTCTGTTCCGCGCTCAGTTGCCTTGTTTTGGGGAAATCAATTTTTACCAGAATCAGCTTTTCGGCGGCAAATTTGGCAAATTCCCCGGTCGAAAACACCTCGGCATCGAGTTTTTTGCACCACGGGCACCAGTCCGAGCCGGTGAAGTCCAGTAGCAGATATTTGTCCTGTTCCGCAGCAAGTTGCCGGGCTTTGTCAATGTCACTGTGCCAGGTCGGCTCGGGAGCCGCTACGGCAAAAGTTGTATATCCCAGGGACAAAATTGTCAGGAGGAGTATCTTTGACATTAATCTTAACAATTGCATATATTTCCTTTGATATTGGATAGGGAAGTTAAAGGTTCCGGGATTTATCCCGCGTAGCTGTTGAACCATGCGCGCTGCTCAAAGGGTTTCTTTTCCTTGCGCGGTCCGTTTTCCAGGGGTCTGCCCACGGGAAGGAGTATCTGAACTTTTTTTCCTGAGGGAAGTTTTATCAGCTCGGCAATCTTTTCCGCCCTTTGCTCCACGCGCAGCCAGCCATCAATCCAGACAGAGGCATAACCAAGCCCTGTAATTGCCAGGAGCATGTTTTCCACTGCGGCGGCACAGTCTTCAAGCTGAAAATCATAGCCTTCATAGATCTTCTCCGGCTTTTCATCCACAATGCAGGCTATCATCGCCGGAGCCTGCTGCATCGCCTTGTTCGCAGGGTGCATCCTGTGGATTTGCTCCAGAATATCCGGGGCATCGATAATCACGAAATGAGTGGTCTGCGCATTCTTGCCTGAAGGTGCTTTTAAGCCACATTCGACTATTTTACGCAGATCCTCGCGTGGAATCTGTTTCTTATCCATCGGTCCGCGATAGCTGTAACGCCTATCAATTGCTGTAAAAACGTCCATGGTTAAATCCTCCTTCAAAGTGAATCCGGGTATTGCGGGGGCAAAAATCAGGTGACGCTGTTTCTGCCTGACTTCTTAGCGGTATAAAGTGCTTCGTCGGCTTTTTTCAACATGTTCTCAACATCATCGGTGCTCTGATCCAGGACTGCCACTCCGATACTGATGGTGGTTTCAAAGCTAATGTCGCCAAAGGTAAAGGGATGATCGCAGATGGATTTGCGGATGGTTTCAGCCACCTTGTACGCATTCTCCTCTGATGTTTCCGGCATGATGATGCAGAATTCATCTCCTCCGTAGCGAATAAGGGAATCGCTTTTACGGATATTGGCGGTTATGCGCTCGCAGATGGCTTTAAGGGCGTAGTCCCCGCAGGGATGTCCGTAACTGTCGTTGATGGTTTTGAACAGATCCACATCGATCATCAGCAGGGACATATCATGGTCGTAACGTCGGCAGCGCTCAATCTCTTTTGCCAGATGTCCTTCCATGTAGTTGCGGTTGTAGACCCCGGTGAGCTGGTCGGTGTGGTTCATGGCTACGAGCTTTTTCTGGTAGGATACAACCTCGGTAACATCCTGCACCGAGATGTAAAGCATTTCCACGGCATTGTCCTGATTGCGCAGTGGCCCCATGGAGCAGCTTTGCTGCATATAGTCAAAGGAGTCCGCCAGAGAACCGGGGGCCGGCATGGGAAAGAGATACTTGTGCAGCCGCTGGGAGAAATAGCAGAAATTGCCGAACTGGAAAACCGATTTGCAGTTCCGTCTGAAATGCGCCTGATCCAGCTCAGGGAAGTGGGAAAAAAGGGAGGATCCGACGATTTTCTCGGCACTGATCCCGCTGTGCATGGCCATCCACCGGTTCCAGTATTTGACGGTCATTCCCCGGTCAATAACCAGCAGGCCGTTATTTATGGTGTCAAAAATCTGTGCAAAAATCACATGAACGACTCCAGGAAGGTCTGTAGTGCTTTCTTCAGCCACTGGATGGAACGCTGCTTGGTAATCAGAAACAGATATCCCTCAACGTTCTGCTGTTCGAAACGAAATACGGTGCGGATCGATATAGCGAAACTGTCTTCATCTACCGGAAACTGCGCCGGAGTAGATTTGGCCAGATCCTGAACCAGCAGGCGCGGCGGATCGTAGGTCACAAAGTCTGAAAGCAGCTCAGTGATCTTACCGATACAGGCACCAATCAGAATGTTGCCCACCTCAATCAGGGTTTCCTGCTCCAGGGTATCCATATCCACATTGTAGATTTCTTCCGGATTCTCCTGGTTAAACAGCTTTATTAGTTCCTTTTCCGCTCCGGAAGGGAAGATGAGCAATGCCTGGCCGCTGAATTTGCCCAGAAAATTCTGTTCGATAAGATTAACCACACTGGAGCCGTTCAACTCTCCAATAAAATAATCCGGGAGGTCACGCCCCTTGACCACCCTGATATTAGGCACGCTCAGGATTACAAAAATGTCGATCACTTCAGCCAGTTCAGCCGTAGCCTGGCCGAATGCGATGTTCATGACCTCCTGCAATATCTCCTTTTCATCGCTGGAAAAAATCTGCTCGGCCTGGGCATTCATTTCTGCACCTGCGTAAATGCTTCTTTCCCACGCTCCAGAGCTTCAGCCATGGATTTTTTTGATGGCGGCTTTTTCATGGTATACAAAGCGCCAAGATCCTTGACACGCTGAATCACTTTCTCCTGAATGTCGGCAGTGGATACAATCACCACCGCATTCGGATCCAGTGCACGAATATTCTCCAGGGCCTCAAACCCGTTCATGACCGGCATGGTGAGATCCATAAGGGTAAGATCCGGATTATGCTGCTGATACTTTTCCACGCCCTCCTGCCCATTGCCCGCTTCATATATTTGTAAACCATGCCCTGCTGGTAAACATTTTTTTATGATCATGCGTGCGACCGGAGAGTCGTCAACAATGAGTAAACTTTTCAGCATATCTGGGGGTACTCCGATGCTCTTAATTTTCTTTACAGGTTTTATTTTAAACTGAATAGAATAAACTGAATAGAAATTCT
>JBNGCY010000116.1:0-4069 GCA_049975505.1 Desulfuromonadaceae bacterium | reverse complement strand
GCTTAAGTGTTAAACTTGGGTTCAAGTACCTCTGCTCCCACCGAGCGCGGTTCGTTGGTAAGCAGGCACAGTTCACCAAAGACGGAACCGGGACCATAAGTGCCTACAATAACATGTTTGTCGGTAAATGCAGTCATCTTCTTTATCCCGATTCTGCCCGAGAGGATAAAGCCTACCCTGTTGTCATTGTCGCCCTCGTGCCAGAGGACTGAGCCGGCTGCAGCTTTATGTCGCCGACAGTACTTGAGCAATTGGCGCAAATCCTGATCGGGTAGATTGCGGAAAAACTGAAAATTTTTTTTACTTAAGGTGTCTAAAGAAGTCATTGCTATCCTTTAAGTTCTCTGCTATCAGAACAGTACATATTATTGTTTTATCAACACAAGTCAATGAAATAGATGTTTTTATGCCCCAAGAAGATAGCGCTGATGATAATTCCATAACCCGGCGGGACTGCCATTATATGAACATGGCTATACAGCAGGCCCGGGAAGCTCAGGCTCTGGGCGAGGTTCCGATAGGTGCGGTGCTGGTGGGCGGGGATGGAATGGTCATTGCCGCCAGCGGAAACCGGCGGGAAAGCTGGCAGGATCCCACCGCACATGCAGAATTGATCGTTCTGCGCCAGGGCGCCAGACGTCTCGAGTCGTGGCGTCTGCTCAATACCACACTTTACGTGACCCTCGAGCCCTGTGTGATGTGTATGGGCGCCATCATTCTGGCACGGGTGCCGCAACTGGTGTTCGGAGCCCACGATCCACGCGCTGGCGCAGTGGGGTCGATATATGATTTATCCGTGGATGAACGCTTCAATCACAGCGTAGAAGTGCGCTCAGGTGTCAAAGCAGAAGAATGCGGAGCGATGCTGTCTGACTTTTTTGCTTCTCTGCGCCAGCGCCGCCGTTGATGAGTTTTTGTGACCCCATCATATGTGATGTTTAATCTTTTTGTACCTTCCTTGTCATTTTACCATGTCGCCCGCCAGAGGATAATGTGCTGACTGAACAGAAGAAGATAGTTCTCCTTTTGTCTGTGCTGATCGTAACAGGAGCTGCTATCAGTTGCGGATTTGCCGCAACCCTGCTGTACCTGGCCCTGGAGGACAAGGTCAGCTGGTGGGCGCTGTTTCTGCTTCTGCTTGCCGTCTGTGTTGCCCTTAAGGCTATCCTGCTGTTTCGCCGCCTCGTAGTGCAGAAAATTCTCTACAGCGAACATCGTTACCGCACCCTGTTCAGCAACACTGCTGACGCCGTTCTGCTCATGCGCGGCAGCACCATTCTTGAGGCTAACGAGCGCGCCGGTATGATTCTGGGTTATGGCGCTTCAGAGCTTAAGGGCTGCGACCTGCTCGATCTCTCCCCGCAACAGCAGTCTGAGGGGCAGGCGTCCGAGGTGGTACTGTCCCGTTGCATGCACTGGTCCGGAGGGCAGGTGCGTCGGGTATTTGACTGGAAATACCTGCGCCATGGCGAGGTGCGCGATGCCGAAGTGTCAGCCCGGAAAATAAAGCTGGATGGGCGTAGTGCGGCACTGTTGACCATGCGCGACGTAACTGCCAGGCGCGAGGAAGAACGGGAACTGCGCGAAAGCGAAGAACACTACCGCGCTATTTTTGAACGTTCGTCAAATCTGTTTATGCTCTATCGCAGTGACGGCACCCTGGTGGATGCGAATCGCGCTGCGTGTGAAATGTACCGTTGCAGCCTCGATGAACTTAAAGAAATGTCTTTCAGCTATAGAATCTATAAGCCAGAACTGGGTGAAAAATATCTGAAACTCATCGCGGATACCATATCTGAGCGGCAGAGCAATTTTATCGAGATCAGCATCCGCGATCGTAACGATGAAGAGGTATTTCTCGAGGTGTATCTCGATCCCTTTGTGCTCCACAATGAGCCTCTGTGCCTGGCCACTGCGATAAATGTCACCGCATGGAAGCAGACCACCCGCCTTATCAGGCAGGATGAACAGCGCCTCGAAACCCTGCTGGCTTTGCAGCAGATAACCGATCCCGATGAAGATAAATTGTGTGATTTTCTTTTCCACAGCTGCCGATCCCTGACCGGAAGTTGCGGAGGGATGCTCGCTATAGCCGATGCTGATGGCTGTCTGCGCATGTGTTCCACTGACTATGCGGAAACGGAATGGGGAGCGCATCTGCTGGCAGATGTCCCGCATGAATCATGCTGGTACAATGACCCCGACAGCATCGCTATACCACATCCGCGTGGAGTGAAGCGTTGTCTCATTGTTCCTCTTTTACTTGAAGATGAAGTGATGGCTTGTGTGCTGCTTGCTGATAAGGATCAGCCTTATGACCGCGGGGATGCACGCCAGATCGGGCTTCTGCTCCAGGGGGCGTGGCAGCGTCTGCAACGCCTGCGCATGGTGCAGGCACTGCGCAGCGCCAAAGAGGAAGCAGAACGCGCAAGTCAGGCTAAAGGGGAGTTTCTCGCCCTGGTCAGTCATGAGTTACGCACGCCCATGACAGTGATCATGGCGGCACTTCAGCAGGCGATGGAGAGCATAGACACAGAGGAACGTAAATATCTGGAGATGGCGGATACCGCCACCCGCTCACTGCTCGAAATGGTGAATGATATCCTGGATTTTTCCAAGCTCGAAGCGGATAAAATGGAGCTTGAACTCCTCCCTTTCTGTGTCCGCGATCTGCCAGATCCGGTGGTGCGCACCTTCAGTTTGAGTGCCGAAGAAAAAAACATCCGCATCCTGACGCACTTTTCCCCGGAGTTGCCCGCGGTTCTTCTCGGAGATCAGTATCGTCTGCGCCAGGTGTTGTTCAACCTCGTGGGAAATGCGCTCAAGTTTACCGAACGCGGTACGGTTGAGCTCTTCTTTGACGCGCAACATCCTGAAGCCATGCCTGCAGAGGATATGTGTATGCTGCATGTGGCAGTGCGGGATACCGGCATCGGCATAGAAGGGATAGACCGCGAACGTCTTTTTGAAGGGTTTTCGCAGGCGGACAGTTCCACCACCCGTAAATACGGAGGTACGGGTCTGGGGCTGGCAATCTGCAAAGGGATTGTGGTGCGCATGGGAGGCAATATTACGGCATCGCCGCGTCCGGAAGGGGGGAGCGAATTCAGCTTTACTGTGCCGCTGCGCGTTGTGACCCGCACTCCGGAGATTGAAGCTGCGCAGAAGGAAAAGAAACCTTCTGCACAGAGTGTATCATCGCCTCTGTTGCCGGCCTCGGGCAAACGGGTTCTTGTCGTGGAGGATGATCTGCGCAGTGCCGCGCTCTTCCGTTCGGTACTGCAGGAAACCGGTGCCAAGGTTACCGATGTCCTGAGTGGATATGAGGCGATTCAGCTGTGTCGCGAAGAGGCGTTCGACCTGGTATTGGTGGACTATCAGATGCCGGGGATTGATGGAGTAGAGACCATCCGTCGCATTCGCGCCGAGGAGCTGCCCGGCAGGCGGAAGAAGATGCTGGTCGGAATGAGTGCGGCAAGCGATGACGAAGTACAGGAAAGGATGCGTGCAGCCGGAGCGGATACGTGCCTGGAAAAGCCGATTAAACGTCAGGAGTTGTTCAACATTGTCGGGCGATTGCAGTAGTCCGGGTATCGCCGGCTGTGTAAGAAAACTCTTTACAGCCGGGTTTATGCTGTGTACTATTCTGCGCCTGATACGGAGAGGTGACCGAGTGGTCGAAGGTGCTCGCCTGGAAAGCGGGTGTACCGCAAGGTACCGAGGGTTCGAATCCCTCCCTCTCCGCCATTTATTTAAGAATAAAGCCCCACACGGGATTCGAAGCGGAGCGAAGCGCTGACTGAATGTCAGAAAAGCGGACAGGACGTCCGCGTCAGCGAGCGCAGGGGAGCCTACGCATAAGCCAACACGATGTTGGCGCAGGAGTAGGCGAATCCCTCCCTCTTAAGCCATTTGGATTTAAGAATAAAGGTAACTGTTCAGTACGGCCTTGTGGCACCCATTCCAAGGGACACGACTGTTTTAGATCGGCAAGGGACACGACTGTTTTAGATCGGGGCCGTCCATGGCCGTTCGACTGTCGCCGTCCGTGGCGACAGACGCCCTTTCC
>JBNGCY010000115.1:0-4099 GCA_049975505.1 Desulfuromonadaceae bacterium | reverse complement strand
GTCTGGGCCGGGATAATTACCTCACCCAGAGGCAGGCGTTCCACCAGTTCCATGGCCCTGCCACATCTGGATTGATCGCCAAGCCCCTCTGCATAGGCGAGGACATTGGTATCCAGGGCAACCCTCATGTCAATCTACTCCCTGCACTCATCATCGTATAGTTCGTCCCTGGTCCAGTTGCGCTCCCCGGTAATTTTCTGCTGGCGCAAACGCTTAAGCAGAGATTTACGCGCAGTACTGTGCTGGGCCTGCTGCCTGTGCGCGGGGATTATGGATGCTACCGGCTTGCCACGCGAGGTAATCGTGACAACATCTCCCTGAGATACCTGGCGCAGAACCTTAGAGAAATGGCGGTTTGCATCGCTTGCACTTATGTTCTCCATGGAATCCTCCCTGTTTGAAAGTAGTGCTTAACACTATTTACCCACAGCAAACACCTGCAGTCAAGTAGGAAGACACCAAATATCGCCTCTACTCAGGATGCCTTCTGGCTGTTTGCCCAATATTTCTGCGTGGCCACACCATGGGTACCAGTTCAGTGCTTCGATGCCACGGATTTTTCTGCTCTTTTCCGCTTAATCCCACACATCTACAAAAGAGCGCACCCAGCGGTGGACGTCATGATGGCGCAGATGTTGTCGCAGTTTCTGCATACGGCGGTTGCGTTCAGCCCGATCCATGTGAAATGCCTGGTAAATGGTATCTGCAGTGGTTTCCACATCATAGGGATTTACCAGCAGGGCTCCGCGCCCGAGCTGGTCGGCCGCACCGGCGAATTCGCTCAGAATCAGTACGCTCTGCCCATCCACCGAGGCGGCACAGTATTCCTTGGCGACCAGGTTCATGCCATCGCGCAGGGGGGTTATAAGTGCCATTTCCGCAGCGCGGTAGTGCGCCAGAAGCTGGGTGCGGTCCAGGCTGCGGAAATAGTAGTGAATCGGAATCCAGCCGGCTTCACCAAAGCGGGCATTGATGCTTCCGGCAAATTGATCCAGAGTCTCTTTCAGATCCTGATATCCAGGTACGCGTGTCCGGCTGGGAACCACAATCTGGATCAGGCATACTTTCCCCCTCATAGCGGGATATTTTTCCAGCAAACGCGCAAAGGCTTCGAAGCGCTGCGGAATCCCCTTGGTGTAATCCAGGCGGTCCACCCCCAGAAGCAGCTGGCGTCCTTCATAGTGTTCGTGCAGATACCAGGCGGCATCCGCCACCTCTTTGCCTGCTGCGGTATCGTTGAATTCGGAAAAATCGATGCTGATGGGGAAATGTCCGGCTATGATATGCCTTGAGTTGTAGTGCAGGTGGATTTCACGGGGGTGGCGCGCCACCACGCGCGCTTCAGGGATGAGATTGATGACGCAGTTCACGAAATTGCGCTGGTCGTGTGCGGTCTGAAATCCGAGCAGGTCATAAGCCAGAAGTCCTTCGAGGAGTTCGCGTCGCCAGGGCAGGCGGCGGTATAGATCCACGCTCGGAAACGGGATATGGAGAAAATAGCCCAGCTGGCGGGTATATCCGAGTTCGCGCAGCGCTTTACCCACCAGGGTCAGCTGATAGTCGTGAACCCAGACAAAATCGTGTTTCTGGTGGATATCCAGCACACTTTGAGCAAAGCGATGGTTTACCTGTTTATATGTTTGCCAGTGGGGTTCGTGGAAGTGGCACTGGCCGAGCATATCGTGAAATAGAGGCCACAAGGCGGCATTGGCGAGTCCGCGGTAGTAATCGTGTTCCTCCTGAGGGTTCAGGGGGACGCCCAGAAGCTGATAGTTTTCCGATAGGCGAAATTCCTCAAACAGACGCTGTACCGGGGCTTCTTCGCTGCATCCCGGCCATCCCACCCATACGCCACTGTTGCGTCTCATTACCGGGGCCAGGGCTGTAACCAGACCGCCGGAACCCGGTGTGATGCTCCATTCTCCTTTTTCATCCTGATTTATACTGATGGGGAGACGATTGGATACCACCACCAGGCGTTTCTTGGATTGTGTGTGCATTTTTTACTCCCTTACATGTTTTTTGCTGGTTCTTTCCCCCTGTGAGGCCTCTTCATGCCAGCGCTCCAAAAACTCCAGAAGCTCTTGTGGGGGGCGCAACCAGGCTGCGGCCGCCGTAGGGCGGTATTCGGCGCGCACCAGTATTCCCAGACCGCGGCTTTCCAACGCTTTGAAACCATCTTCATCGGTCAGGTCATCACCCAGAAAGGCGACGGCCGCGGCTGCAGGCGCGCTGGCGAGGATGCGGGTGAGCGCCGATCCTTTGGTGCGTGCGGGGCAGCGCAATTCCAGCCCCCCGTCAAAGGGATGCAACTCCAGGACGATGTCATCGGCCAGGGGCTGCCACAGATGGCGGGCCTGGTTTTGTATGTGTTTTTGGGTCGCTGTGGGGAGGCCGCGCCAGTGGACAGCGAGTGAAACCGGTTTGCTCTCCAGAAATTTCTCCAGACCGGCCTGGTGTGCGTATTGACGGGCCTGCTCAAGCAGAACGTTGATCTCCGGCGGAACCGGTTCCCATACGCTGGGAGCATCCGAGGCGCGGTATTCCCAACCGTGGCAGCCCCAGATCTCCGGAGGAGGGTTGATGGCAAGCAGGGGAAGTAGCTCTTCACTCCAGCGCCCGCTGATAATTATAACTCTGGTGTGTCCGGCGCGTAGAATACGCTCCAGGCGGGAACGTAATCCGGGATAGGGTACGGCCTTATCCCGTTCAGGCACAAATGGAGCCAGGGTTCCGTCATAATCAAGAAGAAGATAACGTGCCTGGACGTTTCGTAGCTGTGTCCAGAAGTTGTGAAAAACCGTGCGTTGATTATCCATGCCATTCCCCCATTGAGCATCTGTACATTACTGTACATCAGGATGCGGTATCAGCAAGTTACTCCGGTCTGCCAATGGGGGATTAAACCGAGGTCAGGCGCGAAAAGGGTCGGCCTTTTTTTCGCTATACTTGATTTTCGAGCCCCCGTTTTACTTTAGTTATATAATCGCGGGTTTCAAGGGGCATCTGTTCAAGGCCCTTGCGATCCACATTGCCCTGCCCCCAGTTGTAGGCGGCGAGGGTATGATCAAGGTCCCCGTTGTATTTCTCCAGCAGCCCTTTTAAATACTGACACCCGCCGATGAGGTTGTCCTGGGGATCAAAGGCGTTCTTCACCCCGACCTCCTGCGCGGTAGCGGGCATCAGTTGCATCAGCCCCTGGGCACCTGCGGGGGAGATGGCATCCGGGCGATAGGAACTTTCGGCAAAAACTACGGAATGAACAAGTCTGGAGGGGAGATCCATCTGTTGTGCCACTCTGTCGATGAGCTGGCGGATATCGGTGGGGGCTGCCGCGCCCTTAGTGCTTGCCGTAAGGGCGGAATCAGGTGTGCGGGCAGCGGATTGTGATGCCGGATCGGAGCCGGGTGCGGGGGTGGAGGCCATTTCCTGATAGGCGCGGGTAACCTGCTGTGCGCGGGACGTCTTTCCGGCAGAGTAGGGGGATGGGCCCTGTTCGGCCGAGAAAGAGCGGACTAGATTGAAACGGGAGAAAAAGTCCTGCGCTTCTTCACCACTCCAGCCGGAAAGTTGCTGAAAATCCCCGGTTATGGCAGCACCCACCATGCGGATCACCATGCGTGCCTGCGCGGCGGTGAGCTGTTCATCACGGTTGAGGGTGTTCTGCATGCTTGCCAGGGTACTCGCGAAGTTTCGCTTTCCGGAGGGCTGATTCTGCAGGCTTGCCCTGTCCGGACTGCTTTGACGGAATGATTCAAACTGCACTGTCTGCATGATATTTCCTTTCCGGTTAATAGCTGTCCTGCCATCTACGTTTCGGCTGATTGAAGAGATAACTTAAGGGGGGCGTAACGACAGCTTCTTTGCATTGACGCCATAGCGCAGCACGTGGTAGTCAACTCTCTTTTAAGAGTCCTGCACCGTGCAGGGGGAACTCTACGGATATGGGTCTGAACACGTGCGCAACGCACTTGTTTATAGTAATGGTTTCAGGGAGTACATAGCGTTATGGGATTATTGTCCAATACTGTCAGTCTGACCGTGTTTGATATCGTTGGGGAGAAGCCGCAGGAAGAACTGATCCCCTGGATTGAGACTC
>JBNGCY010000114.1:0-4206 GCA_049975505.1 Desulfuromonadaceae bacterium | reverse complement strand
TTGAGGAAAAACTGGGAACACGCTTTACCCGCATGTGGCGCACCTATCTGAATTTTTCCGAGGCAGCGTTCTGCTGCGGGAATTTACATCTGCACCAGTTCCTCTTCACCCGCGGAACCGAGCACAATTATCCACTGACGCGCGAACATGTGTATGGGGGATAAGGTGGAAGGTGGAAGGTGGAAGGCCTCAGGTTTCAGGTGCAAGATTGAATCTTTTCCACCATGCAGCTGACAATATCGGGGAGAAGCGCCTTCCAGCTGGTATTAATTAGTCCGCAGGGTGGCCACTGGCCACCTTTATTGCTTCTTAAAGCAAGAGAGCAAGAATGTCCTGTTGTTTCTGACACCTGAAACCTTGCCCCTTGTACCTGCTCCTAAATCTTCTCCCACTCAAAACTGGATATATTCCGTGTCTCAGAGTCAAATTGAATGCCGATGAGGTAAATATCCTTGCCCTGATCCAGAAACTTCAGGTGGTATTCCTTCTGTTTAATCTGCTCCAGGGCATCGCCTTTGCCTTCGATCTTGAACTCGAGAATGTAGACAATATCGCCGGTCTGGATGGTCATATCGATGCGTCCGGTGCTGGTAGGGTCTTCGACCTTTAGTTCGAGTCCGAGGCTGGCAAGGTATACATACGCTAAACTGGCGTAGTAGCCTTCAAAGGTGCTTATCTGGTTTCTGGTGTAGTTGTTGTACGGGATGGAGGCGAATACACTGCTTAGAGTCGTGCGGAACTTCTCTATATCGGCTTCTTTTAAGCTTTTCAGCAGGCTCTTCTTCTCCATCAGGATGTCGGATTTATGCGTCATGGCACGCGCAACCACGTCATGGAAGGAGATTCTCACCTCGTGGTTGGGAAAGCCGAGGACATATTCCGCGCCGAAATCGGTGAACTCGGCTTCCTTGATACTCAAATAGCCGGTCTGGAACAGGATGGGCTCAAGCTGGATGTCTTCGATATTGTAGCTGTCGATGAGATTTTCGGTTACGCGAATGTTTTCGAGTCTGGGGACGAAATAGTTGTTCTGCTCTATCAACTTTATCAAAAACGTGGGGGTGCCGGTTGAGAACCAGTAGTTTTTAAACTTATACCCCCCATCAATAAACAGCAGAATGTCAAAAGGATTGTAGACCTTCTCCCCCAGGAAGTTATAGCCGTTGTACCAGCGGCGCACCCTGTTCATATCCACTCCGGCCAGATGGTGGGCAAAGGTGGTCTCCAGGTCATGCTGAGTGTAACCACAGATGGTTGCAAAGCGTTCATCCAGGGTGATATCTTTTAGATTGTTGAGCCCGCTGAATACAGAGACCTTACTGAATTTGCTTACCCCGGTGAGAAAAGCGAACTGGATATACTGGTCACTGTCCTTGATGGTGGTGTATATGTCCTTCAGGACTTCACGCCCCTGTGTGGCCACTTCAGGCTGATCAAGATTATCTACGATGAGTTTGTCGTACTCATCTACGAGAATGACAACCCTCTGGGCGTACTTTTTATACGCTTTTCGGATCATCTCTTTCAGACAAACGCCACCTGATTCAGGATACTGGCATTCGATACCCAGATTGTCCTGATTGGATCTCATTATCCCGCCCACCATGCGATACATGGATTGCAGGTCGCGCGCTACCCCGCCGAAGCTGATCTTTATTACCGGATACGTAATATCCCAGTCCCATTTGTCGTATATGGACAGGCCTTCGAACAGATCTCTACGACCTTCAAACAAAGACTGCAGGGTGGAAACAAGCATACTCTTCCCAAACCGCCGCGGCCGGGAGAGGAAGTAATATTTGCCCTCTTCAACCATACGCTTTATTTGTTGGGTCTTGTCAATGTAGATAAAATTATCTTCCCGAACTTCCGAGAATGTCTGAATTCCGATGGGGAGTTTTTGTAACTGGGGCATGGTGTTTCTACCTCCGGGCAAAGCGGGATGGAGAATCTGAACTATACACATAATACTAACCCCTGCCCGTGTTATGTGCAATTGCTGTTAGATTCTCCAGTGGTTAAACCCACCGTTTATACGACCTTTCCCCGCTGGGGGAATGATGATGTACATGGTTAAGATTTGGGAACCCGATAGGGTTCGCGCCATAAAGCCGGTGGTTTCAGCCACCGGTGACAAATGTCAGGAAACATATCAGTCCTGAAGGGACGTTGTAGGCTTCCGTAGGGTGGGCACCGCCCACCTTTTACGGCAACCCAAGGCAATAAAGTCAAAATATCAACAACGTCCCCTCGCGCGTCCAAGGCCTGGTGGGTTTTCAGGGGCGAAGACATACATGTGGTATGTCGAGATCCTGAAAAAACGCCGTAACGCCGTAGGGCGGACTTTTTGCGACGCCATCATAGTTTACTCCCCTACCACCTGCACCGCATCTCTGAAGCGGGGCGGGATATCCTCGTAGCGTTCGGCAAACTGGATGTTCTGCTCCGCATCGAGGTAGATATAGCGCAACGCCCCGGTTTCGCCGCCTTCAGGGGCATTCTGCACCGGTGCCGAAATCGACCTTTGGGACACGCGCTCGATCTCGCGTTCCACCACGGCGTCAATGTTCGTGCGCACGTTAGAATCTGCTCGTGACACCGGAGCAGAACCCGACACAGGGTGCGGCTTTGATTTCGGGACCTGCAGCTCAGGCAGCCCGAAGAGACGGCGGCGAAAGTCCGCATGAAACTCCTGCACATCGTGCAAAAAAGGCTGCTCAAAGTCGCTATAACGCAACATCAGCTGATCGAACCCCACCAGCAGAAGCCCGAACAGAACCAGCCACAAAAATCCCATCAACAAACGTTTCATATCCCCTGTCCACCAGAATCAAACCATGCGCCCCAATACTGCCATCCTTTAACCACACTACAATCCTGCGTTTCTACCACCTCTGCATCACAGGCGCAAGGATGTGTCCATTCCACCTCTGTGTTTTACCACCATACCCTTTACGCTCAGCATATCTTTGCTACCATATTCAACAGACACAAAAACAGCTAACTGAGACTCAAGGAATCCCGCCGGGTTTTAAAACCTGCCGGCTAGGGCTGACTGGTTCTTTACAGGTCCGACCGGTTTCGAGGAGGACGGCATGAAGGATGTATTTCAGAATGTGGTTAAATCGATAGGCAGAAATCAACGCGATGCAGCACTCAAAATTCACTTCTGGGACGGAGACACCTTCCGTCTCGGAGAGCATAGCCCCAAATCGGAACTGAAGCTGAAGTCGCCTATCGCGGTTAAACGTATTCTCAAGGAAGGCTCCCTAGGCTTTGGTGAGGAATACATGCACGGCAATATTGATATAGAAGGTGACATGCAGCACCTGATCCGTCTCGGATTAAACTCCGGTCTCGACACCCCCAGACTTCCGCTTCAAACCAAACTCGCCATTGCCATGCTGCGTCTGCAGACAAGCAATACGCTAAGCCGCTCTGCACGCAACATCCAGAGCCACTATGATCTGGGCAATGACTTCTATCGGCTCTGGCTGGATGAGAGCATGACCTACTCGTGCGCCTACTTCAGAGAGGAATCACATTCCCTCGAGCAGGCCCAGAGAGACAAGTACGAGCACATCTGCCGCAAACTGCACTTGAATCCGGGAGAGACCCTGGTGGACATCGGCTGTGGCTGGGGAGGAATGCTTATCTACGCGGCCAAACACTACGGAATCCGCGGTATCGGCTGTACGTTATCACAACAGCAGTACGACTTCGCCCACACCAGGATACGCGAAGAAAACCTGGAAGGGCAGGTTAGCGTACTTCTGAAGGACTATCGCGAACTACGCGGCCACTTTGACAAATTCGTCTCCATCGGGATGTTTGAACACGTGGGACGAAAACACCATACCACGTTCATGCACAAGGTTCATGAACTGCTAAAACCTGGAGGTTTCGGGCTGTTGCACTGCATCACCAAAGATGCACCGGAAAAATGCGATCCGTGGATCAACAAATACATCTTCCCCGGCGGCGATATCCCGGCTGTAACCCAGGTGGTGGAGATGTTGAGTCACAGCGATTTCATCCTTGAAGACATGGAAAACCTGCGCCGCCACTACGCCATGACCCTGCGCCGCTGGAGCGAGCGTTACGAGGATGTGGTGCCTACGGTGGAGAATAAATTCGATTCACGCTTTACGCGCATGTGGCGCACCTATCTGAATTTCTCCGAAGCCGCCTTCTGCACCGGCAACC
>JBNGCY010000113.1:0-4343 GCA_049975505.1 Desulfuromonadaceae bacterium | reverse complement strand
TGCGGGTGAGGTGGAAAAAATTCTTGGCTATGCGCCGGATGAATTAAAGGGCAGAAGTCTTGATGTCAGTGTGGTTGAAGAACAGCGCCGCACTTTTAACCGCCAACTGGCTCAATGCCGTACAGCGCATAAGGCCCTGACAGATCAGGAGTTCTGGCATGTGCATAAAAACGGGACACGGATATGCCTGCTCGGCAACGTTGTACCTGTTTTTTTCTCTGGCGGCCATTTCAGCGGTTACCGGGGTATATATAAGGATATAACCGTAAAAAAACAGCTTCAGCTTGAAATTGAAGATAACAAAAAGCTGCTCGATCTGTTCTTTGCCCAGTCGATGGACGGGTTCTTTTTCATGCTCCTGGATCAGCCTGTAGCCTGGAATGACGCGAATGTGGATGAACGTGAAACCCTGCTTGATTACATCTTCACCCATCAACGTATGACCAGGGTTAACCGCGCTATTCTGGAGCAGTACCAGCTCAGGGAAGAGGATATTCTGGGGCGGACTCCGGCAGATATGTTTGCCCGCAATCCCGAAGAGGGCAGGCGTCTGTG
Source organism: Desulfuromonadaceae bacterium (assembly GCA_049975505.1). Lineage (GTDB taxonomy): Bacteria > Desulfobacterota > Desulfuromonadia > Desulfuromonadales > Desulfuromonadaceae > JAIVHC01. Next base: position 3,788 of record JBNGCY010000113.1, on the reverse strand, counting down.
GCGGCGATTGTTTGACTACGGACGTCTGCATATTGAAACCACAGAACAGCGCAGCGATGGGAGTAGCATTATAATCGAGGGGGACTACCGCTGCATCTACAACCATGAGGGTGCGATAACCGGGCACTTCGGGGTTCAGCGCGATATCACCGCCGCCAGAGAAGCTGAGCACGAACTGAAACGCTATATAAAGATTGTGGATGCCAATGTGCTCACAAGTCAGACTGATCTTGATGGGATTATCACCTATGCCAGTGAGGCTTTCTGCCGTATTTCCGGATATGAGGTGTATGAACTGCTGGGGCAGGATCATAATATTGTGCGCCACCCGGACATGCCGGAAACGGTGTTTGAAGATATGTGGCAATGTATAAAGGCAGGCAGGGTCTGGCACGGAGAGATTAAGAGCAAAACCAAGGATGGTGGTTTTTACTGGGTGGATACGAGTGTATCGCCGATGCGTGACAGCATGGGAAATATCTACGGTTACATGGCGGTGCGCCACGATATTACGGATAAAAAACGTATCGAACACATCTCCGTCACTGACCCCCTTACGGGGATATACAACCGTCTGAAGCTTGATGAAGTTCTAAAACATGAACATGCACGCTATGCGCGCTACCGCCATCCGTTTGCAGCTATTTTATTCGATATAGACCATTTCAAGAACATCAACGATACCTTCGGACATCCCAGTGGCGATAAGGTTCTGCAGGAATTCAGCATCCTGAGTAAAGGTTTTCTGCGCGATACCGATGTCCTCGGGCGCTGGGGTGGCGAGGAGTTTCTTATTATAGCACCGGATACCGATGTACATGGAGCGGCCAGCCTGGCGGAAAAACTGCGCCAGGCCATTGCAATGTTCAGCTTTACCGACGCGGGGCGGGTAACGGCGAGTTTCGGGGTTGCCGCCATCCACGATAATGAAGAACGCGAAGCCTTTCTCAAGCGCGTGGATGAAGCCCTGTATCGCGCCAAAGAGCAGGGCCGCAATCGGGTGGTTGTGGCAGAGTGATGAATTAAACAGGAATGCTCAGCGCTGGCACTCGAGTACCTGGCGCACGGTTTTATCCAGTTGCGGTAATTCCACGGGCTTGCGCAGATAGGCGTCGATATGCAACTCGGCGCTTTTCTGCTCATCCACTTTGCTGCTGTGTCCGGTGCAGATAATAACGCGGATATCCGGACGGATCTGCTTGAGCATGGTCAGCATCTCGACTCCGGTGAGCTCCGGCATGGTCTGATCGCTGATTACCAGATCAAAGTGATCCGGATTGGCGCGGAACAGTTCCACCGCCTCTGTACTGCTGGTGATACTTGCCACTTCATATCCGAGGGACTCCAACTGCTCTTCCAGCAGAGCCGCAAGGATTTCCTCATCATCAACCACAAGAATCCTCTCGTTTCCCCCTATGGGGCAGATATCTTTTTCGGGTTGGGTTTCGCCTTGTGCTTCATTTTCCAGCACGGGGAAGTAGAGTTCGAAGGTGGAGCCGACCTCACGCCGACTGGTTACATTTATAAAGCCCCCATGTTGCTTGATCATCCCCTGTACTGTGGCGAGCCCCATGCCTGTACCTTTGCCCACCTCTTTGGTAGTGAAAAAGGGATCAAAAATTTTATCGAGAATATCCTCGTCCATTCCGCACCCGGTATCATGCACCATGAGGCGCAGATAATCGCCACTCAGGCATTCATACGGAGCGGGGATCACACTCTTTTCTACCCAGACCTTGTCAAGGCTGATGTCGATCTCCCCCTTTTCATCCATGGCATATACCGCATTGTTACACAGATTCAGGATCGCCTCCTGAATCTGGCCCTCGTTGGCCTGGATCTGTGTGGAAACTGCTGCGGGGGAGATGTTGAGATGGATATCCACACTGGTGGGAATAGTAGAGCGCGCGAGTCTTACGGTTTCATCCACCACAGCGCTTAAATCGAGAGCTTTTTTCTCGGTCGAACCACGATGGCTGTAGGTGAGAATCTGCTCCACCAGATCGCGCGAGCGCAGGGTTGCAGTGCGGGCATTGGTGAGGAGGCGTTCCACTTTGTCAGGGTTGTGGCGTTCGTTCCGGGCGAGTTCAAGACTGGCAAGGATAATGGCGAGATTGTTATTGAAATTGTGTGCGATTCCTCCGGCCATAATGCCGATCGCCTCCATTTTGAACTTCTGCTGCAGTTTTTCTTCCGCCCGCATGCGCTCCTCAATCTGGACCTGCAGAGCCAGAGTCTGCTGCGCTACACGTCTACGCAGGGTGAATGTCCAGAGGAGGGAAAGCCCTAGCAATGCGAAAACAGGACCGGCAATAAAGATACTGTATTTTATCAGGGTCTGCGTACTGATCTCTTCCTGCCCTAAGGGTTCAAACCATTTTTGGTGGATCTGGCGATATACATCGGTGGCTTTGAGTTCCGACATGCCATGGTTGAAAATCTGGAGCAGGTAGTTGCCCCGTTCAGAAGTTGCAAGGCAGTACTCGGAGGTGATAATGGGTTTTTCACTCAGGCGCACATGTTCAGTCCCGGATTGCTTGATCCAATATGCCGCGGAAAGACGGTTCAAAAGAGCATAATCCACTTCAGCGTGGGCTACGAGTTCAAAGGCCTCCTCCTGTGTTTCGGTGAGAACAAGATTGTCCTTGTAGCCGAACTCCAGCGCCTTTTCATGCATGATGTCTCCACGCTGTACCGCAATTTTTCTGCCTTTGAGTTGTTCCAGCGTGTCGGCGGCGGGGGCCTTCTGGTGTGCGGCTATAACATGGCTTACCAGGGTATGGGCGGGGGAAAAATTAAAGCGCTGATCGCGCGAGCTCGAATAAAACATTCCGGTGAGCAGGTCTATTTTCCCCTCTTCAAGGGCTGCAACCATCTCTGCCCAGGGGCCGAGTTGAATGTCGACATTGATATTGAGCTGATCGGCAATGGCGCGTACCAGGTCGACATTGAAGCCGTCCGGTTCTCCGTTGGCATTGATGAATTCATAGGGAGGCAAATCGTGATCGCCTCCCACTTTTATTCTCCGACTTGCCAGAGCGCCGGGGGCGGAAAACCATTTTGCATGCAGATGGTTGAAGGTGCCATCGGCGATGGCAATGGCCAGCCCTTCGTTGAGGATACTGAGCAGGCTGCTGTTGCCCTTGCGCACCGCAAAGCACAGCGACTGGGTAAAACCTTCCAGGGGATTCCCGGTAATTTTAAGATTGGCGAGATTGAGGCGATTGATGAGTTCCAGCGCAGGCAGACGCTGCATGATTACGGCATCGAAGTTGCCGTTTGCGAGTTGAATCAGGGCGTTCTCGAAGGTTTCCGTGGTGTGAATCCGCGCATCGAGATGGATGCGGCGCACGTACTCCTCGGCATTATCCCCTTTCATCACCGCCACGTGTCTGCCTTTCAGGTCGGCGATGGAATTGATATCCTGACACTCGGCACGCACGATAATGCTGCCGTGCATAGTCATATAGGGGAAGGTGAAATCGAATATTTCTTCGCGCTCAGGAGTCCGGCCCACCAGAGGAAGAACATCGATCTCGCCGTGTTCCAAAGCCGTTTTTATTTCATACCATGTTCCTGGATTGAAACTCACATCGTAGTTCATTTTTTCCAGAGAGGCGCGCAGCAGTTCCACGGAAAAACCATCGGCCTCGTGGTTGTCGTTGATGATGCTGAACGGGGGATAGGCAGGTTCCGCTGCGGCGGTCACGTGTTTTTTTGCTTTGGCTCCAGACGGAGCTGAGGTGGCGATACTGTCCTGTGATTGAGCGTATGCCGATAAGGATAGG
>JBNGCY010000112.1:0-4433 GCA_049975505.1 Desulfuromonadaceae bacterium | reverse complement strand
ACTGTCGCCGTCCGTGGCGACAGACGCCCTTTCCATGGGTACCACAAGCCCTTACCGGCAGCGGTGGTGAACAGTTGCATAACAGTTTCTGCTTTGATGGAAGTGCATTGAAAGGATAAACCTATGATCAGATCACTGTGGACCGGTGCAACCGGCATGGAAACCCAGCAGACCAATATCGATGTTATTGCCAACAACCTCGCCAATGTCAATACCAGCGGGTTTAAGAAGAGCCGTGCCGATTTTCAGGAACTCCTCTATCAGGTGACGCGCGTTCCCGGCAGTGCCACTTCCGCGGATACGGTTTCCCCCACGGGGATCCAGGTTGGTCTGGGCTCCCGCACGGCAGCGGTACAGAAGATATTCAGCGTCGGGGACCTGATGAAGACGGAAAATGAGCTCGATGTAGCTATAGAGGGGCGCGGGTTCTTCCAGGTGGAAATGCCCGATGGCACCACCGCCTACACCCGCGCCGGTACCCTCAAAAAGGATGGCGACGGGCGCCTGACTACATCTGAAGGCTATCTGCTCGATCCGCAGATCGTGATTCCGGAAAATACCACGAGTATCTCCATCGGCCAGGATGGTTCGGTGGATGTGTTCCTCGATGGAGAATCCACGCCCAACCAGATCGGGGTGATTGAACTTGCGATGTTCAGCAACGAATCCGGTCTGCGCAGTCTCGGGCGCAACCTCTATGCCGAGACCGACTCCTCCGGCATGGCGATTGTGGGGCTTCCCACAGAGGATGGGTTCGGCTCTCTGGCGCAGGGATTTCTCGAAGGTTCCAATGTGAGCGTTATGGAAGAGATGGTAAACATGATTGCCGGTCAGCGTGCGTATGAGGTCAATTCCAAATCGGTAAAGACCTCCGATGAGATGCTGCAGATGACCAACAACCTCATTTAATATGGGCCGACTGAACTTGTTCCACGCGCGTAAACCTTATATCTTATATGTATTTTTAATCTTCTGCGTTTTTGTATGCGCTTCCGGCGCGCAAGCCCTGCAGATTGAGATTAAAGAGCGTATCAGCGTGGACGATGAGGAAATAACCCTGGGTGACGTGGCCGATCTGAGCCCGCCAACCCCCGCTCTGGAGAAACTGCGCCTTGGGCGTTCCCCGTCCGCGGGGGAGAGCCGCACCCTCGACCGCGCCTTTATCGCGCGTGCACTGCAGCGTTCGGGCATAAATCCGCAGAATATCGTATGGGTCGGAGCCGACACCGCCAGAGTAACGCGTACCGGCCAGCACATAAGTACTGCTGACATTCTGACCACCATTGAAAATTATGTGGCGAAAGAGCGCAAAATGCTTCCCGATGTGGATATCCACTTTAAGCCATATGCTGAGCCGGAAGGATTTGTAGTGCCTGATGGTAAACTTGAGGTCGAGGTGATCCCCGGGGCGGATAGTATTCTCAGCAGTCGCAGCCTGACGCTGGTTTATCGCGTCGACGGCCGGGTGGTGAATAATCTCACGGTGCGGGGCAAAATGGCGGCACAGGCCGAGGTGGTGGTGGCGGATGCCCGCATCCGGCGCGGTACTAGAATCAGCCGCAGCGATGTGAAGTTGTTACGCACGCAGATTGATGATTCCGTAGAGCCGGTGTTTTCTCTGGACGAAGTGGTGGGGATGGAGCTGACACGCAGCGTGCGTGCCGGAGATCCTATCGAGAGCGATCATCTCCAGCCACCGGTTGTAGTGGAGCGCGGCGCCTTTGTGCAGATTATCGCCGAGCGTGGCCCCATGCGCCTTGAAGCCACAGGCACGGCGCGCGAAGACGGGCGTTTGGGCGAAACCATCCGGGTACGCAATAGCTCCTCCCTTGAGGAGATACGTGCCGAAGTGATTGGCGCCAATACGGTAAAGGTGAGGTTTTGATATGCGACGCCTTAATACGACACTCTTTTTTGCCCTGCTTGCATTGCTGACCCTGAATGGTTGTGCCTCCAGAAGCCATGACGCCGAGCAGGAGATCGAGAGGATCGTCCAGGATAAGCCGGAGATCATTGCTCCTCAGCCGCGGACCCCGGGTTCACTCTGGACCACCGGGCGCGGCAGCCTGTTTGTCGACAATCGTGCCACGACTGTGGGCGACATTGTCACCGTAATTATCCGTGAACAGGCAAGTGCAAGCAAGGAAGCCACCACCAGTACCGCACGCAGCACCTCTGCAGGTGCGGATATCACCAGCCTCTTCGGGCTCGAGAGCAATATCGCCAACCTCAACAGCAACATCGATCCGGCTAATCTGATAACTGCGGGCTATACCAACGATTTTAAGGGGAGCGGCTCCACCAAGCGCAAAGAAGACCTCACCGCCACGATCGCCACGCAGGTTATCGAGGTTCTCCCCAACGGCAATATGCGTATTTCCGGAAGTAAGAGTGTGATGGTGAACCATGAAAAACAGCTTATAAATCTCAGCGGGATTATCCGCCAGCAGGATATAACCCCAGATAACGAGATTGATTCACGCTATATTCTCGATGCCAATATCATGTATTCGGGCAAAGGAGTGATCGATGAGAAACAGCGTCCCGGTTGGCTGTTGCGTCTGTACGACGTGGTCAGTCCTTTTTAAAAAAAGGGGGGGGGAGTATCCATGTCGCGTTTACACAATAGCTTAATTGCTCTGACTCTGGTTCTGGTTCTGGTACCGGCCATCTCTCAGGCAAGCAGGATTAAGGATCTGGCGGATATCGCCGGAGTGCGTAAAAATCAGCTTGTCGGCTACGGCCTTGTGGTTGGCCTGAACGGCTCCGGCGATAGCGACAGCACCATGTTTACCGTGCAGTCCCTCGTGAATATGATGGAACGCCTCGGCATGCGGCTCGACCGTGAAAAGGTGAAGGTGGACAATGTCGCCGCCGTGATGGTAACTGCGGAGCTGCCGCCGTTTGCCAAAGCCGGTTCTTCCATGGATGTGCTGGTATCCTCCATCGGCGATGCCGACAGCCTCGTGGGGGGGACCCTCCTCATGACCCCGCTGAAAGGGCCGGATGGCCAGGTGTATGCCGTGGCCCAGGGTCCCCTGGCTGTGGGGGCCCTCTCTTTCGGGGGCAAAGCTGCCAAAGTGCAGAAGAACCATCCTACCGTAGGGCGTATCCCCGGTGGAGCCACGGTTGAACGCGAGGTGGCATTTCAACTGCCGGCAGACCGTAACCTGCGCTATCAGCTGCGCGATGCCGACTTCACCACTGTTACCCGCATGGCCCAGGCGATCAACGACTACTTTGGCTCTCCCATAGCTGATCCGGTGGATAGCAGCAGTCTGAATGTTCAGGCGCCCCCACGCGCGAAGATGCCCCTGATTGAATTTATAGCCGAAGTAGAGCATCTTGAAATCCAGCCCGACAGCGAAGCGCGCATTGTGGTGAATGAGCGCAGCGGCACCGTGGTGATGGGTGAAAATGTGCGCCTCTCCACCGTGGCGGTATCCCATGCGAACCTCAATCTGGTTATCAGCGAGGGGACGGTAGTGTCCCAGCCAGGTCCTTTTTCAGAAGGTCAGACCGTAGCCGCCCCGGATACGCAGTTGAAGATGTCCGAAGAAATGGGCAATCTTGTGGTGATGCCCATGGGGGTCAGCATCGGAGATGTCGCCCGTGCCCTCAACGCCATCGGCGCCACCCCGCGCGATCTAATCGCCATTTTCCAGGCGATTAAAGCCGCCGGTGCGCTTCACGCCGAACTGGTCGTGATATAGTATAGCCAGAATGTAATTGTTCAGTAAGGCCTTGTGGCACCCATTCCAAGGGACACTTTGCGCCGTCCATGGCCGTTCGACTGTCGCCGTCCGTGGCGACAGACGCCCTTTCCATGGGTACCACAAGCCCTCACCAGTAGCGGTGGTGAATAGTTATAACAGAATTTAAATCCGGCGGTGAAATCCAAATCATCTGTTGTTTCAAAATTCAAAGGGGCAGACCGACGTGTCTGCCCTTTCTTGTTCCAATACATAAACTTTTTTGCATTTCCTGCCGATACAACCGCAGAACGAACACCGCTTAATACAGAACCCGAATTCACAGGATAACCTATGAATCTGCATGTAGATCCGCGTATGTATATGAATCAGAGCGAATCCTTCAATTCCACGCTTGCAACCTCCAAAGAGGACGGGATGCGTAACGCCGCCGCCGAATTCGAGGCCATCATGGTGCAGATGATGTTTAAATCGATGCGCTCCGCCGAGCCACCCGAAGGGATTCTGGAAACCAGCAACGCCAAGGAGATCTATCGCGATATGCTCGACGGCCGCATTGCCCAGGAACTGGCGCATCGTCAGAGTATGGGGCTGGGGGAAGAGATCTACCGTCAGGTAGCCCGGATGGAGGGCGATGCAGCCTCTTCCAAAGAATAGGTGGGTCATTTGATCGTTCCCACGCTCCAGCGTGGGAATGCCATGTCTGACGCTCCAGCGTCT
>JBNGCY010000111.1:0-4827 GCA_049975505.1 Desulfuromonadaceae bacterium | reverse complement strand
CGGCAGCGGCGGCCTGCTCGGTGGCGCCCTGGCTCATCTCTTCGCTGCTGGCGGATAGTTCCTGGCTTCCGGCAGCGACGTTGTCAGCGGCGCTGCGCACATCGTTGACAACATTTTTAAGCCTGTCAACCATTTCATTCAGAGCGGAAGCCAGTTGCCCAACTTCGTCTTTTTGCTTGATATCCAGTTTTTGCGACAGGTCGCCATCAGAGACGCTTTGAGCAAACGCCACCCCCTTAATGATTGGACGGGTAATGGCGCGGGTGATGAAATAGGCAATAGTCATACCGAATACCAGCGCTACAATCAGCCCAACAACCATAATGTTGCTCGCTTTGCTCAGCGAACTCACAGCATCATCGGCAATGTTGACGGTACCGTCCATTCCCGCATTGGAGACGCTCATCGCCTGTGCTATTACCTTGTCACCGATTTGACCCCTCTGAACTGACAACTGTTCATTCGTTTGCCAGTTCTGTAAAAACGCCTGCATAGCACTACGGTACTGCTGACCTGCTGCACGAATCGAGTTGAGCTGGTCTCTGATAATCTGACGGATGGTTACCCCTACCAACTCATCAATGACATTCTCAATTTTGGGGAAATTCGCATACGCGCTTTCCATAATCTCCGGAGAACGCAGAGCCTGGGCACGCCAGGCCAGGATCCGGGAAGCATTACCCAGATCGATAATTTCGTTTGCCAGGCGGATCTTTTCCACCATTTCCGCCAAGCGGGAAGCTTCCCGACCTGCGGCCAGATCATTTTTAAATGTCTCATGCATTGCATTGAGATACCTGGTGGAGACATCCATATACTGTGCAGCCGCCTCATCAAGTTGAGCTCTATTGTTGCCCATAGCAGCATTGACCTTGACGGTTTGTTCCGCAAGCTGCTCATATTCGCGTACGAGGCCATCCGCCTGCTCTGCTGCCGGACGCAAAGCCTTGAGATTCGATGAGTTGTCCGCCAACTCCATGGCTACTTTCAGATTGGAGTAAACCTCTTTTAGTTTGGTCCGCCCCTGCTCGAGAAATTTTTCTTCCGTGGTGTAGCCATAACCTCTGAAAGCATACATGGTTTCGTGTACACTGCGCTCCAGCTTACTGGCAATGCTAACCTCAGGCACATATTCGCGCTGCAGGCTGATGGATTTGGTTTCTACCTTGCCCATGTTAATAATGGCCATCCCCCCTAGCACGGCAGCAATAGCAAGAACAGCGGCAAAACCCAGTCCGATCTTCATCCCTAATTTCATTAGTACCTCCGGTATTTATATTTGTATTTTACGTATTTGCCTTCTGCTGTAGAATGGCAAGCCCATCACTGGAAAATACCTTGTCGATATCCAGAATCATCGCAAAGTCATCTTCAATTTTAGCCATGCCGTGCAAAAAATCGGTATTCAGACGGGTGCCCATGCGTGGTGGGGCCTCGATCTGATCCGCGCTGAGTTCAAGCACCTCCTGGACTGAATCCACCAAAGCGCCGACCATGGTGGATTCCCCCTCGATCTGCACCTGCACAATTATTATGCAGGTGTCCACGGTTTCAGCTATCTGCGCCAGGCCGAATTTGGTGCGCATGTCGATCACCGGCACCACCTTATCGCGCACATTGATCACGCCGCGCATGTAGTCCGGGGTCTGGGGGATCCGGGTCATGGGGGTGAACTCGAGAATTTCGCGCACCTGGGTTACGGGGAGGGCAAACATCTCACCATCGAGATTAAAGGTAAGATACTGATTGCTCCCCGCCTGGTTTTCCACATTCATTGCATGCCTCCTTTCAAACACTCAGCGCGCATGGGCTGAGATTATTCCACGCCACCTTCATCTGCTGTGGATGAAAGCTGCTGGGCGGAAAAAATGGTATCGATATTGAGAAGCAGGATAAATTCTTCATTATGCTTGCCCACGCCACGGATAAACTCGGTATTAAGGCGCGTCCCCATGCGCGGGGTATCCTCGATGGCTCCGGACTCAAGGTCGAGCACTTCACGCACGGAATCGGCCACCGCCCCGATGCTGGTATGCTCTCCGTCTACGGTGGCGCTGACAATGATGATACAGCTGTTGACCGTGCGCTCTGAGGGGGGCAGACCGAATTTACGGTGCATATCCACCACCGGCACGATGCTGCCGCGCAGATTGATCACCCCGCACATAAATTCCGGCGACTGCGGCACCGGGGTAATATCGGTGTAATCGAGCACTTCGAGAACGCGGTCGGTGGCGATGCCGAACACCTCGCCATTGAGGACAAAGGTAAGATACTGATGGGTGGTGTCTGACTTTAGGTTGCTATCACTCATGCTCTGACTCCAGCTTGTGTTCTTCCTGATCCGCCTGATGCATCAGCTGAATCAGATCGAGGATCAGGGCAATGCTGCCATCGCCGAGGATGGTTCCCCCGGAGATGGTGCGCAGATTTTTATACAGCGGCCCCAGGGGTTTGATTACGGTCTGGTGCTCGCCGATCACGTTGTCCACCACAAACCCCAGACGCCGCCCCCCGGTGCGGGTGATGACAATCTGCTGAATGGGCGGAGCCTCCCCGGTGATGCCGAAGGTCTGGCGCAGGGGGATGTAGGGCACCAGACTGCCGCGCAGTTTAGCGAGATGACGCCCGTGCGCCTCTTCGATATCGCTGCGCGAGAGTTCAATACATTCCTCCACCGCTGCAAGGGGGAGGATAAAACTGCCACCCCCGATGGTAACGAGAAGGCTGTCGATAATGGCAAGGGTGAGGGGAATCCGCATCCGCACGGTGGTTCCGGCTCCGGTGGTGCTGTGGAGTTCGATACTCCCGCGCAGGGCCTCAATGGCGCGCTTCACCACATCCATCCCCACGCCGCGCCCGGAGAGGCCGGAGACCTGCTCGGCAGTGGAGAAGCCGGGCGCAAAGATGAGCTGATAGCATTCCTGCTCGCTCAGGGTTTCATCGGCGGAGATAACCCCCTTGGCGATAGCTTTTTCGCGCAGTTTCTCCGCATTGAGTCCTTTGCCGTCGTCACGGATCTCGATACATACACTGTCACCGGCGTGTTCCGCCCCCAGAAACACGGTACCGTGTCTGGGCTTGCCGGCCGCTTCGCGCACCTCGGGCATCTCGATGCCATGGTCCATGCTGTTGCGAATAATGTGGATCAACGGATCGTTGAGCTGTTCAATGACGGTCTTGTCGAGTTCGGTTTCCGCCCCGGCAGTACAGAATTCTACATCCTTGCCCAGATCCGAGGCGATATCGCGCACCAGGCGTTTGAACTTGCTGAAGGTGCTCCCGATCGGAAGCATGCGGATGTTGAGGGTGCTGTCGCGCAGCTCTTCGGTGAGACGTTCCACCTCTTCGGCAATGGAGTCGAGATCGGCATCGTGGCGGATGGCAGCAACCTGGCTCAGGCGCGACTGCACTGTGACCAGCTCGCCTACGAGATTAACCAGTTCATCCAGACGCTCCGCCGGGACGCGCAGACTGCTGGATACCGGCGCCTGCTCCTGCTTTTTGCTCCGCTTCTGCTCCTGGGCGGCGCGGATCGCTTTCTGCTCCTGGAGGGCCGCTTCGATCTGATCCTGATCCACGAGGCCGGCTTCAACCAGCATCTCGCCGATACGCTTACTTTTGGCGAGGACACGGTCGATATCCGCCTGGGTCACCTCACCGCGACCAATGAGGATATCTCCGAGGCGCTGGCGCTCCTCCTCCCCTTCATCTCCGATATCGATAAGGTGGATATCGAGATCACACTCATCTTCGACAAAAATAAACACATCGCGGATCTCATCCTCAGAGCAGGTGGAAGTGAGGAAGATGTTCCAGCTCACATAGCACAACTCGGGATCGAGCTTTTCCAGCGAAGGAACGTTTTTCATCTGCGCTACGCTGCGGCAGGTTCCCAGTTCGCTGAGTTCGTCTATGAGAGAAGAGATGCGCGTGCCATTCTGCAGGATGTGGGGGTGGGGCTTGAAGGCAATGCGCCAGGTCTTGAGTTCCTCAGCGGCGTCGGCCTCCTGAATCTCAGGGTTTTGGCCCTGAGGCTCGGCGCCGGAATCGGGCATAAACTCCTTGAGTTCACGGATCAGTTCAGCGCTGGTATCGAGGTCGGCGGGCTCTCCGCTGCAGCAGGCATCCAGCAGGGACTGAATGTGATCGCGCGCCTTCAGGGAAACCCCAATGAGCGCCTTGCTCACCCCGAGGCGGCCGTTGCGCACCAGATCGTACACAGTTTCCACCTCGTGGGTAAAGGTGGATATATCGGTAAAACCGAACATGGCTCCGGAGCCCTTGATGGTGTGCATGGCGCGGAATATCTGCCCCACCACTTCCGTATCATCAGGGCGCTCCTCGAGCTCGAGCAGGGATGTTTCCAGCTCTGCGAGCAGTTCGTAGGCCTCTTCCCTGAAGGCCTGTTGCGGTAAATCAGACATGGTATCCCTCTTATGGCCTTCTTATGGCCGCAATACGCGTGTGCCATTGAAAAACAGGCAAAAGCTGTTCAATCCAACGCATGAAATATCAGCAGGGTGTTTATCCTGCCTCCGGCATGACCCAGAGGCAGTCTTTGCGGTGTTCTTTGGCGCACCCGGTTTCCCGCATGAAACCCAGGCGTTTGATACTCGCAAGCACCGGAGGAATAAAACGGTTTCTGAGCTCAAAGGTTTTACCGTGGGCGGCGGCATATACATTCACCGCGCACATGAGCTGCAGGGCAGTGAAGTCCACCTCTTCAACCCCGTACCAGTCCAACACTAGATGGTCGCGTTGCTGAAAGGCTTCAAGGATCAACTCTTTGAGGCGTGCTATCCCAAGTTTAACACTTAAGCCCCC
>JBNGCY010000110.1:3666-4985 GCA_049975505.1 Desulfuromonadaceae bacterium | reverse complement strand
CTCTCGGTTGCGACCAAAAGTAATCTGTTCACTCCCAGTCGGCGCAAGTTGATCCTCGTGGATCATAATGAATTGTCCCAGGCAGTTGCGGGAGCGGATAAGGTAGAGATTATTGAGATTGTGGATCATCACCGCCTGGGTAATCTGCAGACTGATAAGCCGATCCAGTTTATCAACAAGCCCCTGGGGAGTACCTGCACCCTGGTGGCGACCCTGTATCAGGAGGCTGGGATAGATCCTGAGCCTGCCATCGCCGGGGTGATGCTCGCCGGTCTTCTGTCCGATACCATTGTGCTTAAATCGCCCACAACTACAGATATCGATCGCCAGATTGCCTTCTGGCTCGGACAGCACTCCGGTCTCGATCCTTATGAGTTCGGGCAGCGTATTTTCTCCTCCAGCAGCGCCATCAGTGCCTATGAGACATTGCGTGATGTTATTACCACTGATTTCAAGGTGTTCCAGGCCGGTTCATACGAGTTTGGTATCGGGCAGGTGGAAGTGGTCAGTTTCCACGAATTTCTCGAGCGCCGCAGCGCTATTGCTGCAGAGCTCGAACAGGTGCGCAAGGATAAGGGCCTGGCGATAACCGGGCTTCTGGTGACGGACATCGTTGCCGGTGACAGCCTCCTGCTGGTGGCGGCCCAGGAGGATATCCCTCTGGCCATGGGATATCCGCAGCGGGAAGAACACCTGTATGAGCTTAAAGGGGTGCTGTCGCGTAAAAAACAGTTGATCCCCCATCTGTTGCGGGTTCTGTCAGAATAGGTGTGCGGCGGCATAATATGACAGCTTGACACCTCTGCCCGCCTTGATTAGAGTACGGACGCTACATAGTATTCAGGTGCTCGTCTAAGAGCATAATATGGGAATCCTGTGCAAATCAGGAACGGGCCCGCCGCTGTAACCGGGAACGAAGAACACATTAAGCCACTGCTGCCATTGCGCGGCGGGAAGGGGTGTTCAACGGACGATCCGGAAGTCAGAAGACCTGCCTGAATATGAAGTTTGTCTGCTTCGTGGCGAAGCAGCTGACGATTTCGTGGGAATCAGGGATGACCCCGAATCGATTTTTTTGTATCGGTTCGGGGCTTTTTTATGCCCCGGGCACAACAAATCTGGAGGCATATTATGCAAAACATGAAGGTGGTCGGGCTGATGCTTGGCCTGAGTTTTACTCTGATGTTGATGGTTCAACCTGTATGGGCACAAACCAGTGAAAGTGAACAAACGCAGCAGCTTGAGGAAGTGGTAGTGACCGCAACCCGTACAGAGGCAGGGCTGAATCAGGTTGGAGGAACCTCGCTGAGTGTGATTAC
>JBNGCY010000110.1:1322-3566 GCA_049975505.1 Desulfuromonadaceae bacterium | reverse complement strand
TCTAAAGGCTACACCGGGTTAAATGGCGCGGTAGGTAAGGTGGGTTTCTCGCTCGCCGCATCGCATCTTGAAACTGATGGCTACTCGCTGGCTAATGCTGATAACAACAGAATTCCGCATGCCGGGAATACATCTGAAGACGATGGCTGGAGTCAAACCAGTGCCAGCGGGAAGTTTAACATTGATATCACAGATAACACTGCCTTGAATGTTGTTGCTCGCTATACTGAAGCGAAGATGGATATTGATGACGATATCGGTTATGCAATCGATAATTTTATCGATCCAAATGGCATGAAAAAACAACGAGAGGAAAGTGAACGTCTCTTTGGTAAAGTTGAACTTGTTAACGAAATTCTCGATGGACGTTTCGAATCTGTGTTGGGGTATAAATTTGCGCGCCAGGATCGTGATTCATATGCAGCTAACGGAGATTTTGGGTATGGCTTTGTAGGTGATTCTGACGAATGGAGTTGGCAGGGGAACTTAAGCCTTATGCAACACAGTAATTTAAGTTTCGGGGCAAATCTTTTCAGTGAAGAGTTTGATTCTACTTTTTCTAAAAGAACTGAAGAAGCTCGTACATTAAGTTACTGGGGGCAGTACCAGCTTATTCTTAGGGGATTCGACGTAGTAGCTGGAGTGCGCTACGATGACCATGAAGAGTTTGGTGGGAAAACAACTTGGCGTATAGCTCCAGCGTATACTTTTGCCAGTACAGGCACCATCCTTCGCTGGGTGTACGCAACCGGTTTTCGCACCCCATCCTTGTATGAACTGTATTCAGACTATGGGAGTGAATCGCTTGATCCAGAAGAAAGCACATCGTTTGAGATCGGTGTAGAGCAACCTGTTTTTAACGATCGGCTGGTAGTTGGGATAACCTATTTTTGGATGGAGTTTGAAGATCGCATTGATTGGGCATGGCCAGATGGATATGCACAAGTGAAGGGAGAAAGCAACACCAGCGGAGTTGAAGCCTTTATTGCATGGTATGTTACCCAAGAGCTGGATGTGCGTCTGGACTATACCTACACCGATACAGAAAATGAGAATGGTTTCAGGATGGAATTGCGGCCTCTGAACCAAATCCACACTGGGATAAATTATACCCCTGTTGAAAAAGTAGGGGTAAGTCTCGATGCATATTGGGTTGATGAACGAAAAGCTTACAGTAATGCAATAGATAAAGATGGAACCCCGGTTGAAGTTCTCGATGACTATTTCCTCGTCAATATAGCCGCAAACTATGATCTCACCGATGCTCTGCGTATCTACGCGCGCGTGGATAATCTATTGGACGAGCACTATGAGGAAGCGTGGAGTTACGCCACTCCCGGGCAGTCTTTTTATGCGGGCGCAAAATTCTCCTTTTAGGATCTGAACTATGCACACTGCCCGGTATCTGAGCACAATTATTATATTTTCCTGCGTCTTATGTGTCTGGATGCCGGGTATGTGTGAAGGCAGGATTTATCTCGACGCACTCGAACGCGAAGTTGAATTGGATGGGGTTCCGCACCGGGTGGTATCCCTGGTTCCAAGTGTGACTGAGACCATCTATGCCCTCGATGCCCAGGAACAGCTCATCGGGGTGACCGATTTCTGCAATTACCCGGAAGAAGCTGCCACTAAACCGAGTGTCGGGGCGTATAACAGCCCCAGCATTGAATCAATTGCACTGCTTGAACCCGACCTGGTTATTATTGCCGCGGATATGGCGACCCCGGCGATGCTCGACAGCCTCCTGAAATTGGAGATACCGGTATATACTGTATATCCGCGCTCGCTTGAGGCAACTGTTGCGATGTTGCGCGGTGTGGGGGAATTGCTCGGCCATGCCGAGAAGGGAAAGTCCCTTGCACACCAACTTGAGCAAAGGGTGGAGCAGCTGCAGCATGAGGTAGAGCAGGCGCAACTTGCGCATGCACCTCTGGTGATGATCAGCATTATGGTAGAACCGCTGGTGATCGCAGGCGTTGATACCCTCCCCGGCGAGATGCTCGAATGTGCCAGTGGGATAAATATCGCCGGGAAGGGCAGCCGTTACCCTATGTGGAACATGGAGACTGTCCTGGCACATAATCCGGATATCATAATTGTTTCTCCCCACCCCGGAACATCCTCACCGGAAAACTTCTTCCAGCGCTTTTCGCATCTGCGTGCAGTCCAGAACGATATGGTTATATCCATTCCGGCCGATTGGCTTCAGCGCCCTGGCCCGCGCGTGCTTAAAGGGCTCAA
>JBNGCY010000110.1:0-1222 GCA_049975505.1 Desulfuromonadaceae bacterium | reverse complement strand
CTGGCGGTATCCGGGACGGTATTTCAGGCGGTCTTGCGTAATCCCCTGGCCGATCCATATCTGCTTGGGGTTTCCGGTGGTGCCGCTCTGGGGGCAGTTGTGGGGCTGACCTTTTCTTCTATCCAGAGCTATGCTGTACCCGTCCTCGCATTCAGCGGTGCTATCCTGGCCCTGCTTCTGGTTTATCTGGTGGCACGAGCGCATCAGGCCGCAACCCATACCCTGATCCTTGCCGGGGTGATGGTGGGAAGTCTGTGCAGCGCTGTGCTGATGTTTCTGTTGCTTTATTCTCCATCTGACCCCATGCGCAGTGCGTTGTTCTGGCTGGCAGGTAATCTGTCGCGTACCGAAGCCGGGTGGCTCCCGTATGCCGCGGCCACATGCGTGGGAGTGGTTCTGTTGTTGTGGGCCCGAGCCGGTCTGCTGGATGTGTTCACCCAGGGAGAAGATGTGGCGGCAGACTTGGGTGTGGATATCGGGCGTGAACGCCTGTTTCTTCTCGCCGGAGCCGGGGTGCTTGTCGCGGTAGCGGTTGCTCTTGCAGGTCTGGTGGGCTTTGTCGGTCTGGTGGTGCCCCATGCGGTAAGGCTTTTGTGGGGGGCCGGCCATCTGCGCCTTATTCCGGCAGCAGCAATTACGGGGGCCGGCTTTCTGGTTGCGGCGGATGTCCTGGCGCGTACCGTGCTTGCGCCGGCGGAGGTGCCGGTAGGGGTGATTACCGCCCTGGTGGGGGCACCGTTTTTCCTCTACCTTCTGCGATTACGGGGGCGCTGATGATTCAGGTGCGCAAACTGGGGTTTTCGTATCCCGGTAACGATGTGTTGCAGAACATCAACTTTCATGTGCAACCTGGTACCATTGTCTCGATCATGGGACCCAATGGATCGGGTAAATCGACCCTGTTACGCCTGTTGCGCGGACGCCTGAAACCTGAAGCAGGGCAGGTTTGCTGGAACGGGGCCGAGGCGCATCTGCTTGCACGCCGGGATATGGCGCGCCGGGTGGCCGTGGTGCCGCAGCAGATGCAGCAGCCGTTCGGTTTCCAGGTGCGCGAGATGGTCGCTATGGGAAGGTATATCTATCAGCGTGCCTTGGCGGGGCCCTCACGCCGGGACTGGGCTATTGTGGATCAGGCTTTAAATGATACCGATAGCAGTCATCTGGCGTGGCGCTGTTCCGCTGAATTAAGTGGAGGTGAATTGCAACGCGTAATGCTGGCGCG
>JBNGCY010000109.1:0-5018 GCA_049975505.1 Desulfuromonadaceae bacterium | reverse complement strand
CTCCTCGCCCAGGCATCCACCCTGCGCACCCGCATTCCGTTCCTGCACTACTTCGACGGTTTCCGTACCTCACATGAGGTGCAGAAGGTCGAAGAGCTGACTATGGAAGACATGAAGTCCATGATCGACGATGAGCTGGTTCAGGCTCACAAAGCGCGTGCCATGTCCCCGGATCGCCCGGTTCTGCGTGGTACCGCCCAGAATCCCGATGTGTACTTCCAGGGGCGCGAAACCGTAACTAAATTCTATGAGTCCGTACCCGAAGTCCTCCAGGAAGAGATGAACAAACTCGCTAAACTGGTAGGACGTCAATACCATCTGGTTGACTATGTCGGTGCCGAAGATGCCGAAGACGTTATCGTGATTATGGGCAGCGGCGCCGATACCGTGGAAGAGCTGGTTGAGTATCAGGTGGCCCAGGGCAAAAAGATCGGTCTTCTCAAGTTACGTCTGTTCCTGCCGTTCCCGATCAAAGCCTTTGCTGAAGCAATGCCCGCCAGCGTTAAAAATATCGCTGTTCTCGACCGCACTAAAGAGCCCGGTTCCCTGGGTGAGCCGCTGTATCAGGCAGTACGTACCGCCATCGGTGAGGCCATGGAAGCAAAGATCTATCCGGGCCAGGGCTATCCCCGAATTGTAGGCGGACGCTTCGGCCTCGGTTCCTACGAATTCAGCCCCGCCATGGCTCAGGCAGTATTCGACAACCTGCAGGCGGACAAGCCCAAGAATCACTTTGTTGTGGGTATCAAGGATGACGTAACCGGCAACAGCCTTGATTTTGACCCCAATTTTCACGTTCCTTCAGAAGGCTATGCCGCCATGTTCTACGGCCTCGGTTCCGACGGCACCGTGGGGGCGAACAAGAACTCCATCAAGATCATCGGCGACACCACCGACAACTACGTGCAGGCCTACTTTGTCTACGATTCCAAAAAAGCGGGCAGCATGACCACCAGTCATCTGCGTTTCGGTAAAAAGCCGATCAAATCGCCCTATCTCATCGACAGCGCCGACTTCCTTGCATGCCACAACTTCTCCTTCCTGGAAAAGTACGACATGCTCAGATATCTGAAAAAGGGAGGAACATTCCTCCTCAACAGCCCCTACGGCAAAGATGAGGTCTGGGACAAGATTCCCAAAGAGGTGCAGCAGCACATCGTGGATAAAGACCTGAAGTTCTACGTCATCGACGGTGTCCATCTCGGTGAAGAGATCGGTCTCGGACCCAGGATCAACGTCATCATGCAGACTGCATTCTTCAAGATCTCCGACATCATCCCTCTGGACACAGCCATTGCCGAAATCAAGAACGCGATCGTGAAATCCTACGGCAAGGCGGGCGAGAAGGTGGTCAGCATGAACAAGGAAGCCGTCGACCGTGCCCTCGAAAACATCGCCGAAGTAACCCCTGGTGCCGTAGACAGCAAGCTGCGCATCCACGGTGCCATCGAAGGCGAAGCCCCGGAATTTGTCAAGCGCACCACCGCGGCTATCATCGAAGCCAAGGGGCAGGATCTGCCCATCTCCGCGATGCCATGTGACGGAACCTTCCCGGTGGGAACCGCGAAGTACGAAAAACGCAATATTGCCGTCAATATCCCCGTGTGGGAGCCGGAGTTGTGTATCCAGTGTGGTATCTGTTCCTTTGTATGCCCCCATTCCTCTATCCGCATGAAGGTCTACGAACCCGAGTTCCTTGACGGTGCTCCCGAGACCTTCAAATCAGTAGATGCCAAAGGCAAGGAATTCGCCGGCAAGAAGTTTACCCTCCAGGTAGCGCCCGAAGACTGTACCGGCTGCGGCGCCTGCGTGTACAACTGCCCGGCGAAGAGTAAAGAAGAAGAAGGCAAGAAGGCGATCAACATGACCTTCCAGGCCCCCTTGCGTGAGCAGGAAGCGAAAAACTGGGATTTCTTCCTCGAACTTCCCGATGTAGATGAGAACAGTGTCAAACGTCATACCCTCAAAGGCAGTCAGTTCCTGACGCCGATGTTTGAATTCTCCGGCGCCTGTGCCGGCTGCGGCGAGACCCCGTTTGTGAAGCTGCTCTCCCAGCTCTTCGGCGATCGCGCCCTGATTGCTAACGCCACCGGGTGTTCCTCCATCTATGGGGGCAACCTGCCCACCACCCCGTGGACCACGCGCAAGGATGGTCTCGGCCCGGCGTGGAGTAACTCCCTGTTTGAGGACAATGCCGAGTTCGGTTACGGTATGCGCCTGTCTGTAGATAAATTCAACGAGTATGCTCTCGAACTTCTCGACAAGGCTTCCGGACAGCTGTGCAAGGCAGGTAGCGAGTATGCGGATCTTATCAAGGAGATTCAGAACGCGGATCAGAGCACACAGCAGGGGATTGTAGAACAGCGGGCACGCGTGGCTAAGCTTAAGCAGGGACTGGAGCAGTGTCCCGATGCCGATTCCAAGCAGTTGCTCTCCGTGGCGGATTACCTGGTGAAGAAGTCGGTCTGGGTTGTCGGCGGTGACGGCTGGGCTTATGACATCGGCTACGGCGGTCTGGATCACGTCCTCGCCTCCGGTAAGAACATCAACGCCCTCGTACTCGACACCGAGGTGTACTCCAACACCGGGGGGCAGGCATCCAAGGCCACCCCTCTGGGTGCGGTGGCGCAGTTTGCCGCCGGAGGTAAGCGGCAGGGTAAAAAAGACCTGGGGATGATCAGCATGACCTATGGCAACATCTACGTAGCCAAGGTATCCCTGGCGAATCCGGCCCAGTGTGTGAAGGCCTTTATTGAGGCGGAGTCCTACAATGGACCTTCACTCATCATTGCCTACTGCCACTGTATCGCCCATGGTATCAACATGACTACCGCAATTGATGAATGTAAAAATGCCGTGAACTCCGGGCACTGGCCCCTGTACCGCTACGATCCGCGCCTCACCGAGCAGGGCAAGAATCCGCTCCAGCTCGACAGCAAGGATCCGGGCATCAGCTTTGAGGATTACGCCTACGGTGAAAACCGTTTCCGCGTCCTGAAGAAGAATCAGCCCGAAGTGGCCGCAAAACTGATGGAGCAGGCTTCCAAAGAGACCGCAGCACGTTACTGTCTGTACAAGAAACTCGCCGCCCTAGATCCAGATTGCGGAACCGAAGAAAAGTAAGCCCTAGCTGATTGTTTAATAAGCACGTCAGTCAAAGCTCCCGTTGCGAATCGCCGCAGCGGGAGCTTTGTGTATATGTGGCATGATGACGGGATTTTCTAAGCTCTTGCGTGGGGGTGGAGCGGATGATATAAGGTAGTGATGGTGTGAACGTCCGGTATCTGTTTATTCCCCGTGGGAGAACTCCATGTACGGTGTCCAGTCAACCTTTGAGCTTTACGATGAAGAGATTGCGCAGATTGATGACATAATTTCTCATCTCCTCAAGGCGGCACATGCAAAAGCTATATTTCTGGTGGATAAGAACGGGCAGATGATCGCTTCGGTAGGAGAGGTTTCCGGCCTGGATATCACCAGCCTTGCATCGCTGACCGCCGGTAATATCGCCACCACCGGTGGGCTGGCAAAGCTGATTGGAGAAAAAGAGTTCTCCATCCAGTTCCACGAAGGGGAAAACGACAGCATCCATCTTTCCATTGTCGCCGGCCGGGTTATTCTGGTGGTTATCTTTGATAACAGCAGCTCTCTGGGATTGGTGCGCCTGCGGGTCAAACGTGCCAGCACCTCCCTCGCGCAGGTTTTTGAGGCCATTGCAAAACGCCAGGAGCAGAAAGCCGATGCGGGACAGAGTTCCAATCCGTTTGCAGAAATCACCGATGACGACATAGATAATTTGTTTAACTGAGGGAATGCCATGTCGTTTATAAATCATGCATCGCGCGAAATTAACTGCAAGATTGTGTACTACGGACCCGGTCTGTGCGGTAAAACCACTAATCTGCAGTATGTGTATCAGAAGACCGCGCCCGAATCGAAAGGGAAGATGATCTCCCTCGCAACAGAAACCGAGCGCACCCTGTTTTTTGACTTTCTTCCCCTGGCATTGGGTGAGGTACGCGGTTTCAAAACCCGTTTTCATCTCTATACCGTACCCGGACAGGTATTCTACGATGCATCACGCAAGCTGATCCTCAAGGGTGTTGATGGGGTGGTGTTTGTGGCCGATTCACAGGAAGAGCGCATGGACGCCAACATCGAGAGTCTGGAAAACCTGCGCGACAATCTGGATGAACACGGCTACGACCTGGATAGTATCCCTTTTGTGATGCAGTACAATAAGCAGGATCTTCCCAATATCTCGCCTCTGGAAGAGTTGCAGAAGTATCTGAATCCCAACAAAGTGCCGGAATTTCGCGCCTGTGCCATGACCGGTGCCGGGGTGTTTGATACCCTGAAAGCCATAGCCAAACTGATTCTCCTTGATCTGAAAAAAGGCGGACAGAGGGGGTAAATATTCCTTGACATCGTGGGGCTGCTTCCGTATATTCCTCACCTGTCGCTACGACACGATCCCCGGTAGCTCAGTTGGTAGAGCAGGTGGCTGTTAACCACCCTGTCGCTGGTTCGAGTCCGGCCCGGGGAGCCAATAAAAAATAAGGCTTACAGGTTTACCTGTAAGCCTTTTCTTTTTCAGGTTTTTGGCTTTAACCTTTATGTTATTCCTTCCAGTGGATACACCCTACCGGGCACTGATCTATAGCCTCTGACTCAATCTCATCTTCACTCGCGCCCGAGCTGTTGTACGCCTCGGCCTTGCCATTATCATCATACCTGAATACGTCGGGCAGATTGTCTACACACAGTCCGCAGCTGATACACTCTTCCTGGTCAACCCATACTTCTTTGGCCATGATATTATTCCTCCTTTTTTGAAGTGGTGGCAGCATGTGCGCGTGCCGGGTTTCCTGTCCTGAAGGTTAGCACGTGAGCCCATATCTGCAAGAAGTGAAGCTGCAACTGCTTTTGTGTGTTCTCCTCTTGAAACTATTCACTACCCTCCAGCGGCAGGGGCTTATGGTGCCCATGGAAAGGGCGTCTGTCGCCACGGACGGCGA
>JBNGCY010000108.1:0-5093 GCA_049975505.1 Desulfuromonadaceae bacterium | reverse complement strand
TATGTCAGCCATGATCCACTCCTTTAGATCCTGAAACCGGCGCTTCCATGCGCCTTCGTATTATCTCTGTGGTTCTCTTCGACACCGGCATACGCTAGCTTTAGGATAAAAAAACCGATTTTCCACCTGGATGCTGCTTTTACAGAAAGCACCGACAGTTGTTGTATTGTATCAAAGGTTTCCACCCTGAGATAAAATTGTGCGCAGTTCTTCAATGTGCTCCGAATCAAGCCTGTGTCCCTTTTCCGCCAGGCCAAGGGTATGCTGCCCCAGGATGCGGTACAGAGGCAGCAAGTCAGGATTGTCTTTCTCCAGAGCCAGGATGTGCGCTTTAAGTGTGCCGCTATCCCCGCGCGCGACAGGCCCGGTAAGAGCGCGGGTCGGACCTGCACTGACGCTGTTACGCACTGCCGCCTCAAGCAGGGGTTTAAATGCGGCCGGGAAGATATTATCTGCGTCGGGAATATCCGCGCACAATTCAGTCGCCGCATCAATGAGGGCCGTGATGTAGTTGGACACCATGCAGGCCGCAGCGTGGTAGCGGATCTTGTGCCCTGCATCAATTACAAATGGATGACAGCCGAGATCTGCAGCTATGCGGTGACCGTGTTCCAGGGCATCCGCATCTCCCTGCAGGGAACAGTAACTGCCGGGCAGAGCCTCGCATCCAGCGGCAGGTGAAGCAAAGGTCTGGAGGGGGTGGAGGGCCAGAGTTTGAATGTCGTGCCTGGATGCACAAACAGAGGACAGAATCCCCGTCGTGTGCAGACCGCTACAGTGAACCACCAGGGTGCCTGCGGGCAAAGCTATGCCTGCAAGTTGCTCTGCTACAGCGCCAAGAGCATCATCCGGAACGGTAAGAAAAATCACTTCAGCACTGCCGCAGCGTTCGAGATGGGATGTTGCCATCAGTTCGGCTCCGATAAACCCTGCCCCGGCCCGGGTTGCATCCATATCCCGCCCGACAACGGCACTCACCGGATATCCTGCTCTGCACAACAGCCGGCCTATGCTCTGCCCGACACGTCCGGGACCGACAATGGCGATGCGGGGCTTCATCTCACGCCGACCTCAAGTGTTCCCACCCTGTCTATCCAGGCACGCATGCGATCTCCGGGAATCACCCGCCCCACTCCGGCCGGAGTACCAGTGAGAATGATGTCTCCCGGCTCGAGGGTGAAGGCCTGACTGGCAAAGGCAAGAATCTGCGGGATACGCTGGATCATGCAGTTGGTGTTACCATCCTGACGCAGCTCCCCATTTACCTCCAGGCGGATCCGGAGTTGATGCGGATCCTCAATGTGCGCGGCGGGCACAAAGTCGGAAAGGGGGCATGAGGTGTCAAAGCCTTTGGCCAGATCCCATGGATAACCCTTGCTTTTCAGGTGTGCCTGAGTGTCGCGCAAGGTCATATCAATGGCAACGCCATAGCCACAAACCAGATGCATGGCATTTTCGGGAGCCACATCTTTACCGCGCGTTCCGATAAGGAGGGCGAGTTCAGCTTCATGATGGCAATCGTCGGAGTAGGCGGGGATAATCACATCCTCACCATCTTTTATAATACTGCTGGCCGGCTTGCTGAACAGAACCGAATCAGCAGGAACCTCGTTGCCCAATTCATGCGCGTGGGCCACATAGTTACGTGCCAGACACAAAATCTTCCCCACACGTACTGCATCATTTTCACCCTGCAAGGTCACACTGTGCATATATCCGTCCTCCTGTTTTTCAAAATCGGGGTCCCAAAGACATTTAATCCGGTTTTTCCTGACCATTATCCATTTCTGAGCCAGCGCGCGGCAGCGCCCAGTTGTGTCGAATTGCGAGAAGGCGCAGGACAATCACCAGCCCGGCGGCCACCACTGCGGACAGGGTGTGGTTGAGGTCCAGCGCATAGCCGAAATACAACATTGCCGCACCGACAATACACGCCGAGGCATAGATCTCCTTACGTAGAATCAGCGGCACCTGACTTGAGAGCATATCGCGGATCACGCCCCCTGCGGTTGCGGTCATCACCCCCATGGTAACGGCTACAATAAAACTCGCCCCGAAACTGATCGCTTTCTGGGTGCCGATAACCACAAAGGTGGCAAGACCAATGGCGTCAAGATAGAGAAGAGGATGAGCTATCACCTCCAGATAGCGATGAAACACAAACACCGCCAGAGCCACCCCGATAGAAAGATAAATATAAGTGTCGTTCTGCAGACAGAACGGTGGTATATCACCGAGAAGTATGTCACGCAGAGTTCCGCCTCCGATCGCGGTAACCACCCCCAGAACCAGCACCCCGAGCAGATCCATCCGGCGCCGGATTCCGGCCCACGCCCCGGAGGCGGCAAAGGCTGCGGTGCCAAGCAGATCAAAAGCATATAGAAGATTCACACTCAATCCTTTATATTCTTAATGCACATGTTGTCTGTTCCATTCTGTCAACCAGCGGGTATAAACCCGGAAAGGGCTATAAGCATAGATGTTTTTTCCATTTGCCGATACCCCCAATCCACCCGGTTACAGCCCCGTTACACGTGGGCTTATCCTCTTGAATATAGCGGTTTTTGTCCTTTTCACCCTGCCATTAAGCATGAGCGCTCCGGATTTATCCGATCCGCGCCTGGCAGAGTATCTGAAGAGTATCGGGGTCAACAGCCCTGCGCAGTTACGTCAGATACTGGGGCACCTCACTGCCTATCAGCCTTTTATCTATGAGTTCGGCTACCGCCCTGCAGAACCGTCGCTGCTGACCCTGTTCACTTCCATGTTTCTGCACGGCGGTCTCTTGCATCTGGGCGGCAACATGCTGTTTCTGTGGATATTCGGCGACAACGTTGAATACCGTCTGGGGAGCGCGCGCTTCCTCCTCGCATATCTGGGCTGCGGTGTCCTGGCCACTCTGTTTTTTTCTGTTTTTGCCCCCGGATCGAACATCCCGCTGGTGGGTGCATCCGGGGCTATTTCAGGGGTGCTCGGAGCCTATTTTATCTGGTTCCCCTACAACAGGGTCAAGACCTTTGTATTTCTGTTTCCCATCCTGATGGATTTCATCTATCTCCCGGCACGGCTGGTGCTGGGATTTTACATTCTGATTGACAACCTGCTCCCGTTTCTGTTTGCATCCTCAGGTGCAGGCGGCATTGCCCATGGCGCTCACATCGGTGGCTTCATTGGCGGCATTGCCCTGGCGCTGTGGAAATCGCCGCG
Organism: Desulfuromonadaceae bacterium; assembly: GCA_049975505.1. Taxonomy (GTDB): domain Bacteria; phylum Desulfobacterota; class Desulfuromonadia; order Desulfuromonadales; family Desulfuromonadaceae; genus JAIVHC01. Next base: position 1,886 of record JBNGCY010000108.1, on the reverse strand, counting down.
CCGCCACGCCTCTTACCGTCCGCCATCTTCTTTTTGATCCATGCTTTCAATCTGGCGGTAGCAGGTTAAAAATATTCCGTTCTGAGGTCTGCAGATGTTTGATTCCCTTACATACGTTCCCCCCGTATTCAGACCTCCTTCCGAGGCCAATTCGCTGATAATTCAGGCCACGGTAGGATGCAGCCAGAACCAATGCACTTTCTGCGGCATGTACAAAACCAAACGCTTTTATGAGCGCGATCTGGATGACATTCTGGCTGAACTGGAGAATCTTCCCCGGCGGGAGCGAGGTCTGGTCAGACGTGTATTTATCGGAGATGGAGACGGGCTGGTATATACGCACAAGAACCTGATGGCTCTGCTGGAGGCTCTGGCTGACATGCTGCCAAATCTTAACCGGGTGGGGGCGTATGCCTCCCCCCGCAGCTTAAGTCTGAAGAGTAAATCGGAACTTGAGGAACTGCGGGCGCGCAAACTCAGGATTATCTATTTCGGACTTGAAAGTGGCGACAATCGGACTCTGGAGTTGGCAAACAAAGGCTATGATGCAGATTCCATGCTGAAATACTGTCATAAAGCTAAAAACGCCGGATTAAAGATTTCGGTAACTGCGATTCTGGGGCTGGCCGGACGTGCGCGCTCGGCAGAGCATGCTCGCGCCACCGCTGCGTGGATAAACTCACTTTCGCCGGCTTATTTCTCGCTGTTAACCCTGTTCCGAAGACATAACGATAAATTTTTCACCCTTATTGACCCCTTAAGCAACGGCGAGATCCTTGAAGAGGCATGCTCAATTGTTGAGCGACTGCAACCGCAAAAAACCATTCTGCGCTCAAATCATGTCTCCAACATTCTCAATCTTGCCGGAACCTATCCCAAGGATCGTAAGCGTCTGATAGACGATTGCCGTACGGCACTGATGCAGGCACGCTGCCATCCTGACTGGTTCAACAGCGTCCCTGCATATTGTGAAAGCTACTACTGAAGTAATATCACGACTGATCATCGTCAAAGCGGGTAAATTCGTTGTGTCTAATTACCGCTGATAGTTCTTCGCCGTAGGCATGTTTTTTCTCTGAATAGCGATGCAGCTTTTTAACCAGCGCATACGGATCAGTGCTGTGCATCCGCAGTTCGCGGAAGGCTTCAAACGCCCCGCTGCGCCCGAGGAGACGATAGTAATCGCGCACTGAATCTTCAAGAGAATCATACTTACGCACCCAGATGGTCTTATCCCCACGCTGTTCGCCGGCAGCGATGCGCGGCTCATTGGCATTAAACGACCATACACCGAACACATTGTTGGCTTCGACAAAAAAGCGCGACGTCCCCCACGCACTTTCCATGGCGGCTTGCGCGAGTGTCACACTGGGAGGATGCGGTTTAAGCGCCTGCAGAAGTTCGGCATCTGTGTCGGCTCTGTACTCCCTTTTCAATTCGGCAATACGCCCCTCTGACCGCCCCTGTTCCAGCAGGTTTTTCACCTCCTGGTAGCGCTGTTTCAAATCAGCATATACCCTGTCCACCACAGGAACCATCTGCTCCAGGAAACGCTGCTTTTTTTCCGACACACTGACCCGGACAACTTCTTCAGCTTTCTCCTCTTTCTCTTTCGGTTCCGGCGCCTCCACATCCTTAATCTTCACAAACACCACTACTACAACGAGGGCCACAAGAGCATAAAAAAAACTGTATATACGCTTTTTATTCATCAGAACATCCTTTCCATCCAGTTACTTTTCGCACATAACATTCCACACAGCAACCAGGGCAAATAAGAACAGAGGATATATTTTCTCACGCACAGATGTCAAACCGCAAGGAGGGATGGTCAGGGTCAATTCGTTCCGTCCTACAAATCCTGCACCACAGGCGGTCTCATCTTT
>JBNGCY010000107.1:0-5299 GCA_049975505.1 Desulfuromonadaceae bacterium | reverse complement strand
GGGGTCATGTGCGGGTAAGTAGAGTATGTTCGCTGAAGTGCAATTACAAGGGGTTTAAGGCAAGTCTAATAAAATGCCTTTACATGCACATTTTTATGCAGCTAATAGCTGGAAAACGGTTAGAGTTCTGTTACCAATCTTGCTCGACAATATAGCCGGACTGTACTAATATGGCCCACCATGTGTAGAAAATGTTCCGATGGATCCGGGGAAAAGAAGTACTGGGGATGGATTCGGGCATGACTGAATAGCCTGTAGAACCAGGTGTAAGCCAAAAGCAGGAAAGTTGGTGTATCGATAATGAAATCGGTAACAAAATACATAGCACGCCTCGGCGCCGAAACCATGTATTTTTTTGCGTGGTACGGCCGCCTGGGCCTGTTTTTGCTCACGAGCATGCTTGCCGTACTCAGGCCGCCGTATAAATTACGTCCCGTCATCAGCCAGATCCGCTTCATCGGGGCCAATTCACTCTACGTTATCATTTTTACCGGTCTTTTTACCGGTATGGTGCTCGCTCTGCAGGGATACTATACCTTGAATAAGTTCGGTTCGGTGGGTTTTCTGGGCGCAGCCGTAGCCATCAGCCTGATTCGTGAACTCGGTCCGGTGCTCGCGGCCCTCATGGTTATCGGGCGTGCCGGGTCGGCTATCTGCGCCGAAGTGGGAATCATGCGCAACAGCGAGCAGATTGACGCCCTGGAATGTATGGCGATTGATCCGTTTCGCTACCTTATTGCCCCCAAGCTTCTCGCAGCCCTTATTTCTATGCCTTTACTCGTATGTATCTTTGACGTGGTGGGCATTTTCGGGGGGTATCTGGTGGGCGTGCATCTGTTTGATGTGAGTGGAGGGGCATATTTCCAGGGGATGTACAAAAACGTGGTCTGGCAGGACCTGGAGATGGGCTTCGTGAAATCTTTCGTGTTCGGTCTGTTGATGGTGTGGATCTCCTCCGCGCGCGGTTTTTATCTTCATCTCGAGCGCGATGGCGGGTTCGGAGCACAGGGGGTGAGCCGCACCACCACTAAGGCGGTGGTGATGGCATCGGTGTCCGTCCTGGTGTGGGATTATCTGGTAAGTGCCATTATGCTGTAGCAAACAGCCGTCCACCTTACTCAACAGATCGGATGGAGTTTAATTTTGGAGCAGGATAGAAAGTGTATAATCGAGCTTAAGGATGTATGTAAATCCTTTGGCTCCCAGGTTGTGCTGGACGGGGTTAATCTGCAGATCCCTGCCGGAACCACCACGGTAATTGTCGGGGCGAGCGGTCAGGGGAAAAGTGTGATCCTCAAGCACATGCTCGGTCTGCTTAAGCCTGACAGCGGCCAGGTGAGGGTTTTCGGGCACGATCTTGCCCACTGTTCCAAGGCACAGATGCAGGAGATTCGCAGCTCTTTCGGAGTTCTGTTTCAGAATGTGGCTCTGTTTGATTCGATGAATGTCTACGACAATGTCGCCCTGCCGCTGCGCGAACGTACCCATATCAAAGAAAAAGATATCAAGGTGGCGGTGGAGGAGAAACTTGCCCTGATGGGGCTCGAAGGGCAGGAGGAGAAGTTCCCTGCCCAGCTCAGTGGCGGGATGAAAAAACGTGTGGGCCTTGCGCGTGCACTGATGCTCGACCCGGAGGTGGTGTTTTTCGATGAACCCACTACCGGGCTCGATGTGAATAAGAGTAACGAAATATACCGCCTGTTTTATCAGACGCAGCAGCAGCTTAACTACACTGCGGTAATTGTAAGTCATGATGTGCCGAAAATTTTCAAACTTTCGGATTATGTGGCTCTGATGGCGGAGGGGCGTCTGCACGGGCCGCTCTCTCCAGAGGCATTCCAGTTATCTGATGATCCCCTGATTCGCTCCTTTGTCCTTGAGACCATGGGGCCGATATACAGCAGTGAAACGGAGGAGTCCCTTCTTTATGAAACGTTTTAACCTTGAGGTGGTTGTCGGCTTGTTTATGTTGTTCGGCTTTGCCTGCTTTGTGTTCATGTCGGTTAAGCTCGGTGATGTGAAGATATTCAACGATAAGACCTATACCGTGAATGCACGCTTCGGTTCTGTGGCGGGGCTTAAACAGGGGGCCTCCGTGGAAATTGCCGGGGTAAATGTCGGGAAGGTGGCAGACATCCGGCTCAATCACGAGACCTACGAGGCGATGGTTACCATGCATATAAAACCCGAGGTGAAACTCCAGGAAGACTGCATTGCGTCTATTCGCACCTCCGGTATAATTGGAGACCGCTACATCAGCATCCTCCCCGGGGGGTCGTTTGATCTGATCGAAGATGGCGGAGAAATATTTGAGACAGAATCCGCTATCAATTTTGAAGAATTGCTCAGCAAGTACATTTTCGAAAACTAGGTTGAGCATTCCTGTAGCTGAGAAGGTTCTTCTATATGCGGAAAAACAAATTCAGACATGTCCTCTTCTGGCGAAAAATAGTTTTTCTGGGGGCGGTGGTGTTAGCCCTTGTGTTCTTCAGTGCCGTTTATGCCGGTGCCGGGGAGAATCCTTCCGTGCCGGAAACCGCAGCACCGAAGACGCAGATGCGGGATGCCGGTTCAGCCTATGAAGATTCATCTGCGGATGACCTGTTTTCTGACGATCTTTATGGCGAGGGTGCATGGGATGAAGAATGGTCTGATCCCCTTGAACCGGTGAACCGCGCCGTATTCTGGCTTAACGACAAAGGCTATTTCTATATTCTTAAGCCGGCAGCCAGGGTGTTTAGGGTGGTTCCAACCCCGCTTCGCTCCGGAATCAGCCGCATGTTTGACAATATCAAATCTCCTCTGCGCGCAATCAGCAGTCTGCTCCAGCTCAAGTTTTCCCAGAGCTTGGTTGAGCTGTCGCGTTTGGTTATCAATACCACGATCGGCGTGGCCGGATTTTACGACCCGGCAAAAAACTGGTGGGATCTGCGCAAACAGGAGGAGGACCTGGGGCAGGTGCTTGGACACTATGGAGTAGGGAACGGTTTTTATCTGGTTTTACCTGTACTCGGGCCATCTACTCTGCGTGATGGTGTTGCCTTGGTGCCGCAGTATTATACTGATCCCCTATATTGGACTCTTCACCGCGATGGCCAGCTTGTAGCCAAAGGGATTGACGTGGTGAACGCTATATCCCTTGACAAAGATACATATGAAAGTATTGTGGCCGAGCAACTGGATCCGTACCTGTTTATCCGGGATGCGTATCTGCAGAGACGCGCCGCGCAGGTGAACGAATAACAATCCGGCACCTGGCGTGAGGCTTGTTTTGCTTGAGATATCCCTTTTGATACGGAGAATATTAAATATGAGGCCTGGATTTAATGGATTGATATGGAGTTGGATTTTAATGCTGACCCTGTGCCTGGGTCCCCTGAACGGCATGTGTGCAGATTTCGATTCGGACAGCGCAAAAGCTAATATTGAGATTGACGCCAATGTGCGGGAATCAGGGCCGGCATACGAAATTAAGCAGACCATCGATAAAATCATCACACAATTACAAACCCGGGGAACAGGAGCACAGTGGCGTGAGAAGGTAACCGCCCTGGTGCGGGATAAGTTCAATTTTGAAGTGATGTCTCAGGGAGTTCTGGGGCCGTACTGGCACCGGGCCACGCCGCAGGAGCGCGAAGAGTTTATCGAGCTGTTTTCTTCGCTTTTGGAAGAAACCTATATCGGTAGGGTTAAAGAGTACACGGATCAGAAAATCCGCTTCGGCAATGAACAGATCCGCCAGAACCGCGCCATGGTGGATACCTACATTGCCATGGAAAGCGGGGATGAGATCCCCATCTCGTATAAAATGCTTCAGCAGGGGGATGAGTGGCAGGTGTACGATGTAGTGATCGAGGAAGTAAGTCTGGTGCGTAATTACCGCAGTACTTACTCGAGTGTGCTGCGTAAAAAAGAGATATCCGGACTGCTGGAAGATATGCGGGCTAAGCTTGCGGAGCTGAAGCAGCTCCATGCTGAAGAAGACAGGGACGTATAATGGTGCCGATGCAAGAGGATCAGTGTATGCAGATGAAGCGGGATTTCCGTTTCTTTCACTTTCTCACTGAAGAGGATATTAAGCAGCTGCGCGGTTTCTTCAAATGCAGCAGTTATGCTGCAGGCGAAAATATCTGGATCGAGGGAGATACTTCCTATTTTATCGCTTTTATCACCCGCGGACGTGTGGAAACAAAAAAAGAGACCGAGTTCAAGGGCAAACAGGTCGTGGTCGGCGTATACGGACCCGAGTCACTTATCGGCATTGTGAGCCTGCTCTCCAGGGAGAAGCGCCCTGTTACTGCCACCGCGTTGGAGGAATGCAGCGTCCTGATCCTGGAACAGGAGAGTTTTGATACCTTGAATCGGGATTATCCGGAGTTGAGCAACCGTCTCATGAAGGGGATGCTGTTCTGCCTTTCCATGCGTCTTAAACAGTCATACGAACGCCTGGCCGCTATATTCTAGTTTTTTCTTCCATTTCTGGCGTCTCTGACCGGCCAGAGATAAAAAATCATTCCATTGTTTTTGGCGTGATACATTGCTTTGTCTGCGATATGCATCAACTCCAGCGCAGTAGTGCCGGCAGCCGGGTATGTGCTTATGCCGATGCTGCAGTTCACTTCTATACTCTTCTCCCCAATCCCGTAGGGAAGGTTTAAGTGCGGGATGATTTTTCTGACTATCTTTACCGCCGCATCCGCATCATTGAGATTATCCAGAATAAAGATAAACTCGTCACCACCGAGACGCGCAGCGATATCACTGGAGCGGATTGAGGAGGAAAGACGGGCGGCGAAATTTTTCAGGATGGTGTCTCCGGCCTCATGTCCGAATATATCGTTGACCTGCTTGAATTTATTCAGATCCACAAAACACACCGCCACCACATGTGAGTCTTTCTGCGCGTGGTGAAGGGCCTGTTCGAGGTGTCTGGCCAGAAGATTGCGATTCGGGAGTCTGGTGAGCGGGTCATGGTTTGCCATGAAGCGCAGGGTCTCCTCGGTGTGTTTGCGTAGAGATATATCGTGAAAAATGCACTGCGTAAGATTTCTGCCCTGAACGCTCACATTGCTGCAACTGATATCAACCGCGATTTTCATGCCTGATTTGCACTTCAGGTTGCCGTCTTTGCCACTCCCCGCAGCATTTGCATCACAACTGAGAAGGTCATATCTCCTCTTGGGCATCTCAATCAGATCGTTCATTTTCATGTGCAGCAGTTCTTCTTTTGAATATCCAGATACTGTGGAGGTGGCATTGTTTACATCGACAATGGCGCGGGTATCAGAATCCATGACAA
>JBNGCY010000106.1:0-5512 GCA_049975505.1 Desulfuromonadaceae bacterium | reverse complement strand
CTTTAATCCTTTTAGTCCTCTGGGCCCTAGGCCTGGTGAGCGGCTACACACTCGGGTCGTTTATTCACGTGCTGCTGGTCATCGCCCTGATCGTGGTAGTGGTTGGCTTTCTCCAGGGACGCAGATGATCCTAGAAGCCCGATAAAGGGGGGCAGAAAAAGAGAACCCATATGTCAAAAACCAAATGGCCCCATCAGGGGCACCAACTCCAAGGAGATAAAAAAATGTTAAATTTTCAGCGTATCGTACAACTGATGCTTTGCTTGCTCGTGATTGCAACTTTCATGGGATGTGCCTCAACAAGCACCCAATCAGGCACCGGCGAATACATCGATGACACAGTAATTACCACCAAGGTCAAAACCGCGATTTTTGCCGAGCCGGATATGAAAAGTCTGCAGATTAATGTCGAAACCTTCAAAGGGGTCGTTCAGCTTAGTGGTTTTGTAGATTCTTCTCAGAGCGCCGAAAGAGCAGCAGAGATTGCCCGCGACGTTAATGGTGTGATTTCGGTAAAAAACGACTTGATCGTTCGTTAGGTTGAATTGTGCATGATGTGAGAGTGGCTAAAACACTGAAGAAGGAAAATATATGGCAAAATTGATCAATTGCGATTCAGTTGGAGGCTACATGACGGCAGACAGATCCGGAAATACGACCGAGGAAACCGTCACACTGCGATATCAGGCCGAAGAACAACTGCGCCTGGACAAGATAAGATTGCAGACTCCACCAACTGAGGAGGAGGCACGGCGTCTTGTACATGAACTTCAAATTCATCAGCTCGAATTGCAAATGCAGAATGAGCAATTGCGTGAAGCCCGCGATGAACTTGAAAGTGCCAATGTCGACCTGGAGGCATTCAATTTTACCGTTGCCCACGATCTACGCAAGTATCTGACAACTATCAGCGGTTACTGCCAGATCATTCGCGAGTTGCACGGCAAAGAGCTTGAGAAGCACTGCCGGGAATATCTTGAAGAGATTTATCAGGGTACGCTGGGCATGGACAGTCTCATCGACTCCTTGCTCGAATTTTCGAGTGTCACTAAGGTTGCGTTCCGCCGTGAGTCCATTTCCTTAAGTGCCATCGTCAAAGACGTAGTTGCCGATCTGGTCCTCACACATCCGGAGAGTCGCACCGCCTTTCATATCACCCCCGGAATCATGGTTGAGGGCGATCCGGATCTGTTTCGGGTAGTTCTGGTCAATCTGATCGGCAATGCGTGGAAGTATGCCGGCGCACGGGAGGGGGCGATTATAGAATTCGGCACGACCTCCCGGGACGGAGAACAGGTATGTTTTGTCCGAGACAACGGTCCGGGCTTCGACATGGAGTTAGCCCAGCGGTTGTTTCTTCCCTTCCAGAAACTCCCCGGCGCGAGCGACGAGGGGCACGGCATCGGGTTGGCTACTGTGGAACGAATAGTCAAGCGTCATGGCGGTACGGTCTGGGCTGAAAGCGAAACAGGGATAGGCGCAACATTCTTTTTCACTTGCGCTTAAAACACAAGCACTACAACACATTCTCTGCATCCACCAGAGCGCGAAATTATGGAGCATTTCTATGAACATTCTCCTTGTTTATCCCCAATATCCTGCCACGTTCTGGAGTTTTCGGAACGCCATGAAATTCATTGGCAGGAAAGCGAGTTTCCCACCTTTGGGGCTATTGACTGTGGCGGCGATGCTACCTGCAACCTGGAATAAGCGTCTTGTCGATATCAATGTCCGTGCCCTCGAAGACGGCGATCTTCTCTGGGCCGATTACGTTTTTATCAGCGCCATGACCATCCAACGCCAATCCGCTTGTACGGTGATTGAGCGTTGCCAACGCCTGGGGGTAAAAACTGTAGCAGGTGGCCCGCTATTCACTTCGTCGCACGAAGACTTTCACGAGGTAGACCATCTGATCCTGGGCGAAGCAGAAATGACTCTGCCCTTGTTTCTGGAAGATATGCAACATGACTCCCCCCGCCGCATCTATAAGGTCGAAGGCTGGGCTCAATTAGAGCAGACCCCGATCCCGCAGTGGGATCTGGTGGAAATTAAGGATTATGCAGCCATGAACATCCAGTACGGACGCGGATGTCCGTTTGACTGCGAGTTCTGCAATATTACCACCCTTTTCGGGCGCAAACCTCGCAGCAAACCTCTGGACCGCATCATGGCTGAGCTCGAGAGCCTATATGATCTGGGCTGGCGTGGTGCGATCTTTTTCGTCGACGACAATTTTATCGGCGACAAGCCTAAACTGAAACGCGAAATTCTACCCGCCTTGATCGATTGGATGAAGGACAGGATGTATCCCTTCTATTTCTACACTGAGGCGTCCATCGATCTGGCCGATGATCCTGAGTTGATGGATCTGATGGTCAGTGCCGGGTTCGAAGAGGTATTTATCGGCATCGAAACGCCCCATGCGGAGGGGTTGGCCGAAAGCAATAAGGTGCAGAACAAGAACCGTGACCTGCTCGCCTCCGTCAAACGCATCCAGCAGGCGGGTCTCCAGGTCCATGGCGGCTTCATTGTCGGATTTGACAGCGATCCGGCGTCAATTTTTGATCAGCAGATCCGTTTTATCCAGGAAAGCGGCATCGTCACAGCCATGGTGGGTGTCCTCTCGGCCCTGCGCGGAACCAAACTCTATCGGCGCCTGGAGAGGGAATGTCGCCTGTTAAATGATTCCACAGGCGACAATACTGCAATTGACATAAATTTTATCCCGCACATGAAACCCGAAGTCCTTATCGCCGGTTACCAGAAAATTCTCGACACTATTTACGATCCCAAGCACTACTATCAGCGCGTTACCCAGCTTTTCAAGGAATATCGCCCCCGCCCACAGGCTAGTTTTCACATACAGGAAGGCCACTTTGGCGCACTTTTTAAAACAATGCTGTACCTTGGAGTATTTGGAAAAGAACGTTTTCATTACTGGAAACTCTTCTTCTGGTCATTATTCTGCAAACCCCGTCTTTTCCCGCTGGCGATTAGCTATGCAGTGTACGGTTATCATTTCCGCAAGGTTGCAGAAAATATCAGAGGATGTGGAATGTTCGATGGCTGCAAAAGTGCAGATACCAACAACAACTGTATCTGAAAAATCCATCGTATGCAGGTGAAAGACGAAGATGGGAAAAGAGTTGAAACTTCAGAACTCGTGGGGCCATGATGAAACCTGACAGAAATCTGTTAAGCGAAGCCGATAAATTGCGCCGTCGGGCAGAAGATCATCTGCTTAAGCAAAGGGCTGAAAAAGATGTTTCCCAAACGGATGCTGAAACTCAGCGTCTTCTTCACGAACTGCAGGTTCACCAGATCGAACTGGAAATGCAGAATGTCGAGTTGCGCCAAACCAGGGATGCGTTGGAAAAGTCCCTCGCCAAATATACTGATCTCTACGATTTTGCTCCGGTTGGTTACTTTACCCTCACACGTGACGGAATTATTCAAGTCGTCAATTTTAGCGGTGCAGCTCTCCTCGGAGTCGAACATAACCAGCTGCTTGGGCTGCCCTTCAGGAAATTTGTCACAGCTGATGATCAAGTAATTTTCACAACTTTTCTCGACAAGGTCTTTACCAGCGGGGACAAAATAGAAGGAGAAGTCGCGCTGCTCAACGCAAAAAAGCACCCCTTAATCGTACGCATCGAAGCCGTGCCTACCGCTTCAATGCAGGAGTGTCTTTTTGCTCTGATAGATATTACAGAACACAAGCAGTATGAAGAAAGACTCCATTATCTAAACACCCATGATGCCCTGACCGGTCTTTTCAACCGCTCATTTTTTGATGCAGAGCTGGAACGTCTGACCGAAAGTCGGCGCTATCCCATAAGTGTCATCATCGTGGATGTGGATGGGCTTAAGGAGATCAATGATACATTTGGACATGCGGCCGGAGATCAGATCATCAAGCTTACTGCAAAGGTTTTGCGTCACGCTGTCCGCCCGGAGGATGTAGTCGCACGCATAGGGGGAGATGAGTTTGCGATTTTGCTTCCGCAAACCATAAGCGCTAATAAGGTGCTCTTGCGCATTCGCCAGAACCGCGAAACAATTCACTTTGATGATGCAGAGCTGTCGTTACAACTCTCAATCGGCGCAGCAACGGCCAGAAGTAGCAGCCATCTCAAGGATGCCATACTGCTCGCGGATTCACGTATGTATAAAGACAAAAAACGAAAGCAAACAAAAGAGTTTACCTTGCCGCTTTTGCATGCTGAGGATTAAATGGAGAATATTGTTTAACGGGCAAGGCTGCCAATAATTGAAGTCATACCTGGAGACGACATCCATTGGCCTTGAACCATTCGCGGCATATGCGGTAATCGGGCATCACCCGCTCTACCTCGTGCCAGTATGCTTTTGAATGGTTGTGCTGCAACAAATGGCAGAGTTCATGCACTACCACGTACTCAACCATCCGCTTGGGCGCAAGCATTATACGCCAGTTAAACTGCACAACACCTGTGCTGCTGCAGCTGCCCCAGCGCGCTTTGAAACTCTTTATTTCAACCTTTGTCGGATTTGCTCCAACCTGTGGAGCCCACTGCGCCACCTTCTGGTTCAACTTTTCATACGCCCGCTGTTTATACCAACGGATCAGTGCATTGCGCACCAGATTCCCTCGTCCACTGCCACCAGGTACTGTCACCCGCAGATTCCCACCCTTCAGTTCAACCGGTGCAAACCCACCATCCACGACGTGCAACAGGTATGTGCTCCCCAGATAAGTAAACATCTCACCGCTGACATACGCGTGCATTTCCCGTGGTTTCATGTGTTTCTGCAAGGTCAGCTTTTTCATTATCCAGGCGCGTCTGGAGTGCAGAAATGCATCAATTTGCGCATCCGACATGAATTCAGGCGCCCGAACACTGACAGATCCATCACATATTCTTATCTCTGCACTTTTACGTCGCCCGGTTCGGATCACTTCAACCTCTAAATCCGTATTAATGCAGTATTTAAACTTCATCAATCCTGCTCATACACACTACAAACCATATAAAAATGCCATATAAAAAAACTGCTAACCACTATGTGCTTACGCAGGACAAACAACATTAAATAGCTGCCAATATTATTTTTATTTACTTTTGCCATTACTGCATGCTACTTTGCTGTCAATTTATTAACCCTAACACAGGAGGCAGGAATGTTTCACAAATTCACCCGTACACTTCTAATGTTGCTGGTAGTTGCAACCCTATGCGCGCCCATAAATCTGTTGAGTGCTGTTAGCGTAAATGTCAACACAGCCACTGAAGAGCAATTGCAACAGATCAAAGGAATCGGGCCTAAAACCGCGGAGAAGATTGTTGCCTACCGCGAAAATCACGGCCAGTTCTCCACCCTGGACGAGTTGCGTAATATAGATGGAATTGGTGAAAAATCTCTGGAGAAAATGAATCAATTCATGACTCTGGAGTAAATAATAAACCGCTCACAATACTGAAAAAGCCCGCAGTATAATCCGGCGGGCTCTTTCAGTTATATCTATATCCAT
>JBNGCY010000105.1:0-5580 GCA_049975505.1 Desulfuromonadaceae bacterium | reverse complement strand
CGCTGGAGCGTCAGACATGGCATTCCCACGCTGGAGCGTGGGAACGATCAATTAAGACTCCACTGGAGCGTGTGGAACTCAGCGCCAGTCAGGAGCACGGCCAGAGCAGTTAAAGACCCCCTCGGGCATCTCCTTCGTAATGCCATTGTTCACGGTATTGAAACTCCGGTTGAGCGCCAGGAAAAGAACAAACCCCCGGTAGGAAAAGTGGAACTAAGTGCGCGGCAGGAGTACGGTCAGATCAGCATAACTGTGCGGGATGATGGAGCCGGACTGGATGTAGATAAAATACGTACCACCGCCGCAGCACATCAGGTAATAGCGCCGACGCAGTTGGAGACAATGACAGACAACGACATTGCACAACTTGTTTTCGCTCCCGGGGTGACGACCAGCACAAGTATAGATAATATCTCCGGACGCGGAACCGGCCTTGATGTGGTTAAATCCGCAGTTACAGCAGTGGGCGGGAGTGTGCAGGTTCAAAGTGTTGCGGGGCAGGGCTCTTGCTTTAAGTCGCACATCCCTCAATCTATGGCGATGGTATCTGCCTTGCTGGTGCGGGTGCAACGCGCTACTTTAGCGTTGCCCCAGGCGCAGGTGATTGAAGTGGTAGGGATTGGCGCAGCGGATGCGACGCGCTATCTTACCACGAACATGGGCAAACCCGCGTTTGTCTTCCGCAACAGCTGTGTGCCTCTCTATCACCTGCAGGAGATAGCGACTCCGATTACGGCCTCAGGATATGAGGCGGAATCACCTGGTCGTTCCACAGATATCAATGTGGTGGTGGTACAATATGCGCAGCGGCGTCTTGCTTTACAGGTGGATGAGGTGGTTGAAGTGGCAGACATGGTGATTAAACCGTTACATCGGTACTTGCGCCATATCCCCATCCTGTCCGGAGGAGCAGTGCTGGCCAATGGAAAGGTGACGTTTTTGCTCGATATAGGGGGTATTATAACCTGGATTGATGGAGCAGGATAATGTTGCGCTGTGGCGGTTAGTTGTCTTGTGTAGAACAGACCACCCGGTTGCGTCCACTTTCTTTGGCGCGGTACAGGGCCTGATCCGCGCGTTCCAGCCAGTGGCTGATGTCGGTATCTTTCCGGGCCTCAATTCCGCTTAAGCCGATACTTACCGTGAGGTGCAGCTGCTGTTCGTCAAACTGCATGGGGGAATTTTCAATATTGTAGCGCAGTCGTTCCGCTGCTTCTCTGGCGGTCGCTGCATTCGTCTCAGGCAGCAGGATACAGAACTCCTCGCCCCCGTAGCGCGCAAAAATATCCTCTTCACGCAGATTGTCACGACATATCCGCACCAGATGACGTAACGCCTGATCCCCCACACTGTGGCCATAGGTATCGTTGACCTCTTTGAAATGGTCAATATCCAGAATGAGGACGCTGGTGTTTTTGCCATGGCGCTGGTGCCGTTTCAGCTCGGTGGTGGCAATCTCCATAAAATAGCGCCGGTTGAAGGCGCCGGTGAGAAAGTCCGTGGTCGAGAGTTCCTCCAGTTCACGGTAAGCGAGGGTGAGATTGAGCAGATTCTGCACACGTTCACGCACAATGGTGGGGTTGAAGGGTTTTTTGATGTAGTCCATCGCCCCCATGCGCAGGCCGTGGGCCTCCTCTTCATCGCTGTCAAGAGCAGTTACAAACACCACCGTGCATTTTGCCGTGGCGGGGTTGTTCTTCAGCGCCTTGCACACCTCAAAGCCATTGATATCCGGAAGCATAATATCGAGCAGAACCATTTCGACTGTGAGTTTTTCCGCCAGTTCCAGTGCCTGTTTCCCGGTTTTCGCAAAGCACAGGCGTGCCGTGCCGCGCAGAATGCGCGACAGACTGTGGATATTGATCACCTCATCTTCAACAATGAGAATGGTCGGTTGTTGAGTACTCACGATGCACTTCCTTCCGGAGTTGAGGACTCTGCAGAGGACGGGTCCTTCTGCTTGTCCAACCAGTGTCTGAGGTGGCGCCCGGCCATTTCAAATTCGAGGTTTTTCATGTAGGTGTTTATGCGTCCGATAAAATCGGGAAGTTCCTCCCCGAGCGGAGCGTGTATCACTTTCCAGACTTCGAGCGCATCCAGATCGTTATTCTCCAGCATGGGCAGGAGTTGCTCCACCGCTTCCTGCAGGCGGGCATGTTCCATGGATGGGGCCTGCTCCGGCGTGTTTGTGTTTTGCTCTCTGTTCTGATGCTCGTGCAGCCATGTGCGCATGCGGGTGCAGCAACTCTTTAACACCGTGTAAAAATGTCTGTATCTTTCAGCAGGGACCCGGTTCCCGCAATTAGTGCGCAGAAGCTCTTCCATCTCACCCGCGAGACGGGCCAGCTCTGTGGCTCCAAGGTTGGCTGCCACCCCTTTGAGATTGTGCATCCACACGCATTGCTCCGCCGCAGGGCGGGAGATGAAGTTGTTCCAGGTGACGGGCTGAATACAGAATTGCTCCAGAAAGCGCTCCACCAGGAGATTATAGAGCTCCACATCGTTATTTATGCGCTGCAGTCCCTGGGTCGCATGCCAGAGCTGTTCAGAATCTGCGGATGATTCCTCTTCCGCAGGGCGCGTATCCGTTTCCGTGGACGGGGTGGCGCCGGAACGGGGATGAAGATGGCAGCGCAGGACCTCCAGCAGCTGTTCGGGTTCAAACGGTTTTGCCACATGGTCGTTCATCCCTGCAACCTCGCAGCGCTGGGGCTCGTCACTCATGGCATGGGCGGTAAGGGCGATAATCGGGCCTTTAAAAGCATAAGGTTCTGCGCGCAGCTTGCGTGTGGTGGTGTAGCCATCCATTCCCGGCATCTGGATATCCATGAGCACCGCCTCGATCTCCGGATGCTGTTCCACCTGTTGCAGGGCGTGCTCGCCGTTGCGGGCTATTACGATATTCGCCCCCATGCGTTCGAGAATTTTTTCCGCGATCATGCGGTTGATCGCATTATCTTCCACCACCATGATGGTGTGATCCTGTAGAGGGAGTGCCGCCTGTGGGGCAGGCTTTTCCTCTGTAGAAAGATTCAGGCTCTGAAGTTTACGCTGTAGTTTGCGCCGGATCTGTTGTGCCCCCACTGGCGCGGAGAGAAAATCGTTGCGCTCGTTGCGCGCAATTTCATGGCGCTCACAGGCAAATTCCAGGCGTGGAACAGTGCTCCAGCGAGGAGGCAACTCGGGGGTTGCCTCCTCCGGGCACAGCAGTACCGCACATTCCTCCGGATCCGAATCCGCCGCAACGGGGTGTGGGCGTACCTGCCAGGGTTTAAGGGCTCGGTGGAGAATTTTTTCCTGATCGGTGCTGAGCCTGAAGGTGCAGATACAGCGGTTGTGGAGCTGAACCGGTACCGAACTCCCGGCAGAAGTGCACAGAGCCAGAGGGAGATTCACCGCAAAGCAGCTACCCGAACCTTTCTGGCTCTTGACCTTAATGGTACCTTCAAACAGTTCCACCAGCCGCTTGGTGATCGCAAGCCCGAGCCCGGTGCCGCCGTACTTGCGGCTTGTGGTTTCATCTGCCTGTGAAAACGGCTGAAACAGGCGCTCGATCTCGGCGTCATCCATGCCGATGCCGGTGTCATGCACCTGAATCTCCAGATATCCGCTGGACGGATTATCGGGATTGTTCTCCCAGCGCATGCACACGCGCACTTCACCTTTTTCGGTGAATTTCATACCGTTGTTTATCAGGTTGATCAGAATCTGCTGGAGGCGCAGCTCATCGGTTTCAATATACAGAGGAACATTGGCGTCGATATCGAATACCAGAGCAATCTGTTTGGTTACCGCCTGTTCGCGGAACAGGTCGCTGAGCTGGGCGACAATATTGTCTATTTCGCAACAGCGTTTCTCGATGCGCATTTTGCCCGCATCGATCTTGGCAAAGTCGAGGATGTCGTTGACCAGGGTGAGCAGGAGTTTGCCCGACTGTTCAATCTTCTCCAGGTCGTCGCGCACCGATCCTTCAGGAGCATCCTGCAGGCTCAAATGTGACAGACCGATAATAGCGTTTAGCGGGGTGCGGATCTCGTGGCTCACGTTGGCGAGGAACATGCTCTTCGCTTCGTTGGCGCGGCGCGCTTCCTGCCAGGCGCTGGTAAGTTTCTGTTTTTGTTCTTCGAGCTCTTCCGCCTGTTTGCGCAGTTGTGCCTCGCGCTGGAATGCGCTGCTCACATCGTTGATCTGCACCAGGCAGAACCGCTCTGCCTGCGCTTCGGTACGGATGGAGAGAACGTGGATATTCTGCGGGAAATTGTGCTTCTCCCCGTCGGGTGAATAGCGGTACAGCGGGAGAGGAAACTTGTTGAGCTTCGGGGTCAGAACCGAAGGCAGCCCGGTATTGAGGGCGAGCATTATAGCATCGAGCAAATGGGTGTTTCCCAAGGCCGGAACCACATCGATAAGATTCCTGCCCAGGGCATTTGCCGCATCTATACCGGAGGCGCGCACCAGCCAGCTGTTCCACAGCCTGATATTGAGCTCATGGTCCAGAACCATAATCCCCGCAGGGCAGTGTTCCAGACACTGATCCGCCAGTTCTGTGGTGCTCATCAATACACCCCGAGCAGATGCTGGAGTTCCTGCTGCAGATCGGCGCTACCGCGTGCATCAAGCAGAAGGACTACAAACCCCTTGATACTTCTGGAGTCCGGTGTACCTTCACAGCTGTTGAAATTTATCACCAGAAAAACCAGAGGTTCGCCTGCACCGTTCCCGTCTCTGGTCAAAAGGTTATGGCAGTTGCCTTTCAGGAAGGTAGGGAGCTCAAATTCGATCTCTTTCTGCATCAGATTGGCAAAACTGCCCAGACACGCATTGAGGACGATGTTGCCGATCTCCAGCAGACTGTCCTGTTCCAGCTCCCCCAGGGTCTCGAGGGGGACAGAGTCGTCCACCAGGGTGCGGATGAGTTCAATACAGTTGGCCTCCGGAAATATCAACAGAGCCGTGCCGGAAAAAGGGCCGGAAAACGACTGCCTTACCGTACTCACTTCGGTATGTTGCGGGCTTTCAATCAGGGTTGCGGCTTTTTGGGCTGAAAGCATGCTCAGAAACGGTACCGAGAGACAGATTTCTGTTCCCAGCATGCGCTCAAGCGATGCTGCGGCGCGCCCCATGCCGATGTTGAACAACTCCTGCAGGGCATCCTGTTCTGCGTCCGTGAGGTGTAGCATAATTTACCCCCGCGTCAGTATCGGTTCAAGTTGTCCCACGTCAACCGGCTTGGTAATAAAACCGACCCCGGCGGCTTCGGCGCGCTGGCGGGTGGCTTCCTGCACATTGGCGGTAACCAGAAACATTGCCATATCCGGGTGGGCGTGCATCAGTTCCAGGGCCAGATCAAGGCCGTTGGTGTCGGGCATATTGTAGTCGAGCAGAGCAACATCCGGATGCTGGTCGGCACATATCCGCGTCGCTTCGATTCCTGAGCACGCTTCCAGCAGTTCCACATCCGGAAAGTGGGTGTTGATCACATTACGCATCATCATGCGTGCCAGGTTGCTGTCATCTACTACGAGTACTTTCTGCCCCATGCTGTGTTTTCCCCATCTACAAAATTATGATGGCGTCGCA
>JBNGCY010000104.1:0-5679 GCA_049975505.1 Desulfuromonadaceae bacterium | reverse complement strand
GTACTTGACGGGCAGAGATTAACTAATTCTACCCACACGATCTGAAAGAGAGCCATTTTTTCGGTAAGTTTTTGTAAGTATTTAGCGCTTTAAGATGTTGCACCTTTTCATCTTTTAGAAATTCTTGGCCCATATCTGGATTTTTCGACAGGGATACTAAGGAAAATAAAACCTCTATCAAGGTTCTAAGAATAATTTGGGCCTCATAGAGCATTCCTCTCTCTATCAACAAAACAACTGCTTGAAAGTGGGTCAATGTTCTAGAAAACCAAAGTGCGGCCAGCATACGTTGCAAATCCCCGCGACTGATTTCAATAGTGTTAAGTATTTCCTGGCCTAATTCATTACATTTTTCGCTTAAAAGGAACCATGGCTTATTTTCTACTCGGTGCTTCTCAATATAATGTTCAATCTCTCTTGAAAGAAAACCACTTTTTTCAATAGTTGACATCACCCAAGCCTCTTACCATAACTATAGATAGATAGACTGTATAAAACTGTAAACACAGGAAGCCCAAACTGTATAAAATCATCCGCTGAATTACCTATCAATATGACTCTTACAAGATATTCCAGAGTGTTACGCCCACATTGAACTTTACCCTCTACGGTATATACAGACTGTATAAACCGGTTTAAAAACAATACATCGGATCTTCAATTCCCTTTTCACCTTGCTAAGAACGTGCACACAAACTTTAGCACAAACAAACATTAAAGTGCAATTTACAGGAACAACTCATACATTCTCAAGAATTCTAATAAAAAACAGCATATAGGGGATAGGATCTGCTACATCTGGCACTCGATATTTCACCATCCCAGCCCTGAGCTTAATGGTCAAATTGTCTGCAACCCTTTACACGCAACAAAAAAAAGTGATGTGCTCACCCTTCCTTGTTTTATCCTCAGATATTTGCCCCGCTCACCCGGGCTGATGACAGACCATGCATTCCTTTTTATGCGGATGGGTCTGAGGCAAACCGGCCACGGGATGACAGCGCTGACACCCCTGCTCCACCTCCTGGCGTCGCTGGCCCTGTTCCAGTTGGGTAAAAAATGCCTGGTGCTCCGCGTCGTTCGGCACATCGGGCCCGAGCTCTTTGTTGGTGCCGAGCAGCACAATAAGGAGTATTGCCACCGCGCCAGCGCAAAAGGCCAGGTCTTTTCGGGATAGTTTCATTTCACCACTTCCTCTGCGTACGGATTGATCGAGGCAATAAACTCGGCCACAAGGCTGAGGTATTCGCGCGCATTGACAAACAGAATATCGTTGTGATTGCCCTGTTCAAAGATTTTCAGCTGTTTGGGCTCTGCGGCCCAGTCATAGAGGCGTTGCCCATGGCTGACGTCAACAAGGCCGTCGTGGCGTGTATGCAGGATCAGCACCGGGCCCTGAAACTGTTGCATTTTCTGCTGGTGGTTAAGGCGGGTGTCTACCGCATCCTGCAGGGCCTGTTGATCGACGCCGAGTTCCTCTGGAGTGATGCGCAGGAGGAGGCGCTCCATGACATCGGCGACGCCGCTTTCGATTATCAGGCCACGGGCGTGGGGGAATTGCGCTGCGGCTTCGAGCGCGAAGATGGACCCGACACTGCGGCCGAAAAAAATCAGCTGCTGTTGCGGCTGTTTGAGGACCTTAACGGTCAGAACCACATCGTCGAGCATTTTTCCCAGTTGGGGCGTCCCGCCGGATTGGCCGTAGCCCCGGAGTTCGGCGAGAAACACATTGCAGCCCATCTGCTGAATCAGCTCCACAAAATCGCCCTGCCAGTCATCCACGATTTCGCCGTTGCCGTGAAAATGGATCAGTGTCGGTGCCTGGGGATCAATTTCATGGTAGCTGCAGGCCAGCTTTGTGCCGTCGTCACAGGTGACCCAGAAAGGAGATGCAAAAGCCCCCACGCGGGGGAAGAAATAGCGCTCACTGATCAGAGGGTGATTTAACAGGTCACTCATGGTGGCTCCTTCTACGTCCTATTGCTCCTGCTGTGCAATACTTTGCGCGCTCCACTCCAGCATGGCGTTGCTTAACCTGGCCGCGGCACGGTTGAACGCAGCCACCACCGCTTTAACTTCGGGAGCGCTGCTCGGCTCGGTCAGCGTAAAACGCCGCTGCGCCACAATGGCGCGCGTATGCGTATCAATGAGCTGCGCATCCACCTCTACCTCTATCACGGGGCTTTGTGCATCGGGGTTCACGGCTACATAACTGCTCTGGAATGCGCGCAGATCCGTAAGCAGCTCATAATCCTCCTTCACCCCGGCGCTGCTGTCCACCACGGCGGCAAACGCCGGGGAGGTGCGGAAATTGCGGATCAGATATTCCTGCAGCATCTGCGGCAATGGCGCATTCCAGCGCGCACCTTTATACACGCTGAGTTGATGTGTGCGCGGCATCACAAGGATGTTGACGCTGCGGAGCATTCCGCTGCCGCCTGGCTGGCGGATGTTAAGGACTGCAGAAGTGAGGGCAAGATCCAACGGGTTCGCCTCGGAGCGCAAAACAAACACTTCAACCGGTTCTTTTTGCGGCAGGATCGAACATCCCCCCAGGACAAAACCCAGACACAGTATCAGTAACACGGCGCTACAGCGCCGGGGCACCAGCTTCCATCTCAATTCAGACATCACGGGGAAAACTCCTGTACAGAACCATTTCCGAGGATAAAATCAGCCGGGTCTTCTTCCAGCCGGGCGGTAATGCGCTGCAGATTTTCCATGGTAGCGCGCAGCTCACGCATTACGGGTTCGAGTTCACCTATCCCCTGAAACCCGCGTTCCAGCGAGGTGTCATGGGAATCCAGCAGCATCTGAACATCCTGCATCATCTCTTCAAGCCTCTGCATACTCACACGCGCGGAGCTCAGCATGGCGCTGGCATCTCCATCGAGCAGATTCCGGGCTCGCGCGCCCACTTCGGCAAAATCCGCAAAGGTCTGCCTGGCTTCAAGGGCGGCGCGGTCAACGGAATCGATGGCGCTGGCAAACCGATCCCCCTGCCCGGCAAGATCACTGCTCAGCTGCTCTATGTTTGCCAGAATCGCGCTTATATTATCCACATTGCGCCTGGAAAACAGGTGGTTCGCCTGGGTCAGGAGTAATCCCACCCGTTCCACCAGATCCTCACCGTTGGCAAGCAGCGCGCTTAATGAAGAAGGTTGCGCCCGGATAAGGGCGGGGTTTTCCGGGTCGCTGTGCAGCACGGGGCTCTGGGGGGTGCCGCCACGTAACTGGATACTCATGCTTCCGGTAATATTGGTCAGGGACAGGGTTGCAGTGGTGTCCTCCTTGATGGGGATATCACTGTAGACCCGGATATCTGCCTGCACCCGGCGCGGATCATCCGGATTGAGGCCGAGTTTGATCACATCCCCCACTTTGATGCCGTTATACAGCACCGCGTTCCCTTCGGCGAGGCCGCTGACCGTCTGGTCAAAACAGACCACATAGTAGGCGTACTCGCGGTCGGTTTCGGCATCGCTGAGCCACAGGGCGAACAACAACGCCGCTCCGGAGCAGAGCAGTACAAACATACCGATCAGAACATGATGTGCTTTTGGTTCCATCCTAAGCGTCCTTATTAACTGTGGCGACCTGGCGCGCGGCACGTCCGCGCGGGCCGTGAAAATACTCCTGAATCCATTCGTCATCTGTGGCTGCCACTTTATCCAGGCTTGCGGCCACCAGCACTTTACGCCGGGCCAGCACCGCGACCCGGTCGCAGATGCTGTAGAGGGTATCGAGATCGTGGGTGACGAGAAACACACTGATCCCCAGGGCATCGCGCAGGGTGAGGATTAGCTGATCAAACGCCGCTGCGCCTATGGGATCAAGCCCGGCAGTGGGCTCATCGAGAAACAGCACTTCGGGGTCGAGGGCAAGAGCGCGCGCCAGAGCGGCGCGTTTTACCATCCCCCCGGAGAGTTCCGCCGGGTATTTAAGCGCGGCTTCAGGGGGTAATCCGGCGAGGGCGAGTTTAAGACGCCCCAGATGTTGCGCCTCCGCGCGCTTCAAGCCCGCATGTTCAATAAGGGGCAGAGCGACATTTTCCTGCAGATTCAGGGAACTGAACAGCGCCCCGCCCTGAAACAGCATCCCGAAGCGGCGCTCCACCCTGGAGCGTTCCGCCCCTGAGAGCGTCTGCAGATTCTGTCCGAAAACGCTGATATTTCCACCACTGGGGCGCAGAAGTCCGACAATACTGCGCAGCAGGACCGACTTGCCCGTCCCCGAACCTCCAACCACGCCAAGGATCTCTCCTGGATAGAGATCAAGATCCAGATCCTGATGTACGACATGGGCGCCAAAGCGGTTCTCAAGGCCACGCACCCGGATCAAAGGGTCTGCGGGGGAAATCTGAGATTCTGAAGCCATTGCATTCATGCCACTCAACCCTTCCTACCACCCCATGTGCATAAAAAACAAGGCCGCGATCGCATTCAACAGGATCACCATGAAAATAGACTGTACCACACTTGAGGTGGTGTGCTCTCCAACGGATTGAGCGCTGCCGCTGACCTTGAATCCTTCCAGGCAGCCGATAACCCCGATAACAAACGCATATACCGGCGCCTTGACAATCCCCACGATAAAATGGGTCAAAGCGATGTCGCGCTCGACAATGCTGAAGAACTGAAACAGGGATATATCCAGGGAAGTGGCACATACCACCGCCCCGCCGCCAATACCGCTGAGCATGCCGATAAAGGTGAGGATGGGCAGGGTTATCAGCATCGCGGTAACCCGGGGAAGAACCAATACTTCAATGGGATCGAGCCCCAGAGTGCGGATGGCGTCGATTTCCTCATTGACCTTCATGGAGCCGATCTGGGCAGTAAACGCGCTCGCAGTGCGCCCGGCGAGGAGAATGGCGGCGAGGAGTACCCCGAACTCACGCAGAAAGGAAAACGCCACCAGGTTGACGGTATAGATGGTGGCACCGAAATCTTTCAGCACTGTGGCACCGAGAAAGCCGACCACGGCTCCGACCAGAAAGGTCAGCAGCGCGACGATGGGCACCGCGTTGGGGCCGGTCTGCTGGATATGCGCTACCATGGAGGTGAGACGCCAGCTGCGCGGACGGGCAAAAGTGCGTACCAGCGTGGTAAGGGTAAGGCCGACAAATCCATACAGCTGCCACTGCTGGCGCCATACTGCTTCGGTGCGCTCTCCGATCCCGGCGAGAAAGAGGCGCAACAGCGACGCACGCCGCACCGGAGGGTCAAGTGAAGTGGCCATAGTGGCGGCTACGCGTTCAAGCAGGCGCGCCCGTTCCGGATTCAATCCGGTGTCCTGGTGTGTCACATTCTGCAGGTTCTGCGAACCCAGCAGCTCCACCAGGAGTGAAGCTCCGGCGGTGTCCAGAGACGTTATCCCCTCCAGTTCAATACGCAATTCCGGAGCTCGGCCATTATCGCCCGCGCCAGAGATCGGTTGGGAAATCCGCTTTTTCAGGGATGCAACCAGCGCGTTCAGCTGCTGATAATGCCGCAACACCCATGCTCCACTGACAATCAGGCGCTGCCCGTCTATACTGACACTTCCGGGCGCTGCATTCATACAGAATCTCCGTAGCGATACGCTGCTGATAGAACGGTCATTTCAGGCAATTTACACTCAAACACATCATGGATATACCGAATTCAATGCCGGAGCATAAAAGAGTAAAAGCTAATT
>JBNGCY010000103.1:0-5784 GCA_049975505.1 Desulfuromonadaceae bacterium | reverse complement strand
GGTAGATGTCTTTAATGCAAAGATGTTATATAAAGATAATTCTTTGAGTCCCAGGCTCGAAGTGAAATGCTTATTTTATAGCAACTCTTCAGTAAGGCCTTGTGGCACCCATTCCAAGGGACACTTTGCGCCGTCCATGGCCGTTCGACTGTCGCCGTCCGTGGCGACAGACGCCCTTTCCATGGGCACCACAAGCCCTCACCGGTAGCGGTGGTGAATAATTACATTTTATATTCTTCCGGATCCGATTATATCTCCCGGTCTCATGGCAACAGGTGTGGTTCTGATGACTGTATCCCCCTTGATGCGCACGCATGCGGCGCTTTTCGGTTCAGCTGTGCGGATGCTGATTTGCGCTGCGGTGGTAATGATGGGCGCAGGCATGGGAGGGTGCCAGAGTGCCGTGACGCGTCTGGAAAATGTGGATGCTGCGGCTCAGTATGCCATTGAAGAGCAGGGGTTGAAGAGCGGTGAGGATGTGGAGGATCCCATCTACCGCAATCTTACTACAACCCGGAGAATCCTGCGGCAGCGCCTTCTCGGTTCACGCGGCCTGGAGGCGGAACTCAAGGCGGAATATTTTCCCGCCTACAGCGCTGCGCCTGCTGAAGAGCCTTCCGGTATAGAATATGCCAGGGATACGCCGGTGCTCTCCCTGCTTGATGCGCTTCAGATTGCGGCGCAGTACAGCCGGGAATTTCAGAACCGCAAGGAAGAGGTTTTCGATGCCGCCCTCGGGCTCGATCTGGAGCAGGAGCGCTTTCGCACCACCTGGAAGGGGGTGCTCTCCAGCATGTGGAGTACGGAGAAGAGCGGGGCGCAGCGGCGTACCGGTCTGACCCACGAGGCGGATGGAGGGCTGGAGCATCTGTTCAAAAACGGGATCTCCTTTACCCTTGCGGCCGGTCTTGATCTGGTGCAACTCCTCACCGGCGAACGCGTTGTCTCGCGCGGAATTGTGGCGGACACGAGTATCAGTATTCCACTTCTGCGCGGTTCCGGGGCTGAGGTTGTAGCCGAACCCCTGACCCAGGCGGAGCGCGATCTGCGCTATGCCATGTGGGAATTTGAACGCTATCGGCGCACCTTTGCGGTGGATGTG
Organism: Desulfuromonadaceae bacterium; assembly: GCA_049975505.1. Classification (GTDB taxonomy): domain Bacteria; phylum Desulfobacterota; class Desulfuromonadia; order Desulfuromonadales; family Desulfuromonadaceae; genus JAIVHC01. Next base: position 4,682 of record JBNGCY010000103.1, on the reverse strand, counting down.
GCCACCGGTTACATGCAGGTGCTGGAGACCAACAATCAGGTGCGCACCGCACGGGATAATTACGAGCGCCTCATCGAAGCGCGGCGGCGCGCCACCCGCATGGCGGAAGCAGGGCGCCTGCCGGGGATTCAGGTGGATCAGGCCCTTCAGGATGAACTGCGCGCCCGGCGCAGCTGGGTGGGAGCACGCCAGAACAGCCGTCAGCGTCTGGATCAGTTCCGCATCCTTCTCGGTCTGCCTCCGGATGCGGACGTGCGTCTGGATGACGCGGAACTTAAGCGTCTCCAGGAAGTGGTCAGTGCCACTCCGGGTGGGGATGCCGCCGAATACAGTGACCAGGATCCGCCGCGTGAGCTGCTTGAAAAAGCACTGCGGCAGCGGCGCGATCTCAAAATCAGCCGCGCCCGCCTCGAAGACAGGGAACGCGCCATTATGGTCGCGGCCGATGCCCTGAAGGCCGAAGCGACCCTGTTGGGAAGCGGTTCGACCGGAGAGGGGCGCAGCCTGAGTCAGGCGGAAGCCGATGACGGGGTTTTTGCGCCCGCGCGCGGACGCTATGCCGCTCTCCTGAGTCTCGATCTTCCCCTGGAGCGCCACGCCGAAACAGTGGTTCTGCGGCGCGCCATCCTCGCGCGCGAACAGCAGTTGCGCAATTATGCCGCCCTCGAAGATGAGGTGAAATACCAGGTGCGCAACGCGTGGGGGCAAATGCGTGAAGCCCTGGAGACCATTCGGATTCAGGAACAGGCGGTAAAGGTGGCGAGACGCCGTGTCGCCAGCACGGGACTGTTTCTTAAAGCGGGGCGCATTCAGATGCGTGATCTGCTCGAAGCCCAGGATGCCCTGGTGGCGGCGGATAATGCCCTGGTGGGTGCCCAGGTAGAGTACCTGATCGCGGAACTGCGGCTGAAGCGCGATCTGGGTGAGTTGGAGGTGGACTACAGCGGGGCGCTTCTTGTCCCCTATATTCAAGAGGGATTTGTCAGCAAGAGCTTGTGACACCCATTCCAGGGGACACGGCTGTTTGGGATTGGGGCCATGGATGCCACAGGTCCCAGCCGGTAATGAATTTATAAATGGCGACTCTTTATCCTGAAAAGCGAAAGGAAAACAGCGTGTGACCCCGGTTAATGCAGATACTCAGGCGTTTATCTCAATGTTCCGCCGCCACTGGCGCATTTTTGCCGTACTCGTGATCATCCTGGTTGGTTTTGCAGCACTGTGGCTGTGGCCCCGTATCTACACGGAAGCAGGGCAGGAGCGTCGGGTCAGCGTTGCGGTAGAGCGCGGTCCCCTGACCATCAATGTTCTCACCGATGGCACTATCAAGCCCAGTGATCAGGTGGTGATCAGCAACACCATGGAGGGACGTACCACCATTCTCTCCCTGGTGGATGAAGGTACCATGGTGGAGAAGGGCGATTTACTCATTGAGCTTGACGCGAGTGCGCTCGAGGATCGTCTGGTGGAGCAGCAGATCCGGGTACAGAACGATGAGGCGGACTACATCCAGGCGCGCGAGAATCTCGAAGTGGTAAAAAACCAGGCCGCCAGCGACGTGGAGCAGGCGCAACTGGCGCTGGAGTTTGCACATGTCGATCTGGAAAAGTATGAACGGGGTGAATACCCGGCCCAACTGGATGAAGCGCGCGCCCGTATCGCCGTGAGTCAGGAGGAATTGCGCCGTGCCGAAGAACGCCACTCCTGGTCGGAGGTGCTGTATGAAGAGAAGTTTCTCTCTCAGACCGAACTTCAGGCCGATGCCCTGGCGGCGCAGAAAGCCCGCCTCGACCTCGATCTGAGTCGGGGTAAACTCGAACTCTTGCGCGAGTACGACTATCCGCGCCGGATCAAGGAGCTCAAGGCGGAGGTGAAGCGCACTTCCATGGCGCTGGAACGCATCCGGCGCAAGGCGGGAGCGGATGTGGTGCAGGCCGAAGCGAGCCTGAAAGCCAGAGAGGCGGTGCTGGAACAGAGCCGTGCACGCCTGGAGAAGATAAAAGCCGAGATCGCCAAAACCAGGATTCACGCACCGCAGGAGGGGATGGTGGTGTACGCCACCTCCACCCAGGCAAGCTGGCGCGGCAACGTGGAGCCCCTGAATGAAGGGCAGGAGGTGCGCGAACGTCAGGAACTCATCTATCTCCCCTCCTCGCGCGCAAAATCGGTGGAGACCAAGATTCACGAATCGGACCTGCAGCAGGTGCATGTGGGGCAGAAGGCTGTTGTGCGTGTCGATGCTCTGCCCCAGGAAACCTTTCGCGGCGAAGTGGTGAACATCGGGGTTCTCCCCGATGCCACCAGTGCATGGCTCAACCCGGATCTGAAGCTCTTCAGTGTGGATATAAAGCTCGAGCGCGAACATGAGCAGTTGCGCTCCGGAATGAACTGCGCCGTGGAGATTATCCACTCCGAACTCGAGGATGTGGTGTATCTGCCCCTGCAGGCAGTGGTTATGCAGCATGGGCAGACGTATGTATACCGCATGAACGCAGGAGAAGAGCCAGAGCGCACCGCAGTGGAGATCGGGATGGCAAACGCGAACCATGTGCGGATTCTCAAGGGGGTGCGGGAGGGCGAACGTGTGCTCCTCAATCCCCCTTTGCCCCAGGGGCGCTGAATGGAAGAGCCGATGCTGATAGAGCTCGAAAACGCCGGACGCACCTACGCCCATGGCGGGGGCGAAGTCCATGCCCTGCGCGGGATCAATCTGCAGATTCGGGCGCGTCAGAGCTGGGCGATTCTGGGCACCAGCGGCTCCGGCAAAAGCACCCTGCTGAATATCCTGGGCTGCCTCGATCGTCTCGACAGCGGAACATACACCCTCCGGGAACGGGATATCACCCATATGGACGATGATGCTCTGAGTGAAGTGCGCCTGCGCACCTTCGGGTTTATTTTCCAGAGCTTCAATCTCCTGCCGCAGTTGAATGTACTTGAAAATATTGAACTCCCCCTCTTTTACATGCAGACCGAAGCGCAGGCTGCACGCCAGCGAGCCACTGAACTCGCCCGCATGGTGGGGCTGTATGAGCGGCGCAGCCATCGTCCGGCGGAACTCTCCGGCGGGCAGCAGCAGCGCGTCGCAATTGCGCGCGCCCTTGCGAATGACCCGGCGGTCATCCTCGCGGATGAGCCCACCGGCAATCTGGATACCGCCACAAGTGCTCAGGTGGTGGAGTTGCTTATGGGGCAGGTTGAACGCGGTAAAACCCTGGTGATGGTGACCCACGATGCCGCCCTGGGGCAGGAGTGCAGCAACCGCATCACATTGCGCGATGGCGCCGTGGTCGAGATCCCCGATGTTTAAAGGCTTAGTGCAGGGGCTCCAGAGGGATTTACTCTCAGGAGTGAAAAATCTGCGTCTGCACGCCCTGCGCTCGCTCCTGACCATGCTGGGGATGGTGTTCGGGGTCGCAAGTGTGATCGCAATGCTGGCGGTGGGGCGCGGTGCCGGCGAGCAGGCGCTGGAGCAGATTCGTCAGTTCGGCAGTGATGTGGTGGTACTCAACTCCGCGCGCGCAATAGCGGAAGATAACGCAAAACAGAGTCGTTCGTTTCTCAATGTCTACGGTATAACCTATGCCGATGCCGCACGCATCAAAGCCACGCTCCCCCATGTAGAGCGTGTGGTTCCGGTAAAATTCCGCACAGAGAAGGCAAGTGCGGCACAGCAGCGTGGCGAAGTGCGCCTGGTGGGGACCACTCCGGACTGGTTCGCCCTGGTGCCCAGATCCCTGGTTGCCGGGCGCCATCTGTGCGACTTAGACGAAAGGGATGCCCTGCATGTGGCGGTTATCACTGAAGAGCTGGCGCGCCGCCTTCTTCCCGCGCGTGAGGTTACAGGAGAATATGTGCGCGTGGGTGCCTCATCGTATAAGGTGGTGGGGGTGGTGCGCAGCAGTGGGAGCGGCAGTGCGGGGAAGGCTCCGGATACGGGTAACGATGTGTATATCCCTATGAGCACCTTCCGCAATCAGATTGGCGACATGCATGTGCAGCACGTGGGTGGAACCACGGTGCGGGAACGCGTGGAGTTACAGCAGGTGCTGGTGCAGCTCGAAGATGAAGTGCATGTGGAGCCGGCTGCGGCAGTGCTGCAGGGTCTGGTGGAACGCTTCCACAAAAAAGAGGATGTTCAGATCTATGTGCCCCTGGCTCTGTTGCGCCAGGTGGAGCAGACTCAGCGCACCTTCAATATTGTCCTTGGCACCATTGCCGGCATCAGTCTGCTTGTAGGAGGAATCGGAATCATGAATATCATGCTTGCTTCGGTGACGGAACGTACGCGTGAGATCGGCGTCCGTCGTGCCATCGGTGCCAAACGCCAGCATATCCTGCGTCAGTTCCTCACCGAAACCCTGGTACTCTCCGGTTGTGGTGGCGCTCTGGGGATCGCTTTGGGATTGTTTCTGCCCTGGATTATCACCCGCTTTACCGGGCTTGAAACCCTGGTGAGCGGCGCGAGCCTGGTGCTCGCCCTTCTGATCAGTATGGGCGTAGGCGTGGGTTTCGGCCTCTATCCCGCCATGCGCGCCGCGCGTCTTGACCCCATAGAGGCGCTGCGCCATGAGTAAAGTGAAGCCAGAGATATCCATAACGGAGCGCAACTTTATCCCCACCTGCCGGGCTGATATGCAGGCGCGTGGCTGGGATGAACTCGATGTGCTTTTCATCTCCGG
>JBNGCY010000102.1:0-5869 GCA_049975505.1 Desulfuromonadaceae bacterium | reverse complement strand
AACTACCTGATTTGCAAACTTATTTTTTTATGGGTGTTAAACTTGGGTTAAAATTGAAATAACCTCAAGTGATAGAGCCATGGTTCCCGGTTTCAGGGACGCATAAACTCGTCCTGAGGCTTGACTGGCTCTATCCTGAGCCAGACACCCTTCCACCGGGTACCATGGCTCTTTCCACCCATGTGGTGGATAGTTGCTATGGGACATAAAAAAACATCGTAACTCAGGGTTTTTTACGGCTGCGTGGATGAGCCCTGTCATATTCGGTCATCATACGCTCGCTGCTTACATGGGTATATTTCTGCGTTGTGGAGAGGGATACATGCCCGAGAAGCTCCTGAATTGTGCGCATATCCGCCCCATTATCCAAGAGATGAGTGGCAAAACTGTGGCGGAGACTGTGGGGCGTGGATGCACTCGACAGGCCGGCACGCAGGAGCAACTCCTTCATGTGGCGCTGCACGCTGCGCGGGGTTATTCTATGTCCGAAACGATTAAGAAAGAGGGCGGGCTCGCCCTCTTTCACCACCCCAGTGCGCAACTGCAAATAAGCGTTCAAAGCCTTCACCGCCTTGGAACCGATGGGAACAATCCGCTCTTTACGCCCTTTCCCGAGCACTCGCACCTGTGGGGGATCAAAATCCACATCCGCCACATCAATGCCCGTCAGTTCACTGATACGCAACCCACATGAATACAGAAGTTCAAAGATTGCGACGTTGCGGCGGTCCATCCAGCCGGATCCACTTATACTTTCAAGAAAGTGGTACACTCCATCCACATCCATCACGCCCGGAAGTCTGGTTTCCACGCTGGGGCGGCGCACGGCGGCAAAAGGATTCACATCCAGAAGGTCACATCGGCACAGATAGGCATAAAATCCTTTGAGCGCCGATATTTTGCGGGCCACCGTGACTTTTTTGCGTTCCTTGCGCAAATAAGCCAGCCAGCGGCGCACATCCGCACGGGTTACCGCACCGAGCAACAGCGCCAGACCGGTGTCTTCGGGATTATTCCGGCGCAGAAACAGACAGAACCCCTCCACATCGCGCACATAAGCAGTGCAGGTGCGGGGAGAAAGATTGCGCTCCACCTCAAGCCAAGCAGCATAGTTCTCAATCCAGGGATGCCTCACCCCACCTGAGCCACCTCTTTGATTTCAGGGACTTTCTCCAGCAAAACACGTTCCACCCCCATTTTGAGGGTTACCGTCGCCATAGGGCATGAACTGCATGCTCCGGTGAGCTTCACCCTTGCAACTCCGGAATCTGTCACTTCCACCAGTTCAATATTGCCGCCATCCGCCAGCATGGTGGGACGAACTTCATCCAGGGCAGCCTCTACACGTTCTTCTAAAGTCATATTCACCTCTTTAATCTTGGCACCCGCAGGAGATTATTCCGGGGGCGCATCCATGGAAAAACAGGCCGCAATGTCGGCCACACTTCGGTGGCACAGCAGCTCTGGGTTATCGACCCCGCGCCCCTGCACCAGCACCTTGAAAGTATCCCCCATCCCGCTGTCGGGGACAATCAGATTTTTCAATGTCATGCGCAGAGCCATGGCTCTATCCGCATCCGTCTCCCGGGCCTGGAGGCGCATCAGTTCTTCAACAAACCCGAGTCCCATCAGAAAGCGGTACTGCTCACCGAAGAACAGGGTCTTCAGTCCGCAGGAATTACCAACCTGCCGCAGAAGGGTGAAATCGATGTGCGCGGTGATATCCTGCTCGCCGACATCCTGATAGGGGTTATCATTGGCGCTGTGGCGCGAATAGCACATCAGGGTGCCATTGCGGCGAAACGGGGCATACAATTCCTGTGCCGGATATCCGTAATCGAGGGTGATGACAAAGCCCCGCTCCAGCTTTGCTGCGACCTGCTCCATCCACTGCGCAGCGTCAGGACACAACTCAGCGCGGTTGCCCTCGACCGGCGCATGCCCCAGGCGGGCAAAGTGTTCGATTAAATTATCCGATGCCGGCACGAGCTTCTCGGTGAAAGCACCGCTGCGTTCTATCACTCTCACTTCGTAGAGGATGTCGTCATGCTTTTCCACCAGGTGTACAGGGAAAGCATCTACGAGTTCATTGGAAAGAAAACATCCGCGCACCGGCTCCAGTTGCTCCAGTTCGCACCAACGTACACAGGGATGCGCCTGGAGCAGCTGCGCCTGGCGTGCACGGTTCTCAGGACTTATTTCTGCAATGCAGTAGTCAAGGGCGGCATAACAATCCGGCGCATTGTTGTGCAGCGCGGTGAGAATATCCAGGGCCAGATGGCCTTCACCCGCACCCTGCTCCACCACAGTAAAAGGCCGGCACCCAAGTAGGGTGTACATCTGTTCAAGCTGGCGCGCCAACAACGCGCCGAACAGTTCGTGTACACTCGAAGATGTATAAAAATCGCCTTTTTTGCCGATACGCTCACGATCCTGCATGTAGTATCCATAAACCGGATGATACAAGCACAACTGCATGAAATCGGCAAAGCTCATCCCTGTTTCTCCCTGCGCACGAATACGCTCCAGGATAATGGACCGCAGGCTGTCTGTTACATCGGGCAGTGTCATGGTATCGTTCACTCCTCAAGAACATACAAACCGTCCCGCTCGGGGACGCTGAAATCAGGAACCTGCCGGGCATAGCAGGGCTGATTATATCCTGTGATTATTAGTAATTGTTTCCCCCCGCCTACTTGTGCCATGATAGCAGGGTTTCGCAAACCGTAATAAAATTATCGTAACACAGCAGACAGGAGAAAACAGTATGAACCGCCATCTTGCCCTGGAACTCGCCCGGGTGACCGAAGCCGCAGCTCTGGAATCCGGACGCTGGATCGGCAAGGGAGACAAAATCGCTGCAGACGATGCTGCCACCACGGCCATGCGCAACGTGCTCGGAAGTATGGATATTTACGGCACTGTCGTGATCGGTGAAGGGGAGATGGACGAAGCCCCCATGCTCTACATCGGAGAAAAGGTGGGCAGCAGCAAATATCAGGCTGTTGATATCGCGGTTGACCCCCTCGAAGGCACCACCCTGTGCGCCAAAGGGATCAACGGTGCCATCACCACCATCGCCCTGGCTCCTTCAGGTGGTTTTCTCAACGCTCCGGACATGTACATGGACAAGATAATCGTCGGTCCGGACGGACGCGGGATTATCGACATTGATGCAACACCGGCAGAGAACCTGCGGCGTCTGGCCGCCGCGAAGAACTGCAATATCGAGGATCTGACCGTGGTCCTGCTCGACCGTCCGCGGCATGATGATATTGTTGCGGATATCCGCAAAGCGGGCGCCTGCATCCATATGATAACGGATGGAGACGTGGCCCCCGCCGTTGCCACCGGCATCGCTGACAGCGGTGTGGACATGGTGCTGGGAATCGGTGGCGCACCGGAAGGGGTCCTTGCCGCTGCTGCGGTGAAGTGCACCGGAGGAGACATGCAGGCGCGCTTGGTGTTCACCACGGATGAAGAGCGCGAACGTGCTCCCGGCATGGGAATCAGCGATCCTGATAAGGTATACACCCTTGAAGATATGGCAGCCGGTGATGTGTTCTTCGCGGCAACCGGGGTGACTTCCGGCTCACTTCTGCGTGGAATCCGCTATTTCTCCGGCGGGGCACGAACCCATACAGTGGTAATGCGTTCCAGAAGCCGCACCGTGCGCTTTATTGATTCGCTCCACTACTTTGACCACAAACCAACATACTGAACAGATTGTAACTTAAAACAACGGCAGAGCTAATAACTTGTCAATACAACGTGCTCTTGCTAGAATCGCAGCGTTTTATTTACTGTTATGGCATTATGCACTAGGGGGTTAATATGGCTATTGTAACTATATCTCGCGAAATGGGCAGCGGCGGCTCCATCATAGCCTCTGCTCTGGCGGATAAGCTCGGATATACTCTGGTAGATGGAGAGACCATCCTCAAAGAGGCTGAAACCCATGGCCTCTCAGTGGAGGCCGTGGAAAAGGCGGACGAGAAACCCCCGGCTTTTGTGGAAAGCCTTGATGCCAGAATAGAGGTGGACATTCACCGTATCCAGCAGATCATTCTTGAGTATGCCCTGCGCGGAAATGTCGTGATCTATGGTCGTGGCGGACAGGATGTTCTGGAAGGGGTTGACAGCGTCCTCACTACTCGCATCATTGCTCCCTTCGAATTGAGGGTGGAGCGCTGGGCCGAACGCGAATGGCTCGACCCGGATCTGTCGCGCATCCTGGTGCGCAAAAGCGACCAGCAGCGTGACGGCTTCATAAAATACTACTTCGACCGCGACTGGAACGATCCATCCAATTACGACCTGGTTATCAATACCGCCAAAATCTCTGAAAAGATGGCGGTGGAACTGATCAGTTTCGCACTGCAGGAAAAAAACCTCATTGAACAGCGCGATAACTCCAAGAAGCGTCTGCGCGAACTCATCCTGCGCAAAAAAATTGAGATTGAACTGATTTTATCTCCGGATATCGAAGGATATCATATGCAGATTGACATCAAGGATGGCTGCATCATTCTTGATGGGCATATACACAGTAACTCTGAACGCGAAACCATTCACGAGATAATCAACAGACAACAGCCTGAGTACAAAATCAAGGATCAGCTCAAGGTTTTTGCGTATCACGTAAATCCCAAGGAAGTATAAATCAGTGACCCGGGGATCTGTACTTCTGCCGCACCTGTGCTCCCCACCTGCCGCACGCCAGGCTGGTATGGGTTTCTATGCTCCCGCCTCCGTTGGTGAGATTAAAAAATGACCAGGAAGCGCACACGCAGTAATCTCGGCATCAGCACCCTTGAAGATATCACCACTCTGATCCTGCAGTCACACGATCTGCATGAGACCCTGGAAAACGTAGCAGAACTGGTCTCCAGACGGATGGTGTCGGCGGTATGCTCCATCTATCTGCTTGAAGATGACGGCAATGAACTGGTGCTGCAGGCGACAAAAGGACTCCCTCCGGAAACCGTAGGGCAGGTGCGCATGCACATGGGCGAAGGCCTGGCCAGTCTGGCGATAGAAGAAGGCCGCCCGATATCGGTCATCAATCCTTCACGTCATCCGCGCTATCGCTACTTTCCTATAACCGAAGAGGAGCGCTATGCAAGTTTTCTCGCGGTACCGCTGCTCAATCGCAGTCAGGCTATCGGGGTCATTGTCATCCAGAGCACTGAACAGCGGGCGTATTCCGCCACTGAAATCAGTTCTCTTACCACTATTGCTTTTCAGATCGCCGCGGTTGTAACCAACGCCAAACTCCTCGACTATGTCAGTCATACATCCGTAACCAGTCCTCCTTTGGCTGCCGATGACCTGACCGGAGGGATTCGCCTGAAAGGGAGCGTAGCATACCCCGGGGTTATTTCCGGTCCGGCGTATATTCTGGATAATCGTTGTGGTTTTGCCGATGTCTTTGACGAAGCCAATATTGATGTGGAACTCGAGTTACAGCGGATTCAGGATGCCCTGGAGGAAACGCGCATTCATACCCTGATGCTGGAAAAACGCGTGGCGCGCAAACTCTCCGAAGAAGATGCCGCCATCTTTCACACCCACCTGATGATCCTTGAGGATCGCGGTTTTCAGGATCAGCTCAGCAAGGAGATTAAAGCCGGACACAGCGCCCCGTACGCCCTGAAAAAGGTAATCAGCAGCTACACTGAAACCTTCGCCAACATAGAAGACCCCTACTTGCGTGAGCGCGCTACCGATATCATGGATATCGGCCGCCGCATGCTGTCAAGCCTCACCGGACGGGAGAACAAGGTTCTGAAACTCAAGCATAAGGGGATCCTCCTCGCCCATGAAATAATGCCGTCCGATATGGCAGTGCTCGACCACGAAAAAATTC
>JBNGCY010000101.1:3766-6203 GCA_049975505.1 Desulfuromonadaceae bacterium | reverse complement strand
GGCGAATGGCTTCCTGAAGGCCGCCGGGGGGGTCGGGATAGTAGGTGCGATAGACATGGAGGATATGCATGGATCTTTCCTCTAAAGCGCTGAGCGCTGGGTGCGATAGACTTCAAGAGTCGCGGCAATACATCGCTCCCAGGTGAAAGCTGCGGCGCGCTCCACCCCTTTTGCGCTCAGGCTGCGGCGCAGGTCTGAATCGCTGAGGAGATTTTCCAGGGCTGCATACAGGCGCTCAGTATCCTGCGCCGGCACCAGCAGTCCGGCATCACCGACTACCTCTTCCATTGCAGTGGCGCTTGAAGTTATCACCGGCACACCACTGGCCATGGCTTCAAGCGGGGGGAGACCAAAGCCTTCATATATGGAGGGGAACACAAAGGCTGTAGCTCCGGCATAAAGCATGGGCAGGTCACAGCCCGGCACATAGTCGAGATGGCGCACTTCACCTTTTTGCTCCAGGGTTCTGATGCGCTGTTCGAGGGAAGTACTGCACCAGCCTTTCCCTCCGACCATAACCAGAGGGAAGCGCTTTCTCTGTTTGGAAGGCAGAGACATGTAGGCATCGAGCAGGCCCGCGAGGTTTTTACGCGGCTCGAGGGTACCGACGCTTAAGATATATTTTTTGATTTTCAATCCATAGTGATTAAGGCATGGCTCAAGTTCGCGGTGTGAACGCGGGGAGAACTCTGCGCTTACCCCCAGAGGCACCGCTGTAATCTGGTGGGGAGGGATCCCCAGGATAGAGGTCATTTCGCTTTTTACATATTCACTGTCAGTGATGAAGTGCGAGGCCCGCTGGCGGGTGGGGGGGAAACTGCGCTCCATGTATGTAATCCGTTCGCGCGGGTGGAACTGAGGATAGTGGATCCACGAGAGGTCATGGATCGTAGTGATACTTATACCGTCAAAGGGTTTTAAAATGAAGTTGGGTTCGTGGTAAACAGCCTCATGGCTGTATGCTCGGGTCTGATATCTGAAGGCGAGGTCAACAACCCTGGCGCGGAGCGGATATGCACAGGGTAGGGAGCGTCCCCAGCACCGCATGCGGGGCACTCCTTTGTGCGGGGGCTTCCGCTCCGCCTCATGTTCCTGAAGCAAAGAGGCTCCGGGTATGATCTTGAGGTGCGAGAAGGTGTACAGTTCGCAATCTTTGCACTCTGCCAGACCCCGGAGGAGGTGGAAGGTATAATTCCCGATTCCGGTGAGGGGATGCCTGACTGACTCACAGTTCAGAATAATCTTCAATTTACCGTCCTGCCTTGGTGCGCCATTCGTTCAATACATCGAGCAGGGTCTGCTGGAGGGGAAATTGCGCTTTCCACCCCAGATAGCGAGCGGCAGCGCTCGAATCACCGAATGCCAGCTTTGTATCAGAGGGACGCATGCGCTCAGGATCCTGGCTTATTTCTATGTGGCATTCACTGAGGTCCAGCAATCCCTGAATGAGGGTGGAAATCGGGCGCGGCACTCCGGAACAGATATTCAGGGCCAGGCCTGCAGGGAGGGTATAAATTTTTTCGAGGGCAATCACGTAGGCACGCACCACATCCCGGACATCGAGAAAATCGCGCTGTGCCTCCAGATTGCCCACCTTAAGTATGGGATCCTGCTGTCCTGCTTCTATCCGGGCTATCTGGGAAGCGAAGGCGGGCACGACAAATTCGTGCCGCTGCCCCGGACCAATATGGTTAAAGGGGCGCATACGGATTATCTGCAGGCCCTGAGCGGCATACTGCCCAGCCATAATGTCCGCGGCGGCCTTGCTCGCGGCATAGGGGTTCTGCGGCTGAAGAAGGCTTGCTTCGTCGAGTGCCTGCCCACTTTGGAAGCTCTTGCCGTAAACCTCTGAGGAGCTGATAAAAAGAATACCGGCACGGGGAACATGGGTTTTTACCGCCTCGAAAAGATTGAGGCTCCCCATAACATTCACATCCCAGGTAAGGTGTGGGTTTTTAAAAGATGTGGGGACATGAGACTGTGCCGCCATGTGGATAACATAATCGGGCTGCAGAATCCTGACTGCTCCTTCAATTTCATCAAAGTTACGTATGTCGACACTGGCGGGATCAGCGGCATGATTTTGCTGGTTATAGCCCCAAACAACAACCTGTGCTGCGGATAGTTTCGAAGAACGGCGCAGAGCTTGAAGCAGATAAGGGCCGACAAAACCGGTAGCGCCGGTAATCAGTATGATTGGGGCGGTGTTGTTTGTTTTTGGCAATGTTCCCTCTCAATTTGATTGCTTACCGTCATCGCGGGCTCTGACCCCACAGTCTCGAGTTCGAGGAGATCCTGAATCGAGTTCAGGATGACGGTAGTGGTTTACTTTATATTGTAGGGGGTACGCAATGCCGATAAAAAGAGAACGTCATTGCGGGTCCCGACCCGCAATCTCACACTATTTACCGGAAAAACCCTCATGCCGACGCAAATC
>JBNGCY010000101.1:0-3666 GCA_049975505.1 Desulfuromonadaceae bacterium | reverse complement strand
CCCGACCCGCAATCTCACACTATTTACCGGAAAAACCCTCATGCCGACGCAAATCAGCCTCGACCATCATGGCGCACAACTGCTCCAGAGTGGTTTGCGGCTTCCACCCCAGGGTATCAAGTGCTTTTTTCGGGTTGCCGATGAGCAGATCCACTTCTGCAGGACGAAAGAAGGCCGGATTAACCCGCACCAGAATTTTACCACTGGCCGTATCGCGTCCCTGTTCCTGCTCTTCACGTCCTTCCCACGCAATATCGATGTGTGCCGCCTTAAAGGCCATGGTGACAAAGTCGCGTACGGTTTCGGTGCGATTGGTGGCTAAAACGAAGGTATCAGGTTCCCTGGCCTGAAGCATGCGCCACATCCCCTCGACATATTCTCTGGCGTAACCCCAATCGCGTTTTGCATCCATGTTGCCGAGTTCGAGGATCTCCTGGTGCCCGAGTTTGATACGCGCCACCGCATCGGTAATCTTGCGCGTGACAAATTCGCGCCCGCGCAGGGGGGATTCATGGTTGAACAAAATACCACTGGTAGCGAAGATGTTGTATGACTCGCGGTAGTTAATGGTCATCCAGTGGGCGTATAACTTAGCTATGCCGTAGGGACTGCGCGGATAGAATGGGGTGTTCTCATCCTGGGGGATGCTCTGGACCTTGCCGAACATCTCGGAAGTGGATGCCTGGTAAAAGCGGATATCCGGGTTAACGATGCGGATGGCTTCAAGGAGGTTCACGGCGCCGACGCCGGTAATTTCTGCGGTGGTTACGGGCTGGTCGAACGAGACTCCGACAAAGCTCTGCGCCGCGAGGTTGTAGATTTCGTCTGGTTCTGTTTTCTGGAGAAGACGGATGCTGGAAGAAAGATCGGTCAAGTCGTATTCCACCAGATTCAGCTTGGGATGATTTTCAATGCCCAATTCCTGAATCCGCCAGAAATTAACGGAACTTGTGCGTCTATATGTCCCAAATACGCTATACCCTTTACCAAGAAGCAGCTGGGCAAGGTATGCGCCATCTTGTCCAGTGATGCCAGTGACAATTGCTGTTTTCATTTTGCCTTTATCCTTACTTATTTAATAAATTACATTTCGGGTTAGAAGCGAACCATACTTTTTCATTTCCCAAAATGCGTACGCCTGAAATCAAATTTAGTAAAAATTTGTTCCTTTTGTCTTTGTGGCCAGAAGTACAAGCCGCGGAAGCATGGAGGATTGACTCCATAAATTCAAGAAGTTTGTCGTATTTCAGCATATGTCGCTTTGTGAAAATGCAGTATTCATAGAGAGGGAGAGGATGCGGATTGCTGTTGTGATTCAAACCTGGTTATAGATCTCCATAATGCTGGAGCAATATACCGCGCCCCTGCGGGAGACAGATGATTGTCATCACGATACAGAAGCAGACCATCCTTTTGAGCATAACAAAGGTCCTCATCACAAAGGTATTCAGCAAGGTCAAACAGCTGTACGGATGGATAATCACTGACGATTCTCTGCATTAAATCACGGTATGGTTGCGCACGTTGATTAAACTCTTCGCGTGTCATGGCGCAAGGTGTCCGGGCCTGGCTAAACCACTCTACAGGTCTTTTGACGCAGACCCTTGGATCAAAAGGCAATTCTGGATTATTCAACACAAAGGTGACCTTTTTACCTGCATCTTCCATGGCTTGAAAAGTCATACGCATTCCCTGTTCCCAAATAGCTAAAGGATCTTTTACCTCAGGTGACCCCTGGAGTGTAAATACATGGTTTGTTCGGCCAGAGACATAAGCAGGACCCAGGGCAAACATTACCACATGCTCAATCTCTGGATTATCAATAACCATTTGGGTAGCCTGTTGACTTCCCAGGTTATTGAGCATTTCGAATGAGCTACCCTTAAGGTATACATCGATTCCTAAAAAAAGTCTTCCCCCTACATTCAGCAAGGATTGACCTTGTTCAGCCAGATACGGTGCCATACCGTCAAACATGGCTCTAGCATGAGAATCTCCTATAAAAGCGACCCTGGGAGATTTCCCACTGACATTACAATAGCGAACATAACCTTCCAATCCATATTGATCCATGCAATCCTGGTGGGATATTTCCGGGTCTTCTTTCATCCGTTGCAGTTGGGCCAGTTTTTCTGCATATATCTCCTGGCTGGCGCGCTTAGGAAGGCCCTTATTTATATACACCATACTTGCTGAAATTATTAAAAACAGCATGCCACCTGCCAAAGCAATCAGAGTCGGGCGATGGGGAAAACCTCTCCCCTGAATCGGCCTCTCGATATACAAATAAGTCATTAAAGACAAAAAAACGGAGACACAAATCAGCAATACACTCCAACTGACTGGCAGTTGTGCTTTACCATATTGAATACGCACAAATGTCAATACGGGCCAATGCCACAGGTATAAAGGATAGCTGATCAATCCCAGCCATATCATAGGCCGGTTTGCAAGAACCCAACTGGCAAAACAGCTGGAATGACCTGCATATATTATAAGCGCTGCACCTGTTACCGGAAATAGAGCCAAGTAACCCGGGAAGATCATATCTTTGTTCATCAGCATAGCTGCTCCTACAATCAGAAACAGCCCTGTCAGAACCATGCCATGCAATACAAACGGGTGGTGATGGATATTGAAGCGAATTTTTATAATTTTATTTAACTTTAACAGCGCAAGTACACCTCCAACTGCAAGTTCCCATAATCGGGTGAATGGTGTATAAAACGCGACTGCGGTATCAACTTGGGACCAATAGAGGTTGGCAAGCAATGAAGCCATAAGCGACAAAGAAAGTAACGGCAGAAGTGGCCACCGTTTCACCCAAACAAGCATCAACATGACAGGCCAGAAGAGATAAAACTGTTCTTCAATGCCTAAACTCCAGAGGTGCAAAAGGGGCTTCACCTGAGATGCGACATCAAAATAACCTGCCTCGTCAAGCAACAGCCAGTTAGCTATAAAAGCCCCACCGCCTGCGACATGTTTTCCCAGTTGCTGATATTCATCGGGCAATAAAATGTACCATCCCAGCAATAGGCATGAAGCCAACACCACCAGTAGTGCAGGGAACAGCCTGCGCATTCGGCGCAAATAAAATGTCCCCAAGCTGAACTGTTCAGAATCCAACTGATGAACCAAGATTCCAGTGATTAAGTACCCACTAATGACAAAAAAAACGTCAACACCTATAAAGCCACCCGGGACCAAATCAGGAAAAGCATGGTGCACAACCACTGCCAAAATTGCCACGGCACGCAGACCATCAATGTCTGCCCGGTATGAAAAATGTTTCACTGTAAAAATCCTTGCCGAACGTAGTTGACCTTATCTGTCAGATCAGATTTGTATGGCAAAACCTGTGTTTGACGCCATTAAGGCTGTATTGGGATCTGGCCGTTTCCTGTTATGCATATGAGAGTCAGTGCGTATAGATTGGTGTTTTTAATGTGTAGCGTGGAATCGGAAGCGACTTCATGAACTTGCTGGATCACTTTGACAAAGCTTTTTGTCTAGCCATCGAAATCAATACTTTCTGCGAAAGCATCAAGAGACGGATGAAATGGGAAATTTAAAGGTTCATGAGCATCCCATGCAATCTAGCCCCCAGATAAGAATAGCGGTGGGCCTCTCTCCATCGAGCTGCATCGTCTGCCTTCTTTTGAC
>JBNGCY010000100.1:0-6474 GCA_049975505.1 Desulfuromonadaceae bacterium | reverse complement strand
GGAAATGCTGTAATATAGGCGAGACACGGCTAGCCGTGTCCCTTGTACCTACAACTTAATAAGTGATCCATTTACTGCGTGGTTTTCCCCAGGCGCTCCAGGAGTACGTAGTTCAGAATTCCGCCGCTGTTGAAGTATTTCACCTCCTGCTGGGTGTCCACACGGCAGATCACTTCGATAGAGCGTAAACCTGTTTGTGGATGCTGAATCTCCAGGGACATTCTTTGTCCGGGTTCAATATTGGAAACCGCTTCCATGTGGATGACTTCGCTGCCGTCGAGCCGGAGTGCTTTCGCTGATTCGCCGGGAAGAAACTGCAGGGGCAGAACCCCCATCCCCACCAGGTTCGAGCGGTGGATGCGTTCAAAGCTCTGCGCCAGGACTGCCTTTACCCCCAGCAGCAGGGTGCCTTTGGCGGCCCAGTCGCGGCTGGAGCCGGTGCCATATTGCTCTCCGGAGATCACCACCAGGGGGATGTTGTCATGCTGATATTGTTGCGCGGCGGCATAGATACTCATCTGCCCCCCTTCGGGATGGTGGATGGTCACCCCCCCCTCGATGCCGGGCACCATGTGGTTTTTCAAGCGGATATTGGCAAAGGTGCCACGCACCATCACCTCGTGATTCCCGCGGCGTGAACCGTAGGAGTTGAAATCGTCTTTCTTGATCCCATGCTCCTGCAGATATTGCCCCGCCGGGCTTTCTGCCTTGATGGCTCCGGCAGGCGAGATGTGATCCGTGGTGATGGAATCGCCGAGCAGGGCGAGAATCCGTGCCCCCTGAAGCCCGGAAAATCCGGGGTGATACCGCAGCTGGCGGAAGAATCCGGGTTGGCGGATGTAGGTTGAAGCAGGATCCCAGGTGTAGGTCAGCCCTTCCGGGGTTGGAAGCGCGCGCCACTGTTGGTCTCCATCGAACACTTCAGCATAGTGACGCTGAAACATGGCTGGAGTGACGCTGTGTTCCAGGGCGGAGATCTCCTTCGCGTCGGGCCAGAGGTCGGCAAGGTACACCGGCTTTCCATATTTATCTGTGCCGAGAGCTTCGCTACTCAGGTCTATCCGGGTGGTGCCGGCGAGGGCGAATGCCACCACCAGCGGGGGAGAGGCAAGCCAGTTGTAACGGGTGAGTGGATGTACGCGCCCCTCGAAATTACGGTTGCCCGAGAGAACCGCACTCACCTGGAGATCGTTGCGGATAATGGCCTCTTCAACTTCCGTGGGGAGAGGGCCGGAGTTGCCGATACAGGTGGTGCATCCGTAGCCCACCACATTGAATCCGAGTTGATCGAGACTGTGCTGGAGGCCGGTCTCCTCAAGATAAGCGCTCACCACCCTCGAACCGGGGGCGAGAGAGGTTTTTACCCAGGGTTTGGTGCGCAGCCCCAATTCCACCGCCTTGCGGGCCACGAGCCCTGCGGTCAGCATCACTGCCGGATTGGAAGTGTTGGTGCAGGAGGTGATCGCGGCGATAACCACGTCTGCGTCCTGGAGTTCGTGCGCATCAGCAGTGGTGCTCCGGGGTTCAGATTCAGCGGGGGACAGTTCCGCCTCCTGTACCTGACGCAACTGGCTCAGTACCACCTGATCCTGGGGGCGGCGCGGACCGGCGATACTTGGTTTCACCGTGGCCAGATCCAGTTCGAGGAGGGCGCTGAATTCCGGTTCTGCTGAGGTGTCGTCACGCCACAGCCCCTGCTCGCGGCAGTAGGCTTCCACCAGGGCGATGGTGGCGGTGCTGCGCCCACTGAGGCGCAGATAGTCGAGGGTGACCTGATCCACGGGGAAAAACCCGCACGTGGCCCCGTATTCGGGCGCCATATTGGCAATGGTGGCGCGATCTGCGAGAGGGAGCTGACTCAGCCCGGTTCCGCAGAACTCCACGAACTTGCCGACCACGCCGTGCTCGCGCAGCATCCGGGTTACGGTCAGTACCAGATCGGTGGCGGTGACTCCGGGTTGAAGCGCGCCGGAGAATTTGAACCCCACCACTTCGGGTATAAGCATGGATACCGGCTGCCCGAGCATCGCCGCCTCGGCTTCAATGCCGCCGACGCCCCAGCCCAGAACCCCGAAGGCGTTGATCATGGTGGTGTGGCTGTCCGTGCCGACCAGGGTGTCCGGGTATGCCCACTCCTCTCCATCAATATTCTGGCTCCACACACTCCGCCCCAGGTATTCAAGGTTTACTTGATGGCAGATACCTGTACCCGGAGGGACGACGCGAAAGTTGTCAAACACCTTCTGCCCCCAGCGTAAGAAGGTGTAGCGTTCGCGGTTGCGTTCCATCTCCTTAGCAACGTTGCTCTGTGCCGCCTGGGCGTCGCCGAACGCATCTACGGTGACAGAGTGATCAATCACCAGGTCCACCGGAATCTGTGGATTGATACTTGCGGGGTCTCCACCATTGGCGACCATGGCATCGCGCATCGCTGCCAGGTCTACAATCGCTGGAACGCCGGTAAAATCCTGCATCAGAACGCGTGCCGGATGATAGGCGATCTCCCTTCCATCACTCTGAGCGGGATTCCAGGCGGCCAGGGTGCGGATATCCTCAGCACTCACATGCCTGCCGTCTTCATGGCGAAGCAGATTCTCCAGTAGTACCTTCAGGGAAAAAGGCAGCCTGGGGTTGAGTTTCAGGCCGTGCGCCTGCGCCTGGTGCAGGCTGTGACAGTGATAGGTTGCAGCCGCGACCTCCATGGTGGTCGCGCTGGAAAATGTATTGTCCGCCATAAAATAAATCTCCCTGTTTTAGATTGCAGTGTTTATAGTTTTTGCTTCTGTCGACACTTGCCTTAATCTGGCAGCATAACCGGATTATTTATGCTCCAGCATGGCCTCTGCTTCCGGAAGTTTGATACATATCAGACCTGCCCCCAGAGCCGCCAGAGCGAGAAACAGCAGGGCTGCCTCCGCCCCGAGTATCTGGGCGACTCCGCCCAGCCCTGCACTCGCCAGCGCCACGCACCCGATCAGAGTGTTGCTGAATGCGGTGCAGGTGGGACGTTCGTCTGCGGGGAGGGCATCCACCAGATAGGTTTTGCGCCCGAGTCTCGCTCCGGCTTCGGCCAGGCCGAGTACAATGAAGGTCAGAATGAAACCCGCCAGTTGCATGGCGGGGTGGGGAAGTACGGCCAGCACCAGGGTCAGCAGCATGGCAGCCACCCCCATCAGGGCGCTGTAGCGCATCACCGTTTTGCTGGTGCTGTCCGCCATTCTGCCCCAGAACGGACTGCTTATAACCTGCGAGAGCCCCACCGCAACGATTAAATATCCCAGGCTTTCGCTTCCGAACTCAAGGCGCGTAGAGGCGAAGAGAATGAAAAACGGGCTCGCGATTTCAACGCTTAAGAGCAGGGCGCGCACCATAATATAGTGGCGAAACCCCGGATAAGTGCGCGCAAAATTCAACCCCGCTCCGGCCTCCTGGAGGATGTGGCGTCCACCGTCGGTATCGCCCGGCTCCTCGGTGGTGGCGCCGAACAGCAGGGCTGCGATCCCCCACAGGACAGCGGCGCAGCCGAGAAGTATCAGGATCGAATCCAGACTTTCGCTCTCCCGCTGGGCGGATCGAATCCAGAGGCCGGCTCCCATGGTCAGGAGACCTCCCATCAGGGAGCGGGAGGCGAGAAGACGCCCGCGGCGCCCTTTGGAGATGGTTTTGCCCAGCACATCCTGATACGCTACCGAGGCGGTGCCGCTTGCAAGGCAGAAAAGGGTAAACAGCAGAAGTATTGCCCACCCTGCCGTCGCCGGGGAAAGCAGTGTTGCGGCGACGATAATCCCGCCCAGACACAGCGCCTGGAGCAGACCGCTCCCGACCCAGACCCACTTGCGTACCGGCAGGCGCCGGATCTGGCCGGCCGCAGCCATCTGCGGCAACAGGGTACCGGTCTGCTTTATCGGCATCAGCACTCCCAGCATCCATACCGGGGCCCCCAGGATCTGAAGCAGCCATACCAGAACCAGATTGGGGCCGGCAAGCTGTTCCGCGAGTTTGGTGCATGAGCCGTTGGCGAGATTGAGCATGAAATTGCGCGCCTGCTGGCGGCAGTCTGCCTCGGGGATGTTTCCCGCGCAGCGATCCGGGCTCTCATCTCCTGAAAGGATGGCGTACAGGCGATGCGCGGAGGCGGTTATCATGCGTTTCATGGGCACCGATCCTTATATTGGTTCTCAAACAGGTATTATTGGTTCGCAGCATATGCTGAACGCAAACGTACCATATCGGGGGAATATGTGAAGAAGCAAAAACCTGGTTTTAAGAGGAAATGTCTATGGATTCCGCAGTCACAACAGGAATAAGTTATTTGACCAGGGTAAATTTGTTCTACCTTGAATAGAACCACTATTTTTGGCATATTTCATTAGCTAACATACTGATGTTGAAGACATTTTTCTTGAGCCTTCTTGGATCATTGGAATGACAATGTTTTTAAGTAAATTCAACTAGTTAGCGTTAGAACAAATTTGCCCTGGTTATTTGACACTTTGTGCCGCATTTTTTACCTTAAGATGGTATATTAACCTGTATGTTATATAAGAATGTAATGCAGTGTTTGCCCACAAATGGAGGATTAAAACGACATGATCGATTATCTGCTTGCCAAAGCGCGTGAAGATGAACGTCTGACCCAGAAAGAGATTCAGCACCTGCTCTCGTACGAACCATACAGCGATGCCGCCTGTCAAATGATCGGGGTGGCAAGTGAGCTGTCGCGCAAACTCCAGGACAATGAAGCCGAGATCCATGGTCAACTTGCCCTGAACATCTCCCCCTGTCCGGAAGAGTGCAAATTCTGTTCTTTTGCTGCCGGTAACGGGGTGTTCCGCGAGTCTTCTGAACTCAGTATCGAAGAAGCTGTCGCTATGGCGAAGCGTTTTGAGGACGATGGCTGTCATGCGATCCTGGCCATGACCACAGCAAATTTCCCCTACACAAAGCTGGCGCCCTATCTGCCCGAGCTGCGGGCCGCGCTCAAACCGCACACCCCGCTGATTGTAAATGTGGGAGACAACTGTGCAGAGCACGCGGAGGAGATCAAACAGGCCGGAGTGAGTGGGGTTTACCACGCCCTGCGCCTGCGCGAAGGCGAGGATACCGGTATTCCGCCGGAACAGCGCCGCAGCAGCATCGAGAAGTTTCTCGCCGCCGGTCTCCAGGTCGGCACCTGTGTGGAACCCATAGGGCCCGAGCACAACAACCGCGAGATTGCCGAGCTTATCTGTTACACCGCGAGTATAAATCCGGTTTTCAGCGGGGCGGCGCGGCGCATCCCCATTCCGGATACCCCCATGGGCGTAATGGGAACCATTCCCGAAGTGCGCCAGGCGCAGATTGTCGCCATAACCCGTCTCGCCATGCCTCATTCAACCGTGGCCACCTGCACCCACGAGCCCTGTACCCTCGCCGCCCTCGGTGGAGCGAGCTTCTTCTGGGCCGAGATGGGGGCGAACCCGCGTGACATTGTGGCACGAACCGAAGAGGGACGCGCCCACAATGTGGAGGAGCTGATTCACACCTTCTGGGAAAGCGGCTGGAACATGCGCCAGGGGAAATCGCGCATCTGGAGAGTGTAAGAACATAAGAGTGACTCAAGGACTCCGGCAGGCGGTGTCCAGTCATGCACATGCAAATAAAAAAGGCGCGGACAGGGCTTATCCCTTTCGCGCCTTTTTAAGGTTTTAACCAGAGTTATCCACAGGCTACTTTACATGGCATTCGGTGCATCCCACCGGGCCGCCTGAGCCCTGATGGCAGTCTTTGCACATACTTGAGTGAGCCAGATCCTTGGTCAGCTCAAACGGGCCCGGAGTGTTGTCGCCGTGGCAGGTGGGGCAGCCGTAGGTTTCAGCATGAAACTTGTGTGTCAGGGTTACGGTGCCGAAGTTGTTTTCCAGCTTAATGGTCTCGGGAGGCACAATATCCGAGGTTTTCTGTGCTGCAGTTGCCGCGGCACTGTCAGCCATGGCGGTCAGATCACCCTCTTTGCTCTGAGTTTCGGCGCTTAAATTGCTGAGTTTCTGCGATGAAGATGCCACCAGTTGGTTGGCTTTTTCTACTGCAGGGGCTGTAGCGCTTTTAGCTTTTTCCACCGCCTGCTGTGTGGTTTCGCTCGTTTTTTTCTTAACCTCTTCCACAGTGGCTGTGCTCTTTTTCACTGCTTCATCCACAGTTTTTTCCACAGCCTCTTTTGCTTCATCCACACTTGCCCTGGCCTTTTCCACAGCTTCATTGGCGCTTTGTTTGGCTTTATCCAGCGCATCAGTGGATTCTGTTGCCTGTTGCGGTTTTTCGGCCGGAGTTTTCTGCTGCTTATCCTCGCTGCAGGCACCGAGAAGCAACAGCAACAGCATGGTACATATAGTAGCGCTAAATCTGAACATAGAACACCTCCTGGAAAATGGGTTGATTTCCTCGCGTTTTTAAGGGTGTAACGCAAGAAAAGAGTTGCAAATACAATTCCTGTAC
>JBNGCY010000099.1:0-6840 GCA_049975505.1 Desulfuromonadaceae bacterium | reverse complement strand
CTGAAAAAGCCCGCAGTATAATCCGGCGGGCTCTTTCAGTTATATCTATATCCATATATCTGGTTCAGAATAATTTATTTGGCGCGGCTCACCACATAATCGGCCAGGGTTTCCAGGGCATCGCGCGCTTCACACGGGTTAAACACCTGCAGATAACCCTTTGCCCGCTCAACCAGGGATCTTGCACGCATACGGGTATATCCGATGCCGTTATAGCGGTTAATCAACTCCAATACGCGTTCAAGAGAGTCGGGTCTTATTTCATCGGCTTCAATAATTTCTTCAACCATATCGCGCTCAGCGGAACTGCAATGGCGTAGAGCTTCAATCAGAGGGAGGGTCATTTTCCCCTCTTCAAGATCGTGCCCGCAGGCTTTACCGAATTCCGCCTCATCGGCGATATAATCAAGAGCATCATCCATAAACTGGAAGGCAATACCCAGATCAAGACCGAAGTCGTGCAGAGCCTTCTCCTGCTCTGCGGAAACCTCGCCCAGAATCCCCCCGCACTGGCATGCAGCAGCTATCAGCACCGCTGTTTTCTCTCGCACAACCTGCATATATCGTTCTTCGCTCAAATCCAGGTCACAGGTGCTTATCAGCTGCAGCACCTCTCCTTCCGCCATTTTGGTGGTCGCATCGGAAAGAGCCTGCAGAATCGGCAGACTTCCGGCACGTACCATTATGGAAAAGGACTTGGCAAAGAGAAAATCTCCCACCAGCACAGAGGCCTCATTACCCCAGACCCGGTTGGCCGATTCAGCCCCCCTGCGAATAACCGCCGCATCGACTACATCGTCATGCAACAATGTTGCAGTATGGATAAATTCAACCACACTCGCCACGCCTATATGCTTATCACCCCTATATCCGGAAAGCATGGATGTGAGAAGTACCAGCATCGGGCGCATGCGCTTCCCCCCGCTGGAGAGCACATATTCTCCAACCTTGCGAATCAGAGGAACCTCGGAGTCCAGGTAATGTTTGAACTGGCGCACCACCTCCTGCATTTGAGGTTCAAGCATTTTCACTACATTTTCCATTAATTTCCTCACCTGTGCTTCGGTTTTCCTGAGACCTGGGTGGTCTGCCATATCCTGCCTGGGATGTCAGCGCCGGGCTTTTTCAAACGGGTCGATTTCCTGATTCAGGCTACTCTGATCGATACCGACAAAGACCTCTTTCTCAGAATCCCAGTAATAATGCTCCGCCATCCATAATTTTTCAAGTTTTTCCATCCCCAGAAAAAGATTCTCAGCCGATTCGGCCAGATAAGATGCATCCAGCATTTCATCATCATCTATGCGATTATCCGCATTCAGATCGGCCCAGTGTACATGTTCCACAACCAACCGGTTGGCTCCCAGCATCCCGCTTCTGCCGTGTGCGGATTCTTCAGATCGCAATACCAGCTCGCCGTTAAATTTCTGCATACTGCCCAGGGTCGCATCTGGTGCAACCCTGACAATGTAGTGAATAGCCTTGGTCGAATCCTCTCCAAGTTCCAGAATCCAGCGCATCAGACCTGAACTCGCATCAAAACTGTCCGGCTCGGGGGCGGCCTTTATCAGTTCCCATCCTTCGGGTATCTGTTCACGCACCACTACCCGCGCAGCTGATCCGTTGAAAGTCAGTTTAACCGGAATTTCAGTTCCGGGAGCTGCATAACTTGGCAGGAGACGATCCGCCCACACTTCGGGTTCAGGCGGGGATAGTAGTCTCCAGATAATTGCTGCGACCATAAGGAGTACACCTGCTCCAGCACCGAGAAATACGATTTTAATCCGGAATGAACGTGCATTTGATGAAGTATGATCGACTTCGTCCGTTCCGTCTTCCTGTTGCTGCAGTATCCGGTCTATTTCAACCTCGAGGGCTTCAGCCAGACGCTGGGCATTGGCGGTTTTAATACTGGGATAGCGGTTATTCTCCCAGCGTGAAATGGTATCAGAAGTTACGCCCACCACTTTGGCCACGTACAACTGAGTCAACCCCTGCTCTTCACGCAGGCGCCGGATCACCTCGCCATCTATCTTCAGATTGGCATCCGCAGGGAGCGTCTTATCGAAATTATCCATAGAGTTCCAGTGACCCGGATCCTGCTAGGCCGGCATGCAGCAAGGTCTAAACGCCGGAGAGGGCTGCGTGATTCTCAGGGAAAGAAAACAAACTAACGCCATATCCGTCCCGAAAACTAGCAGATAGGGATAAAAAAGGCAACAAATCGCATTTTGTACGCATATGTTCAACGCTATACAACTACCTGAAATCACATAATACCGACCCGACATCGGGTCATATGTGGATATATGTCGAATGCAAGGGTACACAAATTCGGATAATAAATCAGATACCGACATGGCTGCAGGGCAAATGGTTGTCCATGCAGTGTTACATTACCACTCGCAATAAGATGTGTTCACCTGAAACAAAACCAACAACAAAGGAGGTCATCATGAAAATCATGCTGTCAAGTGTCCTGATGCTGTTTGCGGGAGTGACGTTTGCCTGTGCGGCCGACGTATACACCTACGAGGGCATGGGCACCGTAACCTTCAACCACAAAGAGCATATGTCACTGGGATGCGCCAGTTGCCACGAAGGTAAACCCGAGCGCATTGTAATCGAAAACAAAGAACAGGGCCACGCAAACTGTCTTGAATGTCACAAAGAACAAGGCGGCAGTGCCCCGACTAAGTGCAACGAGTGCCATATCCGATAAGTCACAGTGACTTATCTATCCAGAAGATTATACCGACAATACCACACTTGTTGCACAGCAAACCCCGGCTATCGCTTTTGTAGATAAGTCTGGGTTTGCTTTTTATGCAAAACTAAGCTATTTGATCCTGCATGTATGAATGGATTCAGCACACTCTGCCACAGTTCCATCCGGGGATGGTATACTACCTTATCCTCTGCGGCCTCATTCTGGCGGAAGGCATTCCGGTTATTGGACTATTTGTCCCCGGCAGTGTTCTGTCCGTCACTGCAGGGGCCCTCGCATTTCACGGTCATGGTGAAATGCCATACATCTGTCTTGTATCCGCAGTTGGCTCCATTGCAGGAGACAGCATCAGCTATATATGCGGGTCTCGCTCGGCTTCATGGCTGATCTCAAAAGTACGGAAAGGACGTTTTCTGCGTTTTCTGCGCCGGGCTGAAGTTTTTTTCGGTGCTCACGGAGGTAAAAGCCTTCTGCTGGCACGCTTTATAGGGCCTATACGCGGATTTGTACCGTTCGTCGCCGGGGGCGCGCACATGCATCCAAGATCCTTCTGCGTTTATACTTTCTGCGGCGGCGTATCATGGGGTATTATCTACCCGTCAGCTGGATATCTAGGGCTGAAAACCGTGACTATGAAAAACATATCTACGCACTCCTTAATTCTTGCAGGACTGTGCATAATTCTAATTATTCTGATTTATCTTAAGGTAAAGCGTTCTGAATCATGACAATATCCACATCCTGCCCTTCTCCACTGCCGACACCTGCCTTTAAATCCACAGATTTAAATATATCTCCTTCCGCAAGGTCACATAAGGTGCGTATGCCCGCTGAATGGGAGCCACAGGACGGAGTACTCTTCGCCTGGCCCGATCCCGGCGGAGACTGGGCTCCAATACTGACAGAAATTGAAACCACTTTGGCGAAAATCGTCACTCATGTGCTGCCCTTCGAGAAAATCATCATAGCTGCACCCGACCCGAGGCACACGGCTGAAGTACTCGCGCAACACGGGATTACATCTAAAAATATCGCCAACAATATCAGAATTTCCCCTGCAGCCAACAACGACACCTGGGCGCGTGATTTCGGACCAATTGGAGTTGAAATAAGCACAGAGGAAGCCGCCACCTTTTCTGCCTTGTACGATTTCGGGTTTAATGGCTGGGGGCTGAAGTATCCCGCAAACCATGACAACCTGATCTGTCGCACCCTGGCGTCACAGGGAGCATGGAAGGTGCCCCTTCATATATCAGGACTTATCCTGGAGGGGGGAAGTATTGAATCGGACGGAAACGGTACCATTCTCACCACTACGTCATGCCTGTTGAGTCCTAATCGCAACCCACATCTGGACAAGCAGGCCCTTGAACGGCAACTGCGCCATATCCTGGGGGCCGAGCAGGTTCTGTGGCTGAACCATGGCGCTATGGCCGGAGACGATACCGATGGGCATATCGACACCCTCGCGCGCCTGTGCCCGGACAACACCATTGTTTACGTGCATTGCGATGCTCCGGATGACGAGCACTACATTCCTCTGCAGGCCATGGAACGCGAGCTTCATGAATTCAGAACCTTATCGGGAACGCCATACCGCCTCCTCCCCCTGCCCTGGCCCCAGCCGAAAATCAACCACGGCGGTGAACGCCTCCCGGCAACCTACGCCAACTATCTGGTTATTAATGATGCCGTGCTGGTTCCCACTTATGCCGATCCGGCCGATCAGAAGGCGCTTGCGGTTATTGCCGCCGCCTATCCGGAGCGTGAGATAATCGGAATTGACTGCAGCAATGTCATCGTTCAGCACGGTTCACTCCACTGCTTAACCATGCAGCTACCCAAAGGAACCCTGACATGAAAAAGATGAAACTTGCGCTGATTCAACAGCAGTGCAGTGCGGATAAGAATGCAAATCTTCACTATACATGCACACAGATTGAAAAAGCGGCACAGTGCGGCGCCACGGTAGTGGCACTGGTTGAGCTCCACTGCGGCCTTTATTTCTGCCAGCAGCAAGATCCTGCATACTTTGATCTGGCCGAAAACATCCCCGGCCCCAGCACTGAAATTCTGGCCCGCGCCGCCCGCGCCAGTAGAGTGGTTGTTGTGGCATCTTTGTTTGAAAAACGCGCTCCAGGCCTGTACCACAACACTGCCGTAGTGTTTGAAACCGATGGCAGCATTGCAGGCATATACCGCAAGATGCATATTCCGGACGATCCCGGATACAATGAGAAGTTTTATTTCGCCCCCGGCGATCTTGGCTTCAATCCCATCAGAACCAGCGCCGGGATTCTTGGTGTGCTGGTGTGCTGGGATCAATGGTACCCGGAGGCGGCGCGCCTGATGACCCTCGCCGGAGCCGAAGTTCTGATATACCCCACCGCGATCGGGTGGGATCCTGCTGACAGCCCCGCTGAACAACAGCGCCAGCTTGAAGCCTGGCAGACCATTCAACGCAGTCACGCTATTGCCAACGGTATCCATGTGGCCGCGGCAAACCGGATCGGATTTGAGCCAGATCAAAGCGGACGTCTGCCCGGAGCACAATTCTGGGGCAACAGTTTTATCGCCGGCCCGCAGGGGGAGATACTTACTCAGGCAAGTGCAGATCGCGCTGAGATTTTAATCGCTGATATTGATCTGGAGCGCACTGAGAATACCCGGCGCATCTGGCCGTTTCTGCGCGACCGCCGCGTAGATGCATACACTGAAATCACACAGCGTTTCCGCACATAGCGATTCTACAGCACATTTCTATCCGTTCCGCGTTCTTCACTGGTGCTCCTCTTTTTATGTAACTATCCACCGAAACTTGAAATAGCCACAGATGATAGAGCTATGATCCCCGGTAGAAGGGTGTTGTGGCTTACGAAGTTATCTTTTATCTTCTGACGTTCTTCAGGCGGGAAAAAAATTCGTCATACCTTGGGGACATCTTCTCCCAGGAGTAGCGGCCAACCTGTTCTCTGATGCTTGTCAGATGTTGTGCCGGGACGGATCTGCACAGGTGCGCCAGACGCCGGATCAGGTCATCGAGATCGGCATAGAAACATGCCGCGGACAGCGATGCCGGAATATGCTCCGGATATGCCAGACGCTGCGGCAACAGCGGGTAGCATCCGCAATACAGCGCTTCCACCACACTGACTCCGAAGAAATCATGTACAGAGGTGACCGGTATAATGTCCGCACGGTGTAACCATCCAACATAGTCGGCATGGCTCTTTACATATCCCCAGTGAACGATATGAGACGCAAGGCGCTCACGCGCCTGCGCAAAAATGGGAGGTTGACGCTGATACGCTTCACCCAGAACCGCAACATCGAATGCCACCCCGAGATCCTGCAGACTGAATAGAGCATGGAAAAAATCTTCCGGATTTTTATCGTATTCCCAGCGATGATTCCACACAATCAGCGGCACATCTGTTTCAGCCACAGTATTGACATCGCCTGTAGATCTATCCGGATATTTATCCAGAATACTGAAATCCATCCCCAGGGGGAGAGTAATACTTCTGCGGGTAATTTCAGCCGCATTTTTATCTTCACGGTGATCCGGAAAACTCGCCAGAAATTCAGGGAGTCGGGCAAGAAAATCATGCCTGTGGTAGTCCGAATTAAAACACACTGCATCAGCTGCGAGCGCAGAGGTATAATTAATAAAGCAATAGTGCGCATCGCGCTTCAAACCGGGATCAGCATCATCCGGCGACCACGGATAACTGAGCTGGTTTTCATGGAAGTAGACAGCACACGGTAGCTGGGCCGTAACCTTGCGGGTCAGTGCGAGAAAAGTGCTCAGATCAAGCATATCGGTAGCCAGGATCATGTCAGGTCGAAAACCGCTCTCAAGAAACTCATGCGCCAGGGTTACGGCTCCTCCATGCATGCGCCATTTCCAGTATTTTCCTTCAAGAGCATAGATTCTTACCTGATGCCGGCTGTATTTTGCATAGCCTCTGGCCCAGTCTGCATGGGAGCCGGTCATAAAAGGTTCAAACAGCGCAATCTTCACACAATCCTCCGAGTGTATCCTGCATACAAAAAAGGTTCTGTTCCATTTTGTGTGGGTGATCTGACAGACGTTAATTGATCGTTCCCAC
>JBNGCY010000098.1:0-6858 GCA_049975505.1 Desulfuromonadaceae bacterium | reverse complement strand
CAGGGTAACTACTTGATTTGCAAACTTATTTTTTTATGGGTGTTAAACTTGGGTTAGAGGTAAAAATTCAATTCCCCACTACCGGTCTGGTCTTGTGGCACCCATGGAAAGGGCGTCTGTCGCCACGGACGGCGACAGTCGAACGGCCATGGACGGCGCAAAGTGTCCCTTGGAATGGGTGTCACAAGACCTGGCTGAACAGTCATAAATTACATCCACCGGAACACACCGTTCAACCCCCGGCCTTCTTCACCGTCCAGCCCTGCTGTTTCCCCTGCTTCTGGAGCAAATCGAGAAGAAAATCGCGCTGATCGCCCTGAATCTCGATAACCCCGTCTTTTAAGGTGCCGCCGCAGCCGCATTTTTTCTTCAGCTGTTTGGCGAGCTGCTTCAGTTCCTTCTCCGGCAGCGGGATTCCGCTGATAATGGTGACGCCACTGCCCTTGCGCCCTTTGGTCTCGCGTCCGATCCGGACCACCGCCTGGGTCGAACCCTGTTTGGGCTCCGGAGTAC
Organism: Desulfuromonadaceae bacterium; assembly: GCA_049975505.1. Lineage (GTDB taxonomy): Bacteria > Desulfobacterota > Desulfuromonadia > Desulfuromonadales > Desulfuromonadaceae > JAIVHC01. Next base: position 6,345 of record JBNGCY010000098.1, on the reverse strand, counting down.
AGCGACATGTGCTGGTCAATTTTCCACAGGTAGTGCAGGTGTCCGCCGGATCATCTGAATACACCAGGCGCGTATTGCCCTTCGACTTGCCATTGCGTTTCACGCTTCATCCCCTTCCTGCGCTATACATTCTACACACACCATTTCAAGCCTTGCGTTGCCGCTCTCATCCTGCACGCGGGTGGGTTGGATATGCTCTCCGCAGGCGATTTTATAACAGCGCCGACATACGTAGCCGCTCCCTTCGGCAGAACTGCAATGGCAGACATGGCATAGCCAGCGCGTTTCTTTTTCTGTGTGGCTGTGGTGCTCAGAGTCCATACAGATTTATCCCTCCGCGCGGATGCTTTCTATTAACTCCAGGGTACGCTGGCGGGCTATATCAAACTGTTCCTGGCGCGGGGCGCCGAACCATTCGATGGGTTCACAGAAATCCCATTTCATCTTCTCGGTTATGGCGTCAAGCTCGCGCTGCGCCCCGCCGGACCAGCCCGCCGAGCCGAAACGGAGGATTTTCTTGTTGAACACCTTCTTACGCCGGAACATATCCAGCACCCACGCCATGGGGGGGAACATCTGATATTCGTAGGTGGGCATCCCCAGGATCAGGGCGCTGGAACGCCACGCCGAGGCAAGAATTTCGCCCACATGATCCTGCGGTACCCGATGGACATGCACGGGCATCCCCGCTTCACGCACGGTGCGCTCGATCGTATCCGCAATCCGGGCAGTATGCCCGTACATGCTCGACCAGATCAGGGTTATCTCCGGCTCCGCCGGGCCTTTAAGGTAGCTGGCAAAGCGTGCATACGCGTCGATGATGGTCTGAGGCTCGCTGCGCCAGATAATCCCGTGGGAGGGCGCCACCACTTTTATGTCCAGTTCGCTCAGCTCCCCGATCGCCTTGGTGACAAAGGTGGAGAAGCTCGCCACGATATTGGCGTAGTAGCGCAGCGCCTCATCGAGGAAGAACTCCTTCTGTCCGGACTCAAGCTGATCATCAAAATACACCCCTTCGCGGGTGCCATAGGAGCCGAAGCCATCGCAGGAGAACAGGGTGCCGCTCTCGCGCTCAAAGGTCATGATGGTTTCGGGCCAGTGAATGTGGGGAGTGTCGAAAAACTGCAGCACCTTGCCGCCGCCGAGGTCGAGGATGTCACCATTGCCCACCACATGCACATTGGTATCGATGCCGCAGAACGACTTCAGGAGTTTCGCCGCTTTGGAAGAGAGGTAGATATGAATATGCGGATTGCGCGCGTGGAATTCCGGCAGCCACATGGTGTGATCCGGCTCCATGTGATTGATGATGAGGTAGTCGATATCCTCCGGGCGCAGACTCAGGGAGTCGAGCTCGGACAGATAGCATTCCGCCTGTCCGTCCATATCCTCAATCAGATCGATAATCGCGGCCTGCTCCCCTTTTACCACGTAGGAATTCAGAGAAATCCCGTCGGGCATGGGCCACATCCCCTCAAACAACTCAGTACCGGGGAGGTTCACCGGTACACAGTAGATTCCATCACTTACCTGCACCGCTTCGGTTTTGCATCCGTTATCCATTCCTTAAGTTCTCCTCTATTTGAGACATCTGGTTCATTTCTGTTGTAACAAATTATGCACAACGCCCCCTTCGCACTGCAGCCGGAGCGTTGTTGCCGGGAGGCGAAAGAGATGGACCGCCTGTCTGAGCGCCAGCGAGTTCAGGTCCATCCGCCGTATGGCAACATAAGCGTAGGGAACCCGTAGGGCTGCTGTGCAGGGGTGTCCTTCTTTTGCTTCCTTTTCTTGGACAAGCAAGAAAAGGAAGGTGGTGTGGGCCACCGCCCACGTCATGTGGGTACTACTGGGAAACCTTCTCCATTTGGTGATTTGATTATTTTATCAGAGCGACTTGCAGACTCATTGCTCAACCTGTTGTTTTATTATCCTGCTGGCCATAGGTCTTGAATTTCTCCAACACGGTTTCCATCTCCGCATCGGGTACCACTACAGGCTCTCCAACATTGCAGCACTGATAGTAAATGCGCGCCACCAGTTCAATCTCTTCGGCAACATTGAAGGCATGAGATATATCTGCGCCCACGGCTACAAGACCATGGTTGGCGAGGAGTACGGCGTTGTATTCACTCATGCCACTCACCACATTGTGTGCCAGTTCGGTGGAGCCAAAGGTGGCATAAGGCGCCAGAGGAACCTTATTACCCGCAAAACCGACAAGATAGTGCACCGCCGGGATCTCCCACTGCAGACACGCCATGGTGGTGGCATATACTGAATGGGTGTGCACCACTGCATTCACATCGGGGCGCGCATTATAGAGCGCAAGGTGGAAGCTCAGTTCACTCGAAGGCTTAAGCGCCCCCTCCACCACGTCACCGGCGCGATTCACGATAACCACATCGTCCACGTCCACATCGGCATAGTCGACCCCGCTGGGGCCGATGGCGACCAGATCCTCTTCACGGCACAGGCAACTCAGATTGCCACCACTGCCAGTGGTCAAACCGGAGGAGATGAGTTTAAGCCCGTATTTGACAATCGATTCGCGCTGCTCTTGAAGTAACATGGCTACATCCCCACACGCAGATCGGGGCGGCATCCCATACGTTGCAGAAATGCTACTAACGCTTCCAGGTTCCGATTCACCACCTGGGCCGGAAGAATTCCACCCTGCTCCAGGGCCTCGAGGGCATGGGCAAACCTGCCGACTCCACTGCTGATATGCGCATCGCTGCCGATGGCGACCAGGGCGCCTTTTTCCGCGCACAGGCGCGCGATCTCCAGACAGTTGGGCGCACTGTTTTTGCGGCTGATGGAAAAGGAGGAGCTGTTGATCTCCAGCGCGGTGCCGGTGCGCACCGCCTGATCCACTACTGCAACATAATCAAGGGGATACGCGGGATTGCCCGGATGAGAGATAATATCCACCCATGGATTCTCCATCGCTTTGATGAGGGTGCGGGTGTTTTCCGCTTCACTGGTTCCCGTATAGCCGCACCCTTCGTGAAAACCGGCGAGGACGATATCCAGCTGCTCGAGGGCATCTTTTCCGACATCCAATTTGCCCTCATCGAGGATGTTGGCTTCTATGCCGCGCAACACTCGTACCCCCTGCATAACCTCGGGGATAAAGCGCAGCGCCATGAAATGGTACAGATGCGGTCCACCCGGAAGTGCGGGGCCGTGATCGGTAATCGCCACCCCCTCGAGGCCACGCTCACTTGCCGCAGCGACGATCTCTTCCACGGTACTGAACGCATGCCCGGAAGCGATGCTGTGGATATGAATATCCACCGTAGGGGAAGGCACGGGTAAGTGTTCCAGAGAATGCCCCTGTGTCGAACTGGTCATATAATCTCCGTATCTATGTTGAATCAGGGTTTACATTATTGTAGGTAGGGGCAGGTCCCAGTGCCTGCCCATTCCATCGATCACGTATCTGCGGCATTGGATCAGGGCAACCACGGGGGGCTGCCCCTACGGTTGCCCACCAACGTAGGCGAAAAACCGTCACCGCCCACGTCATGTGGGCACTACCTACAAAGTAACATCCATCCATTTAATCAAAATCCCTGGCGGGTATAATAGCACGCCTGAAAATCCTTGTCAGGCACCTTGCATCAAGGTAAATTGTTCTATTTTGATGGCGTCGCAAAAATACACCAACTGCGGCGTTGCTGTTATTGCCTCGCTGCTTCGACGTACGTAAGTACGCCTCATTGCTCAGCAATAACGCGCCTTGCATTTGGCGCTTTTTGCTTAGCCATCAGGTTCCATACTTTCTCACCCCCCCTGCAATCGGAAATTTCACATGACATCCTGCGATACCCTGTTAAATATAAGCCGCCCCGGTCGCTATCTGGGCGGCGAAGCCGGTTCCATCCGCAAAGAGCACGCGGATGTGGATATCCGCTACGCTCTGGCATTCCCCGACACCTATGAAATCGGCATGAGCCATATGGGCACTGCCATTCTGTACCATATTCTCAACCAGGAAACATGGATTGCCGCCGAGCGCGTGTACTGCCCATGGCCCGACATGGCAGAACAGATGCGGCGCGAGTCCGCCCTCTTGAGCACCCTGGAATCGGACACTCCCCTGAGCGAATTTGACATCATCGGCTTCACCCTGCAACACGAACTGTGTTACACCAACATCCTGCACATGCTCGATCAGGGCGGCATTCCGCGCCGGCGTGAGGATCGCAGTGAAAACGATCCCTTCATCATCGTCGGCGGCCCCTGTGCCTTCAATCCGGAGCCCCTCGCCGACTTTATCGACTTCGCCCTGTTGGGTGATGGCGAAGAAGCGGTGCTTGAGATCTGCGCTGCCATCCGCACCGCCCGCGCCAACAACCTGCCCCGCACCCGCATCCGCCATGAAATGCGCCACATCGACGGAATCTACGTTCCCGAACTCTTTACCCCCCACTACCATGCAGATGGCACCCTGCGCACCATTGAAGCGCAGCTGCCGGATTACACCAGGGTACCGCGGCGCTTTCTCGCCGATCTCGACAGTGCCCCCTATCCTACCAAACCCCTGATCCCCTACATGAATACGGTGCACAACCGCGTGGCGCTGGAGATCGCACGCGGATGCACGCGCGGGTGCCGTTTCTGCCAGGCGGGCTACATCTACCGCCCGGTGCGTGAACGCCAGGCTTCAACCATTGCGCGCCTCGCGGAAACCGCCCTCGACAACAGCGGCTTTGATGAACTCTCCCTCCTCTCCCTTTCGAGCGGAGACTACAGCGCCATCGAACCGCTGCTGCGCCATCTGATGGAGCAGCACGCTGACGAACGCGTCGCCATGTCGCTCCCGAGCCTGCGCGTCGGCTCGCTGACCGATAAGCTGATCAACGAAATCCGCAAGGTGCGCAAGACCGGCTTCACCCTCGCCCCCGAAGCGGGGACCGAACGCCTGCGCCAGGTGGTCAACAAGGGGATCAGAGCCGAAGATCTGCTCGCAAGCGCGCACACCATCTACACCCTGGGCTGGCGCCTGATCAAGCTCTACTTCATGCTCGGGCTCCCCACCGAAACCTGGGAAGACCTGGAAGGAATCGTGGAGCTGGCGGCGGCGGTGAAGAAAACCGGCCGCGGGACCGAAGGGGGCGGCGACGTAAATGTTGCGGTCTCCACCTTTGTTCCCAAGGCGCATACTCCGTTTCAGTGGGACCCCCAGCTCAATCTGGAACAGACCAAAGAGCGCCAGTACTGGCTGCGCGATAAGCTGAAACAGAAAAAACTCCGCCTGAAATGGCATGAAGCGGAACTCTCCGCCCTCGAAGGGCTGTTTGCGCGCGGCGATCGGCGCCTGGGTGCGGTGATTGCCACGGCGGCGGATCTGGGCTGTTGTTTCGACAGCTGGCGCGATTTCTTTGAGTTCTCACGCTGGGAAGAAGCCCTGGAGCGCCACAACCTGAAGCTGGAGTTCTACCTGCGTGAGCGCGCTGAAGACGAAGTGCTGCCGTGGGATCATCTGAGTTGCGGCATCCCGAAGGAATTTTTCGCCCGCGAGCGCGCCAAAGCCCTGCGTCTGGAATACACCCCTGACTGCCGCCACGGTCAATGCAGCAACTGCGGCGTGTGCGACTTCGAACATATCAAAATGCGCTATGCCGAGGCCAAACCTGACCTGCCGATTTCGACACCTGCACCGGAAACACCAGATACTCCGGCAGCGGAGGAGCGCTACAAGGTGCGCCTGTGCCTGAGCAAAACAGGCAAAGCGCGTTTTGTGAGCCATCTGGAATTCATGACCGTGGTGAACCGTGCCCTGCGCCGCATCAAGGCACCGGTGCGCTACTCCGCCGGGTTCCATCCTCATCCGCGCGTTTCGTTCCCCGATGCGTTGCCCACCGGGGTGGAGAGCGAGGCGGAAATTATCGATGTGGAACTGTATCACGCCCCCGATATCGAGATTTTGCGCTCCCGCCTCGCTGTAGAGCTGCCGGAGAACTTTGGCGTACAAAGTGTCAGGGAAATCCCATGGAACAGCCCCACCCCCGCGGCCGCGATCCACACCAGCACCTATCGGGTCCCGCGCAACCCGGCCTTTCCTGCCGATCTCGCAGAGCGCGTTGCGGCTGCCCTTGAGGCCGATGAGATCATCTACACGCGGATGAAAAAGGAAAAACCGCTAGAGGTGGATCTGCGCCCGGACATTGCTGATCTCCATCTGAACGAGGATGCTCTGGAACTGACTCTGTACAAAGGCAGTCCGGTGGTTATCACGGCCTATCTGCTTAAAGCGGAACACAATCAGGTTCGCTCTATGGGAATATGCAAGACCCGTGTTACCATGAAGAGTGAAACATGAATGTGCCTTACATATAA
>JBNGCY010000097.1:0-6928 GCA_049975505.1 Desulfuromonadaceae bacterium | reverse complement strand
CTAACCGGACAACACTGAGAGACGAAGGGTTATTTGGTAAAATAATCAGTGGCATGAAACGGTTTTTGCTACAATCTGATCCAAAGCATCATCTCCTGTGGCTGTTAAGGTTGTTTGACGATAACCTGTTTAATACAGTTGATCAGTTGATGGTGCTTTTGTTTGTTATTTCAAAATGTTGAATGTTTTTTCAGCCTGCGAAAGTTGAGTCGATACATTTTATGGCGCCGACTCAGAGACAACATATGGTTATTGCAGAGATGAAAAGCTGTTTTGAATTTGACATCGATCCTTGAGTTGTATACAAATGCACTGCGCATGGGATCTTCAATGTGTCCTTCTGTGTTCAGGGAAATATGGTTTTGCAATGCATATGAATCTATAAACCGATGCTGCCTGACACTCCAGTCGGGTGTGCAGCATATCTGGTGACTGCGATGACTGAACAGGCTCAGGCCAACCTACAGAACCTCTACCGTATTTTTACCATCCCCGAAGCTCCATCCTCCACTCTGGGCAAAGTAGATCAGGATATAACCCATGATCTTGCCGGTTTTCTGCAGAAACATGTTGTTGCTAGCGGAGCCACCCTAAAGGAGATCGAAAAAGATTTTTCCAACTTCAATGTGCCCGAGCAGCCCACCTTTGTTTCGGATTACGCTTCATTTTTAAAGGATACCCTCGTAGCGCAGTCGGTGCATACCGCCTCACCGGGATTTATCGGGCATATGACCTCGGCCATGCCGTATTTCATGCTTCCTCTGGCACGTATCCTTATCGCACTTAATCAGAATACCGTAAAGGTGGAGACATCCAAGGCATTTACTCCACTTGAGCGCCAGGTTCTCGCCATTTTGCACCGCTTGATCTACGAATTTGATGATTCCTTTTATGCCCGTTTCATTCACGACAGCCGCAGCGCCCTCGGAGCATTCTGTTCCGGTGGAACTATCGCCAACATTACCGCGTTGTGGCTCGCACGCAATAGGATGTGTGCTCCGGATGGTGACTTTGGCGGTATCGCCAACGAGGGGATTTTTAAAGCGCTTAAACATTTGAATTGCGAAGGACTCACAGTGCTGGTATCGCGCCGTGCACATTATTCGATTGCCAAGGCTGTGGATGTCCTTGGGCTCGGACGGGATAATCTGATTCTGGTTGATACTGATGACAATAACCGTGTGGATATGCGCAGCCTGCGTAATGCCTGTGCCCGGGTTGAAAGTGAAAACAAGAAGGTTCTGGCTCTGGTAGGTATTGCCGGTACTACGGAAACCGGAACTGTTGACCCCCTCGAGGAGATGGCGGATCTGGCCCGGGATATCGGGTGCCATTTCCATGTGGATGCCGCCTGGGGTGGTCCTACGCTGTTTTCCGATACCAATCGCTGGCGACTACGCGGCATCGAGCGTGCCGATTCAGTTACCATAGATGCGCACAAACAGCTGTATGTTCCCATGGGAGTAGGGATGGTAATGTTTAAAGACCCCCAGGCTGTTTCAGCCATCGAGCATCATGCCGCATATATTCTGCGCCCCGGTTCTAAAGACCTGGGAACCCACACCCTGGAGGGTTCACGTCCGGGCAAGGCAATGCTGGTGCATGCCGGTCTGCATATAATCGGACGCAGAGGCTATGAGCTGCTTATCGATCAGGGAATAGAGCGGGCGCAGAATTTTGCCGATATGATAAGTGCCCACCCGGATTTTGAACTTATCACCGCGCCGGAACTCAATATTCTTACCTATCGCTACAATCCCGAATGGCTGCAGCGTAAAATGGTGGGAGCAAAGGCAGAGGTGGTGGAGGAGATCAACCGTAAGCTCGATGATGTAGTGGTGGCGGTGCAGAAGGCTCAGCGTGCGGCAGGCAAAACCTTCGTATCGCGCACCAGTCTGGCGCCGACACGTTATAAAGGTCAGACGATTACGGTGTTCCGGGTTGTGCTGGCCAACCCTCTTACCACAGATGCCATTCTCGAATCGGTTCTGGAAGAGCAGCGGGAACACGTCTCCCATCTGGGAGCTCTTATTGCCCCCCTGCGCGAGCTTGCTGCGCAAATCTGACTGCCTTTTCCCTGCGCGGATGAAAGCTGAATATCTGCATGAATCTGCACTATAATCTCGAAGATTATCCCGGTCTGCCAAAACTGATCCTCTATGGACTGCAGTGGCTTGCCATCAGCGTCCCCACTCTGGTGATTCTGGCGCAGGTGATGACTGCACTCCAGCCGGATGTCGATGGGGTTATCTATCTGCAGGTGCTGCTGCTGATAACCGGAACTGCGCAGCTGGTACAGGTGATATGGGGACACCGCTTGCCCCTGATTCTGGGGCCGGCGGCGGTATTGCTGGTCGGGAGTCTGGCCAGCTCTTCTGCTCCCCCCGGGGCGGTGCCCGGAGCGATGCTGGTCGGGGCGGCTCTGATGTTTCTGGTCAGTATCTCAGGCATGATGAGCCCATTGCAGCGTCTGTTTACTCCTCAGGTTGTAGCTGTGGTATTGCTTCTTATCGCCTTTACTCTGCTTCCTACTATTCGTAACCTGGTTTTAGCCTCCGCTACTCCCGAGGAGATGCCGCTCCGTCTTGGCTTTACGTTGGGAATGCTGCTGCTTTTATTCGCCTTGCAACCCTTCCTGCACGGGATGTGGAAGAGCACTCTGGTGATCTGGGCGATGCTCGGAGGAACCCTGGGGTGGAAATGGTTGTCACCGGTGGACGTAATCGCCCCTGAAGGGATGTTCTTCTCAGTTCCATTGGAGCAGCTCAGGTTTGAATTTGTGTTTGATCCGGGGGTGATAGCGGCGTTTCTGGTGTGCTACATGGTGCTGGCGATCAACGATATCGGTTCCATCCAGGCTCTGGATCAGATGCTGAAACCGGACAGGATGGATCTACGTCTGCAACGTGGCATGAGTGTAACCGCTCTGGCCAATATGGCTGCAGCTCTGGCCGGAGTGCTGGGTCCGGTCAATTACTCCATGAGCCCTGGAGTAATAGCCGCTTCGCGCTGTGCTTCACGCTGGACCCTGATTCCGGCCGGAGTGGGCATGCTGCTGTGTGGTTTTTCCCCCCGTTTAACTGCGGTATTCAGTTCTGTTCCTGCCGTGGTGATCGGCACCGTTCTTCTGTATGTGCTCTGTGCTCAGGTGGCAACCGGCCTGCTGGTGGTATATCAACAGAGTGCCACAGTGCGGTATGAGCACGGCCTGAGCGTTGGACTTGCACTACTGGTCGGCACAAGTGTCGCCTATCTTCCTGCCGAAGCGTTCAATGCCATACCTTCATTGTTACGTCCCATGCTGGGGAATGGATTTGTTGTCGGGGTGGTTTTGTGCCTGATTCTGGAACATCTTGTATTCCCAGGGAAAAGAGATTCCAGTTGAAACTTGCCTGTCAATTTCAAAAGTAACTACTCACCACCACTACCGGTGAGAGCTTGTGGTACCCACGGAAAGGGCGTCTGTCGCCACGGATGGCGACAGTCGAACGGCCATGGACGGCCCCAGATCCCAAACAGTCGTGTCCTTTGAAATGGGTGCTGCAAGGCCCTACTTGAACTGTGACTTTCAAATAAAGATATGCTTCTGCAGCGCCATATTCGGTGCTGTGCGATCATTAAAGCTATCTCTACCCTTGCACCTCTCCCTGCTTCCATCTACACTTACTGGTGACACCAAATACGCGCGATAACGGTGTTGATAAATATTCGTCTTAACCAGGAACAGACCCAGGTGATAGAGCCATGGCTCATTCCTGCGCAGTATTGAATAGATATTCTCATTCTTGTAAAAGCATTGATCAATAAAAGGACTTAAACGTATGGAACATAAACGTAAATCTGAAAAAAAGCATCTGCATCCGGTTAAATCACAGCCGCGCAGCGCGATACTCCAGACAGAACTTGAGACCCTGCGTTCCTTGAGCGGACGGGAAAAATACAAAGCGATTCTCGCAAGCACAAACAGCCGCGCTCTGGTGCAGGCTCTGCCTCCGCAGGATATGTTTCTGCTCGTAAAAGAGCTGGGCAGGTCTGATGTGCTCGAACTCCTGGGTATGGCCAGCGGAGTGCAGGTTACTCTGTGTGTGGATATGGACTGCTGGTGCGATGACAGCATGAACCCGGATGATGCCGCCTTCTGGCTGCAGCAGCTTCATCTGCTCGATTCAGATGATGCCTTGCGTCTTATGGATGAAATGGATTTTGCAACCCTGGTGTTGCTGTTCAAAAAGCAGTTGCGCGTGGTTCGCGGTCTCGAAGCGCTGGATAATGACGAGCTCGAAGAGCCACGCCTGCGCCGTGATCAGCTCTATGAGTGTGAATATCGTGATCCGGAGCAGGGTAAATGGCTTGAAACCCTGCTGGAGCTTCTCTTCAGCGAACGTCAGAGTGTCTATCTGCAATTGATGGAAACCATCCGCCATGAGACCGATATGGTATTTGAAGAAGAGGTTTTTCAGGACCGCAATGCGCGCTTGTCAGATTTCGGTTTTATTGAAACCCACGAAGCGCTCAAACTCCGGGCGTGGCTGGATCCGGATAAGTTTGACCCGGCAGAATATATCAAGGATCAGGCGATATTCACCCCTGAGTACAGCGGGATGCCTCTGTCCGGATTTGTTATGACCGTGGCTCATCCGCGTGATCTTCTCGCGGATGTGATGGGTGCGTGCATGAACGATTCTCTGTATCAGGAGCTTACCTATCTGCTCAACCGCGCCATGAGTGCCGACAGAGTGGATATAGGCGATCTCCTCGCGGTGCAGGAGTCGCTCGAGGATGTGTATAACTACCTCAATATCGCCCTGGGTTTTCTTGCCGGCAGCGATGTGGCTCGTGCGATTGAAATGTTTGAAAAGGTCTATCTGCAAACGCTGTATCGTCTGGGATTCAATCTTACCGTGGCACTGCAGCACCGGGCTCGCGTGGTGTTGAAGTCACCGGCCGGGGCGTATCTGGATGGGCCGGATGCAGCCCTGATAGCGGCCCTTGATCAGCCCAAGCCGCGCTTCTATTCAGGGGTTGAAACCACCTCCCGCGCGGATGAGCGCCCGTTTCGCAATTACGCTGATGTAAAGGCGGTGAGTAGTGAACTTGATACGGTTGAAAACCTGCTGCCGCTGTTTGGAGATAACGGTATTTTCAATATTCCTGCGCCTGAGGATCTCGATCTGGAAGGGTGTGTACCCCCGCAGGCGAGTGAAGTTACCCTGTCTGAGCTGTTTCTAACCGCGTTGGCCAATAAAATACTCGGTCACGAGCCCACTCCAGAGCCGATTCCGGCGGCGGAACTGGAAACCCTGCACCAGGCTCTGCATGCTGAGGCAAATTTTGCCGATCTACGCCATCAGACCAGGGAGTGGCTTACCTCCATTGCGCCCGGAAGCGGCAGTTTTGTTGAATTCTGTTTTGACCTGTGGGAGCACGAATTCTATGCCCTGAAGCCGGAAAACCTCAAACCGGAATACGTGGGTGGATTGATCATCCGTCTGAATTGAAGAACACCCTCCGGGACACATTCCTGTACTGATCAAGCAGGTGTCAGGAGGTGTAACCCGCAGTCACACACCACAGGAGGAGCAATGTGAGTAAAGCAGCATGGGTCAGAATAGCTCCTTTTGCGGTTTTTATGGCATTCATAGGTTTTGAAGAGCTTTTAGGGTCGTCACTGATTTCAGAGTTGTTTTCTTTTGACAAAGACGTTCTGCTTTACACGTATCTTTTCAGGATTGGGGTGGTGGCCTTTCTGCTCCTGATGTGGATGCGGCACTACTATGAAATCCGCGTCACCGATCTTCTCCGATGGCGTCAGACTCTGTTCAGTATTGTCCTTGGCTATGTGATCTTCTGGCTGTGGATCCATATGGACTGGGATTTCGCCGTCATGGGCACTCCGCAGGGATTTAATCCCGAAGTGTATCGGGAGGGGATTCAAAAAAACACGATGCTTGGAGCCAGATTTTTCGGTGCAGTAATAGTGGTGCCGGTTATGGAGGAGTTGTTCTGGCGTTCATTTCTGCTCAGGTATGTAATTGATGCGAATTTCCTGAAGGTGGCGATAGGGCGCTTCACCTGGTTTTCGTTTCTCGCCATAACGGTTCTGTTCGGTCTGGAGCATCATTTTGTTCTTGCAGGGATAATGGCTGGTGCTCTGTTTAATCTTGTTGTGTATAAAACCGGAAGTATTATGCAGTGTATCCTTTGCCATGCGGTGGCAAATCTCGCGCTTGGTGTGTATGTGCTTCAATCTGGGCGCTGGATTTTCTGGTGATTGCAGCCCCTATGAATCTTTTTAAAAGTGTAAAATATTCCGACTTTAGTTGAACTGATGACGGCGTTTTTCCGGACCGAAGTAAAAACATTTTGAATAATCGAAACGGCGTATTTGATCCTGCCCGACGCGAACCCATCCCGTAGAGCGTTTGAATCTGCTGATCTCACCGGATAAAATTTTATTATCCAGGTCGGCGGGCTTTATGTAATCATAAGCTCCGTTGGTATACTGTATGTGAATCATGGCCCTCTCCTCTCGATTCTCCCTTTTTGATGAACAATTGCAAGAATTCGGCTTTCAGGCCGGCTCTCCATTGATAACTCTGTTGTCTTAAAACATGAAAACATTTTTACTGCTGTTGCAAGAACTACACCGCTTATTACTGGACGCGTAAGTACTGTGAAATCTGAGACATTGTTCAGTACAGTCCTCATCTCGAGGCCGCCCTTTTGTGAATGTAAGAAAAACCGACAGGTAAATATGAAGGTAACAATGATTTGCTTTCATGCAGAGTTTTTTGGTGTTACCTCGCCGGATAGCTGTGGCGCTCCTGTTTAATTTTGATATTTGCTAATCTCCTGATATGCTCTATCCAGGTTGTAAAATTACAGGTTCGAGGGGATGTATGATTGACTATCATTGCCATATTCTTCC
>JBNGCY010000096.1:0-6950 GCA_049975505.1 Desulfuromonadaceae bacterium | reverse complement strand
TCAAGGTGTGCTTGAAAGAGCTTGAAAAAGCCGGATGGGAAACAGAACTGTTACAGGTGGGAGGAACGGAAATCCGTGGCTGCACCGCGTGCCAGCAGTGTTTTGCGAACAAGAACAACAGATGTGTAATTGAAAGCGATAACTTCAACAGCATCTACACCAAAATGCTTAAAGCAGATGCCATGGTTCTGGGGTCACCGACCTACTTTGCCGCGGTATCCGCCGATCTGAAGGCATTGCTGGAGCGCGCCGGATTTGTAGCAGTGGCCAACGATAACGCATTTGCCGGCAAGATTGGTGCCGCAGTAGTAGCCGTGCGCCGCGGTGGTGCCATCCACGTGTATGACAGCATCAATCACATGTTCCAGATGTCGCGCATGATCGTGCCCGGCTCCACCTATTGGAATATGGGGATCGGATTAAGCAAGGGTGATGTGCGCGAGGATGATGAGGGCATGGACAACATGCGCCACCTGGGACAGTGTATAAATTGGCTCGGGCGCGCCATTATCCCCCATATGGAAAGTTATCCGCAGGGATAGTAAACAGTTGAAATATGTTTAACGCAGAAACACCACCAGGGCTCCGTCGCCACCGTACTGCTTCGGAGCCCTGCCCCATTCCACCACCCACGCTTTCGCACGCGTGCGCAGATAAGCTTCGATGTCGCTGCGGATTACCGATTCTCCATTTTTGGAGCGCAACCCACGGCCGGTGATGATCAGGACCGTCTTCATTCCCTGGCGTTGACGGCTCTCCAAAAAGTTGCGCACCTTCTTACGCGCCTCCTCCCGATAACAGCCGTGCAGATCCAGAGTCGCCTCCGGGCGCAACCGACCTTTACGCAGCTGACGCATGCGCCGCGCGCTGGCTTGTTCCTGCGCTGATTGATCAGAATCGGGGTAACTATCGCTGAATACTGCATCCATCCGCCCCAGATGATGCAGGAACAAATCCTCATCCGTAAGCTCGTCTGCATAAAAACTGCTTTCGGCATCGGGAGGTAATTTATCTTTCATCTCCCGCTGCTCAGGATCATTCAATTCCAGGCCGGAGTCCCTATCCTGTAAGGGTTCCACTCCGATCCCCCCCATAGCTGCAGTAAAGTCTATATCCTCTTCTCTGTGTGAATTATCAGTTGCACTGCTGAGGCTTTTTTCCGAAGGCAATTCTCCGTTCTTCGCATCGGTGGCATCCGCTGCATCAACATGGTTGGAGTCAGAAACACAAAACCCCTTCATGGCATTGAAGGGGTTCGATTTAAACGTCCTTGGGGTTTTATTTTGTTTCTTAACGTGCTTTTTTGCTGCCATGGCAACATAATTCCTGCTGAAATCGTTACATACGTGGCATTTTACGCCGTCCCTGAATAGCCTTGGTCTGTTTTTTCACCATGGCTCCCGGCTTTTCGAGATGGAACTGGTACCAGAAATCTCCGTAGCCATCCATTTTCATACGTTTGTTGTTTTCCACTGCTGTAAGCGCTGCAACCAGACGTTCATCGCCTTTGGTCTTTTTAATTCCCTTTTCAAGAATGGCGGCAGCTTTCTTTTTTTCTCCGATTTTATCCAGGCAGTAAGCGTACAGATTCCATATAAAAGGTTCTTTTCTGTTCGCAGCAACAGCTTTTTCAAAGGCGTTAATCATCTTAGCAGGCTTATTGCGCTTCATGTAGCTTACCGCCAGCATGCACTGGGCCACCCAGTGCTTTGCAAAGGCTTTTTCGAGATAAGGGAGCGCCTTGGCAAATTCCTTGCGGATATATAATACCGTTCCTATCTGAGCATTAAGCTGCCCCTTAACATAGAACTGCCATTTAGCGTATTTGTATCCGCTTTTGAGGGTGGCTACCGCTTTTTCTCCACGGTTGTTCTGCATATCCTTCTGTGCTGTTTCAACCAGGGCTGTGACTTTTTTCATGGTGTTGCGCGACATCAGAAAATATATGATCATGAAAAGCACTACCGAGACCAGACTGCAGTAGATCATGTCCCAGCCGTAAACCAGTCGCAGAGGAACCGCTGCCAGCGTGGCAAAAGCAAATGAAATCAAAAAATTAAGCATGGAAATTTCTCACCTTTCCTGATAAGGCGAAATGCCGCGCAATTCGCTTGGTATGTGTTTCTGATGCAGAACGTCAGGGATAAAAACGATATGGCCGGAATACAGGCGCGTGACTTTAGCAACACACGCACAAAAAGTCAAAAGCTCTGTTCCTCTACGATTGATGGCGTCGCAAAAACTCACCAACTGCGGCGTTGCTGTAATTTTCTCGCTGCTTCGACGTACGTAAGTACGCCTCATTGCTCGACAATTACGCGCCTTGCATTTGGCGCTTTTTGCTTAGCCATCTGATTTTTTACTTTCTGCGAAAGCATCACGATTGGCCTGATGCCAACTTCAGCGTCAATTTGTCTCCGGGGCGGATAATATAGTTTTCCGCCAGATTGTTCCACTCCCGGATCGTCCCGGCATCTATTGAATACTGACGCCCTATATCCCACAGGGTATCACCTTTGCGCACCTTGTATACAATTTGCCGCATTGGTGTGGAACTGTCAGATTTGGAACGCGTTGATGGAGCAGAAACCAGCAACTTCTGGCCCGGCCGAAGCAAGTCACTCCACCCCAGCCGATTCCAGACACGCAGTTGCTTTTCTGTCACGTTGTTGTTTCGTGCAATCTTCCACAGGCTGTCTCCCTTTCGCACGGTATAGCTGCGCCTGTAGGTGCGCATATAGTCATCTTCAAGTTCTGCTATGGGAGTGGAGGTATATTCATGGTGCAAGGGAAGAATCAGATTCTGGCCGATCTGCAATCTGCGCGGATCTTTAATTCTGTTCAAGGCAATAATGTCATCAACTCTGATGTTATAACGCCGTGCGATCACAGCCAGATTCTCACCGGCCTGAAGTTCGTGGCGCCGATAGCGGTTCCTCTCATCTGCAGGTATCTGCGCATAGCGCTCGGCAAAACCTCCCGCTGCACCGGGAGGAAGACGCAGGGTATAATTTTCCACCCCTGGAGGAGTACACCAGCGTTTGAGTTCTGGATTCAACACCTTCAGGGTATCATAATCCACCCCGGTAATCTGTGCCACAACCTCAAGATCGGTGGGCTGAGGGACAACCACAGTGTCAAATTCCAAAGGCGGAGCATATTCAAGCTCACTGAACCCGTATTTCTCCGGTTCCTTGGCAATTATAATGGCAGCCAGAAGTTTAGGTATGTAGCGCTTAGTTTCGGGGCGCAGATAACTGCCTTTAGCCAGACGCCAAAAATCGCGGGTATTATAGCGTCTTATGGCATTTAGTATTTTGCCGGGACCGGCATTGTATGCAGCCACCGCCAGATACCAGTCATCAAAGCGGGCATACAGATCTTTGAGGTACCGGGCTGCAGCCCGCGTGGCTTTTTCCACATCACGGCGTTCATCACGCCACCAGTCGTTATTCAGCCCGTACATCCGCCCGGTTGACTCGATAAACTGCCAGTATCCCACGGCATTGGCCCAACTGTGAGCATTACTATTGAAACCTGATTCCACCAGAGCAAGAAATGCAAGATCCTGGGGCAGTCCCTCTTCCGCAAAGGTCTGACGCATTAAAGGCAGGTAGCGCCCGGAGCGCTCAAGCCATAAATGCAAGGATCGGTATCCGTTTCCATGGGTATAGTAGTTAAGCAGTTCTTGAACCCGCGCATTTTTGACCACAGGAAAATCATATCGGGGTATTTCTTTTTTCTTACACGTTTCCGCATTCCGGTTGTCTGAATCCTGTAAATGTTCTTGCGGATCAAGCGCAGCTATTCTCATGCTTCTGTTCAATGAACCATGTTTATCTTCGAGGGCCGAAAGCTGTTGAGAAATATCTGACACTCCGGCATCCGTACCCGATCCTATATCTGCACCGGTTTCAGAACGGAGGCCATCGGTACGTGCAGCAGTATCCGGATCCGGCCTGGTGCCTGCACAGCCACATACAGACGCACATGCAAGCAACACTAAAGAGAAATTTATGAGTGTTTTAGATATGTTAAACATAGAACGATCCAGAAGTGGCTTCCATATAGAAATTCAACTACGATGGTAACACCGATACTCAGGAATATAATCCGGGGATATCAGCCTTTTCCAAGGAAGATAAGACTATATAAAATCGGTATGGCCGTCAAGATTGATGGCGTTGCAAAAACTCACCAACTGCGGCGTTACTGTAATTGTCTCACTGCTTCGACGTACGTATAAGACGTTGCATGCAACGTCTCTACAGGGAAAATCACGCGCCTTGCATTTGGCGCTTTTTGCTTAGCCATCTATCTTGATACTATCTGTGAAAGCATCAAGATTATCGAACGCCTCTTCAGCCGGCCAGAAACGCTCTTGAAGTGCCTGCATAAGAGGCGCGAAGGTGCTCTGATCGTGGGCGCATACCCCTATGGCATCGTAACGCCGACACAACTCCCGACATCCAGCAGCTTCTATCCGGTCAATCTTATTGAAGACACGTAAGCGCGGAATATGGGCAAAGTTCAGATCTTCGAGAATCTGGTCCACCGCTCTCATGTGTTCTTCAAAACACGGATCGGATATATCCACCACCTGCAACAACAGATCGGCATCTTCAAGTTCCTCCAGCGTGGCTTTGAACGCCCCCATCAGACTTTCGGGGAGATCACGGATAAAACCCACGGTATCGGTGATAATCACCTCACGTTCCATGGGGAAGCGCAGCCGCCGTGTAGAGGTATCCAGGGTGGCAAACAGCTTGTCTTCGGCAAATACATCACTCTGGGTCAGAGCATTCAACAGGGTTGACTTGCCCGCATTGGTGTAGCCGACAATGGAGACGATCGGGACATCGGAACGACTGCGGCGCTGCCGCCGCTGCAAACGGCTGCGCGCCATTTTCTTCAAACGCTTTTCAAGGTGGCTGATGCGCTCACGGATACGCCGGCGGTCGATTTCGAGCTTCGTCTCTCCCGGGCCGCGCCCGCCGATTCCTCCCATCAGGCGGGAAAAGGCTGTGCCCTTACCGCTCAGGCGTGGCAGGATGTATTTAAGCTGTGCCAGCTCGACCTGGACCTTGCCGTCCAGGGTGTGCGCACGGCGTGCGAAGATATCCAGAATCAGCTGGGAGCGATCAATGGTCTTTAGCTCCGTAAGGGCAGAAATTGAACGTACCTGGGTTGGGGTAAGATCCTGATCAAAAATCAGCATGGTAGCATGTTGCTGCATGGCACTGATAACGACCTCCTTGAGCTTTCCCTCCCCCATGAGAAAGCGCGGATTGAAACGGTTGGGACGTTGCACCACGCTCCCCAGTATCGCCACGTCAGCCGTACGTGCCAGTTCCTGCAATTCGGTCAAAGAATCTTCGATCGTCTTTTTCGGCTTTTTACTTACCGAGATCAGCAGGGCGCGTTCACGTGGATCAGACATATCCACGGTCTCGGCAGCTTTGCGCTCAAGCTCGGCTTCAAGGGCACTTAGAAAGCCCTTTACATCCAGATCAAGGGCATGGAAGTGTTTGAGCGCGTGTACCTCAACCTGACGCCCCTGCGGGTTGGGAGGAAGCAGATGCGCATAGTAAAACCCCTGCGGAGCTCCATCATCGTCCACCCCGATAGCACCCATGAGATCGAGACGCAACAGAGACAGGTCGGTAATGTCATCCTGTGACAGCGGTTCATTTTTCAGATGGGTATGAATACAGCGCAAACCGCGCAGGCCACTGCGCCCCAGGGCGTAACCGCTGATATCCGGAATGAAAATCTCGCGATCATCACCCAGAATCACATGACGGATAGTGCCGCCTCGATCCACCAGAATACCGATCTGGCGCCGCAATTCCCGCGACAGGCCGCACATGAAGTTTGCCAGTTCAGTAGAGATAATCTCATGTGGCGGGATGTGACGCCGCTGGATACGCTCCAGGGCTTTTTGCTGGGTGGATTTCAGTCCACTGGTATTGCCGTGCAGCATATAATCTCAACCCTCTTGAAGCGCAAAAAGGGGCACAGAGGCCCCTTTTTGCTTGGTACATATTTCCATTGTCAACAGCGAAATCCGGATATCAGGCACTCACAACCGTGCTGAAGCCTGCATCTACATAATGGACCTCGCCGGTAACTCCACTGGCCAGATCAGAGAGGAAATACGTGGCACTCTTGCCCACCTCCTCCTGGGTGACTGTGCGCCGCAGAGGAGCAAAATCATCCATAAGCTTGATCTTGGAGCGGAAGTTCGCTATCCCGGATGCCGCCAGAGTGCGGATGGGGCCGGCTGAAATGGCATTGACGCGGATGTTCTGCTCGCCTAATTCAGCAGCGAGGTAGCGTACCGAAGCTTCGAGGGCGGCCTTGGCCACACCCATTACATTGTAATTGGGCACTGCGCGCTGGGCACCCAGGTAGGTAAGAGTCAGGATACTCCCCCCTTCATTCATCAACGGAGCGGCACCACGTGTCACAGCTACGAGGGAATATGCGCTGATATCCATGGCAAGTTTGAAACCATCGCGACTGGTCTGACTGAAGGGACGTTTAAGATCATCACGATCAGCAAAGGCTACAGCGTGCACCACAAAATCTATACTGCCCCACTCCTGGCGCAATGCTTCAAATACCGCCTCGACCTCTTCATCTTTACTCACATCACAAGGAAGAATAACGCTTGAACCGAGCTGTTCCGCCAATGGGCGCACCCGCTTTTCCAGGGCTTCGTTCAAATAGGTGAATGCCATCTCAGCGCCCTGCTCTTTAAGTTGCTGCGCAATCCCCCACGCAATACTCATCTCGTTGGCTACTCCAAAAACAACTCCGCGCTTTCCGCTCATCAATCCCATAAATTCAACACTCTCCGTACTTGGTTTATTGATCTGTTTTTTAAACGCAAAAGATGGATATCTAGCAGATTAAAGGAAGAAAATCAAGCCATACTCCATCTGCCC
>JBNGCY010000095.1:0-7017 GCA_049975505.1 Desulfuromonadaceae bacterium | reverse complement strand
AAAATAATGGGCCTGAATGTTGCCGGGGTTGATCTGCTCCGTTCAAACCACGGCCCGGTGGTGATGGAGGTCAATTCATCTCCCGGGCTCGAAGGGATAGAAAATGCGACCCAGAAGGATCTGGCGAGTGCCATCATTAATTATGTCAGCCGCCAGGCACGCCCCGGACGAACCAGAACCAGGGGGAAGGGATAATGGGGAAAAACACACCCTTCGATTTTGGCGGGATAAGCATAGCACCCGGCACCCGCGCCAGTGTGGACCTGGACATTGCCCGCCTGTATACCCACAATGATATGACTCTGCCGGTGCAGGTGGTTAACGGCAGACGAGCGGGGCCGGTGATGTTTGTGAGCGCGGCGGTGCATGGAGATGAGATCAACGGCGTTGAAATTATCCGCCGCCTCCTGGAACACCGGAATCTGCACGAACTGCGCGGCACCCTGCTCGCGGTGCCGCTGGTGAATCCTTATGGTTTCATTCAGCGCTCGCGCTACCTGCCCGACAGACGTGACCTCAATCGTTCTTTTCCGGGTTCGCTCAAGGGTTCTCTGGCCGGTCGCCTGGCATATCATTTTATGCAGGATATTGCGAACCGGTGCGATTTCGGTGTCGATCTGCACACCGGTTCCAACTATCGTACCAACCTTGCCCAGGTGCGCGCTAATCTGGAGAATGAACGCACCCGTGAACTCGCCATGGCATTCGGGACACCGCTCATTATAGATTCACCGTTGCGCGAGGGCTCCCTGCGTGAAGCAGTGAGTTCGCTGGGCAAGCCCGTATTGGTGTTTGAAGGGGGAGAGGCGCTGTATTTCAATGAATCTGCCATCCGCACCGGTTTGCGTGGCATTATGCGCCTGATGCGCCATACCGGGATGCTGCCACCACGCCGTCAGAGTGCGCGCTTTGAGCCCATTGTCGCGCACAAGAGCAGTTGGGTACGTGCTCCCATGAGCGGAATATTTTCCAGCACCGTTGGTTTGGGGGCCATTGTGGAAAAAGGCGATAGCATGGGAACCATGAGTGCGCCATTAGGAGAGGAGTCCGCCCAGGTTCTTGCGCCCTTCAGCGGTGTTGTAATCGGGCGTCTCAACCTCCCGCTGGCATACGAAGGTGATGCGTTGCTCCATCTGGCGTATATCTCTAAAGAGGGTGAGGCGGAAGAAACCATAGATGAATACACTTCATATTTGCGCGATGATGAAGTGGAGATAGATGTGTTGGGACGTTAAAGACGTTAGTGATCCTGCAAAAAATAAAGCGAGGGAAGGAATGTATACCATGATCAGGCGTGGGATGTTGCAGGTGTTAATGCTAGCTGTTTGCGCCATGTTTATGTTGCCTCCGGCCAGTATTAGGGCTGAAGAGCAGAGAGCTACACAACCCGCCACCCAGTCAGGCTCAAAAGAGAACCCTGACTTCCCGGGGGCTGCAGATGTTGTCCTCCGGGCCATAAAGGCGCGCCAGGAGATGGGCGCGGCACAGGAAACCCTGAAGAGTGTTGCCGATCTTGGAGGGTGGCAGGGTATCCTGAATGAAAGAAAGACTAAACAGAAGGAACTAAGCGCCAGGATGCAGGAGATAGGCGATCTGCAGAACCAGAGTTTTGAACGCCTGCTGCGTATCGCCAACTTGTTGCAGACGCATAAAAAGAACCTCCAGGCGGATATGGAGCGGATCTCTGCCCAGACCTCTGAACTGGAAAACATGCGCAAACGCTGGCGAGAGCGCTATGACTACTGGGAAAACTGGCGCGAAGAGCTGAAGAAGCAGGAGTCTGAATTTCCAGAGGAGGAGTTTAAGCAGGTTCTTAAAGAAAATAAGCTCCTGCGGGAAAAAATAGTTTCTCTCAACAACGACTATATAGGGCTGCAAAAACAGTTCAATGATCTGCTTGAAGCCAACAATATCTACGAAAAACAGGTGGAAACCGAACTGCAGAAGCTGCGATCCACCACATTCAATAAAACCGCGCCATCGTTCTTTAGCCCTGCTTTTTACCAGCAGTTTAATCCGGAACTGGCAGACAGGATCATCTCTGAAATAGCTCATATTGACTGGCTTGCATCTCAAGAGATTGCTGCCGGATGGTGGGTGGTCGTCCTGCAACTGCTGGTAGTGCTACTGGCGGCGTACACTATCAAGCACTACGCCAAGACCCACCATGAAGATAAGCAGTGGGGCTTTCTCATGGCTCATCCGTGGGCCAGCGGTATCTTCATTGCCGTTGTCACCCTCGGTTCCCTGTATCCGGCCCCGAGTCTGGTGCTGCGTTTTTATCTTGCACTGCTGGTGGTTTTAAGTGCATGTGTGCTGGTTACGGGTATCATTAAGAAAAAGCGCCATCGCAACATGGTGTGGCTGATCGGGGGTGCATATCTGGCCTCCCTGTTCATGCAGGTTGTTAATCTCCCTTTACCCCTGATGCGCGTGTTTATTGCCGCGCTCTCCGTGGCATTGCTTTTCCTCTTGATCCCCTACTGTGCCATGGGGCGCAAGGATAATGAACACTGGAGTATTCTTGCCGCCATGCGGGTGGGGATTGCGGTCTCCCTTATTACGTTTCTTGCCCAGGTCGGAGGGTATAGCAATCTGGCCGCGCGTCTGGCAGATGCGAGTTTTAAGACCGTATTCCTCGCGCTCGTAGTTACGATGGTGATCAAGCTCGCCCAGGGTGGGGTTGATTTTGCGGTAGGTCATCGCAAGGTGCAAAGCCTGTATTTTTTCCGCACTTTCGGGGCGGCGTTCAAAAATCAGGTGAACGCAATTGTAAAAATAGTCCTGATTGTCAACGCTATCCTCGCGCTGGGGAAGATCTGGAGCGGTAGTAGCAGCATAGCCACCATCTGGGACAGGGTGGCTTACGTTGGCTTTGAAATCAGTGGTCTGCAGCTCGATATCGCAACTCTGGTCAATATCGGCGTTATTATGTACTGTGCCGTGGTGCTCTCATGGTTTGTACGCTCCATGTTCGATGCCGGAAAGATCGGCCCCCGCTATATCGACTCCGGTGTGCGCGATTCAATCAAAACTCTTATCCACTACTTTATCATCTTTTGCGGGGTGGTATTCTGTTTCAGCGCCGCCGGCATCGGACTGCAGAACTTCGCGGTTATCGCCGGTGCCCTGAGTATCGGTATCGGTTTTGGTCTGCAGAATATCGTCAACAATTTTATCAGTGGCATTATACTTCTGTTTGAACGCCCCATTCGCAAAGGGGATACCATTATCCTGGATGGAGAGTGGGCCATAGTCCGCAATATCGGTCTGCGTTCCACCGTGGTGGAGACCTTCAACAAGGCCGAACTCATTGTGCCCAACAGCGATCTTATTTCACAGAAGGTCACCAACCTGACCCATTCCAACGCCCAGTATCGCGTAGTGATGGATGTGGGGACAGCGTATGGCTCGGATATGCAGCAGGTGCTCAAGATTCTGGAAGAGGAGGCGGCCAAACATCCGCATGCGGCGAAAAGTCCGCCTCCATCGGCGTTGTTTGTGGGTTTCGGCAATAGCTCTCTCGATTTCAAGTTGCGCGTGTGGCTCAATAATCTCGACTACTGCCTCACCATCTTCAGCGAGATTGGGATTGCGGTGTACAATCGCTTTGCCGAGGAAGGCGTGGAGATCCCCTTTCCGCAGCAGGATTTACATGTGCGTTCCATGGATGAAAAGGTGATTGAATCCTGGCGGGGTAAGGTTGAGGTGCATGACAGCGACACCGGCGAGACCCATGTGATAAGTGAGTAAAACCTTTTTTGAGAGTAACCATTCAGCACCCTTTGCCGGCCGGGGCTTGTGGCCCCCATGGAAAGGGCGTCTGTCGCTATGGACGGCGACAGTCGAACGGCCATGGACGGCGAAAAGTGTCCCTTGGAATGGGGGCCACAAGCCCTTGCTGAACAATTACCTTTAATAAAAAAAGCCCCTCCGGCGCTCAAATATGCGCGCTGGAGGGGCTTTTTACGTGCCTGGAAAATCAGGCTCCTAGATCCGCTTTATCTCCAGTTGCGGCAGAGTCTCCACACTGTTGCGCAGTTTTTCTTCACTGGAGATGATGGAAATAGCCTCGGGGCTCTGGGTATTGCTCAGATACGTGTGCGCCACCCTAATCAGATCTTCACGGGTGACCTTGAGGAGGTTTGTTCGGAACTCCTGGCGCAAGGGGTATGTTAAACCCTGCAGCTGCGCCGCAAATTCATTGGCAGCGCGTCCCGAAGGAGCTTTGGGGCGATCGTGACTGCTGAATACGGACAACACCGCTTCCTTGATCTCCTGCGCGCCGAAGGTTCCACCCTCGACCCACTGCAGTGCCCTGGTATACACATCCAGGGTGCGCTCCAGGTGGGGATCGCGATAGGAGAGCATGCAGAAAATCCCTCCGTCGCTACTGTTCGATGCCAGCCCACCATAAGCTCCCCCCTTTTCGCGTATCTCCCGATGGAGAAAGTTGGCGCGCAGTAAGGTAGCGAGGACATTCAGAGCTGCGGCATCTTTATGGGTGTAGGGGATGGTGCGGAAGCAGCGCGTTACATAAGAAACCGGAATCGATGTAGCCCAGCCCAGTTGTGCGGCCTGGGGGGGTAAGCCTTCCAGCGGGGAGTTGCTCCGAACATTGCCTGCCGGCAGTGCTTGTATGAGAAATTTAAGTGCGCTTGATGCATTATCCAGTTGTTCCTCTTCAGCAGCAATTGCTGCATGCATGTTGCTGCGCTCAAACAGTTGCTTTTGCAAACGTGTGAGCATTTCAGCCGTACGGCTGAGTTCCTCCTGCGGGAGCGCTGCGAGTTGTTTGATATGCTGGAGTTGGGCCAGCCCACCCCAGAGTTCGCGTCTTTGCGCTGCCGGGGTGAGGCATGCCGCTCCGGCCTGCGCGGCAAAACTGTGCCCCGAAGCGGGAATGGAATTTTCCATCGAGCTTTTGATCTGCCCGATTACCGTGGCCAGGCGCTCGGTATCGCTGAACTCAGCTTTAGTGCACAGTTCAGCCATAATATCGCAGAGCGGTGCGGTATTTCGATCCAGCGCCTTTCCCTTCAGGCGTACCCAGCCATGGGCGTGATCCAGAGAGTGGATATCATTCATTACACTTGCAGAGCACGAAATTCCCCCGGTTTTGGCTTCCATGCGCTGCGCCATCTCCACATAGGTGCATTTATCTGTGCCCACCTGAGTCAGCATGCTGCAGAACAGGGGCACATACGCAACCAGCTCAGTATCAATATGTTCGCACGG
The DNA here is from genome assembly GCA_049975505.1 of Desulfuromonadaceae bacterium. Classification (GTDB taxonomy): domain Bacteria; phylum Desulfobacterota; class Desulfuromonadia; order Desulfuromonadales; family Desulfuromonadaceae; genus JAIVHC01. The sequence continues at coordinate 1,779 of JBNGCY010000095.1, read as the reverse complement.
AAAATATATATTCACATAACTCAGGCCGTTGGTGGGCTGGGCATATGCCTGAATATCGTGCCCGGCGCAGTTTAACGTCTGTGCATCTACACGTGGTTCGTGCGGATCGATGTCCTCCATCTCCAGATCCGGGAGACATGAGAGGTCTTCGCTCTGTTCCTGGCTGTGCTGGAGTGCCCGGGCCTGCTCGATCAGTTCCTGTTTCTGCTCCGGGGTGAGGCCTGAACTGATCTGTTCCAATCTGGCGCGTTCCTGATCCTCTTCGCGTTTAGACTGTTCCTGATCGGGGCTCAAACACAAAGTGATGCGATGGCGGTTCTCCACCAGCCACTGCTCTATGAGACCTTCAAAAAAGCCTCCTTTATCCACATCGGTACGCAGGCGTTCGAAATGGGAATCAAACTTCAGTGCTGAAAGGGGATCATCACAGTGCAACCACGGCGCCATGATGCGCAGCAGCAGAGTGACAGGGTAGGGATACGAACCCCCGGTGACTTCACGATTCGCGAGTTCCATGCGATGGATCACTGCATCAATGCGTGCGCGGCTGAACCCCTCTCTGACTATATCCTGCAGGGTCGTAAGGATAAACTCCTTAATCGCTTCAGCCTTGTCCGGATCCGTACCCTGCAAGCCTACTCCGAAGCAGGTGGTGCGGTAGTCATCGTGATAACCGCTTCCCGGGGTGAGGTTTTTCCCCAGACCAGAATCGAGCAGAGCCTTATACAGCGGCGCCCCCGGATTGCCGAGGAGAAGCTGGGATAGCAGGGTCATGCACAGACGCGTATAGCTGTCGGAAATGTCGTTGGTAAGCCATGCCATATGCACCATGCTTTTGCCGCTCACATCTTCCCCCGGATCAAGGGGAAAACTTTCGTGGATCAGAGTATCCAGATCGCGGTGCGGTTCCCGCGCTACAGCACTGTCAATCTCCAGGGCATCAAAATGCTGCAATACCCTGGAGTCGATACGTTCCAGATGTTCATGCAGAGGAAAGTTCCCGTAGGTGAAGAAACACGCGTTAGAGGGGTGATAATAGCGCGCATGGAACTCACGCAGATCCTCCCAGGTCAGGTCAGGGATATTGTGCGGCTCTCCTCCGGAGTTGTGGCGGTAACAGGTGGAGGGGTAGAGGTGTCTGGTGGTGCGTTGCCCCAACAGACTTGCCGGATCCGCCATGGCACCTTTCATTTCGTTGTACACCACACCCTTGAATTCCAGCGCCGAATCGGGGTTGCCGGGGGCGCTGAACTCCAGGCGGTGCCCCTCTTGGGCGAAATCCTGCTCGCGCAACAGGGGGAAAAACGCCGCATCCAGATAGATGTCGAGCAGATTGGAAAAATCCTTGCGGTTCTGGCTCGAAAACGGATAGCAGGTCCAGTCGCTGGCGGTCAGGGCATTCATGAAGCTGTTGAGGCTGCGCTTGAGCATGCTGAAGAACGGATCGCGCACCGGGAAGTTCTTCGAGCCACACAGGGCGGTGTGCTCCAGTATATGCGCAATGCCGCTCGAATCTTCGGGTGGGGTTTTAAATGCCACGGCGAACATGTTGTTGCTGTCATCACAATCCAGATGCACAAAACGTGCGCCGGTGCGGGTATGCTTGAACTGATGCAGTTCAAGATTGAGTTCTTCAAGCTCGCAGGTCTGTATCAGGGTGAATCCCGAAGGAAGGTTGATATTTCGAGGCATATGGTAGAAAATCCTGTAGTATTGGTTTGAAGATAACTGTTCAGCAAAGGCTTATGGCACCCATTCCAAGGGACACTTTGCGCCGTC
>JBNGCY010000094.1:0-7062 GCA_049975505.1 Desulfuromonadaceae bacterium | reverse complement strand
CATATGAACACTCCTGCAAAACTTACCCCTGGTTTTGCTCCTTTTTTATGCTAGACTGAGCCCCGGTAATTAAGCCTGCCTTCAGGTACAGGTTTAATGTGTAAACTTGTGTGAATTATCCCGGTGAACTTTAGCGCAAAATTCATACTAATGCGAGAAGTTCATTACACTTTTGTGGGCAAATTTTTTCGGATTGCAACCATGAATGAAGACATAAAAATACTCTGCGTTGACGATGAGAAAAACGTTCTGCGCGCACTCCAGCGCGTTTTTATAGAAAACGACAACTACACCATTATCACTGCCGAATCAGGTAAAGAAGCCCTCGATATCGTAGAGCAGCAGCCCGATATTCAGGTGATTGTTTCCGATTATCGCATGCCGGGAATGTCCGGAGTGGAATTTCTCGTGCGCAGCGCGCAGATCAACCCCGACACCATGCGTATCATCCTCTCGGGTTTTGCCGACACCAATGCAATGCTCGAGGCGATCAATATCGGGCATGTCTTCAAGTTTGTTCCCAAACCCTGGAACGACGAGGAGTTGTGCGCCACAGTGGCACAGGCAGTGGAAGTTGCCGCCCTGAAGCGCCACAACAAGGAACTGCAGCGCCAGCTGGAAGAGAGCAATGCCGAACTCAGCGCAATGAACACCAACCTGGAAAAACTCGTGGAACAGCGCACCCGATCCCTGCAGCTGCGCAGCCATGTGCTCCAACTGGCGCAGGAGATCCTGGAGCAGATTCCCCTGGGGGTGGTGGGTCTCGACAATGACAATCACATCGTTCTGATCAACAGTTTTGCCCTGGATCTGCTCAGTGGTGATCCTCCCATCATCCTTGGAGATAAGGCGGATACGCATTTTAATACCAATCTGCTGGCCTTTATTGAAAATGTCCGCCTCCAAGGTGATTCACAGGATCGTTTCCACGTCGGCTCCACCCTGGTTCAGGCCAGTGGAGACTACATGAACAAGACCCCGGAGCGCGGCATTTTCATCACTTTGAACCGCATTGACACCGGCGGAGGAAACTGAATGGAACTGAAAGACTTTTGCACCTGCGATCCCGAAGCCATCAAGGCCGGTATGGGGCCGATCCCCGAGCTTCCCGTTGCGGCAGACGAAGTGCTCAGGATGCTGAACCGCGATGACAACAGCGCCGCCTCCATCGCCCGGGTCGTGAGTCAGGATCAGGCGTTGGTTGCACGCATTCTGCGTATTGCAAATTCATCCTTTTACGGCCTTTCGCGCAAGATCAAAACCCTGCAGGATGCGGTGGTGATTTTAGGAGCCAAAGTGCTGCGCAACCTGGTGCTGGCGATGTCTCTCAAGGGGCTGCATCACAAATTCGACGCTCTGGAGCGCAATCTGTGGGAGGAGTCAGTGGGCTATGCATGCGGGGCGCGCTTTATCGCTCAGCGCGAACACAGTATCAATCCTGAAGAGGCGTTTCTCGCCGGGTTGATGAGCAATATCGGCGAGATGGTGTGCAACAACAGCAACAGCGCCGCGTATCGCGCCCTGCTGGAGCATGAATATGCAAGCAGTCACAGCCGCGATGAGATCGCCCTTGAGATGTTCGGCTACTCTTTCGCCCAGAGCAGCGGTATCATCCTGGATCAGTGGAATCTGGCTCCGGAGATCTGCATCTGCGCCCTGATGGCGAATGAACCTGAAGCCCTGGGAAACGAGGAAAGTGAAGTCCGGACTCTGACCCGCTGCGTTTATGTCAGCCGCGGCATGTGCCGCTATCTGGGGGTGGGCAACCATCCCGGAGAGCGCGAGGATATTCACGCCCTGTTCAGCCGCGGCGGTCTGGAGTTGAACTCCGAAGAGGGCGAGATGCTGGTGGAGGAATTCGCAGCTTTTTTCAATGCGAACAAATCTGAGATTCTGTGCGCCTGAGCAGTATCCGCTGGCAAATAAAATCATCCCAAGCATATTCAACTCATACAAGGAGGTCTACTATGCAACGCCACCCAACCATACTTGAACCGAAAAACACCGCCCTGCTGATTATCGACGTTCAGGAGCGCCTTGTAAAAGCGATGGCCAGACACGAAGAGGTGGAAAACGCCATTGCAACCCTGCAGCAGGGGATGGAGATCCTTTCTCTTCCGACCCTGATTACCGAACAGTATCCGCGCGGCCTCGGTGCTACCGTGGAGGGAATCAGCACCCGGGCCCCCAAAGCATGCGTAGTGGAAAAAACATCCTTCAGTTGCTGTGGGGCGGAAAACTTCGCTCCTGCCCTCGAGAAACTCGGAGCCCGGCAGGTGGTGGTCACCGGCATGGAAACCCACGTATGCGTACTCCAGACGGTATTGGATCTGATCGAAGCCGGATATCAGGTGCATGTCCCTCTGAGCGCGACCTGTTCGCGCAGTGACATCAACCGCGACAACGCCCTGCAGCGCATGCAACAGGCAGGAGCGATTATCACCAATGTGGAATCCGTGCTCTTCGAGCTTCTGCGCGAAGCGGGAAGTGCCGAGTTCAAGGCAATTTCCAAGCTGATCGCATAGATAGTGCGCGCTTGAATAAATGCATGCAGGTACAGATGATGCTTTAGCAGAAAGTATTGATATTTAGCAACTATTCACCATCGCTACCGGTAAAGGCTTGTGGTACCCATGGCCCCAATCAAAACAGTCGTGTCCCTTGGAATGGGTGCCACAAGGCATTACTGAACAATTACGATATTTGCAGTTGAGATGCAAAGGGAAAAAGACTAGGATTACCCGGCATCATGTAACCGTTTTTATTACAGCCCGTGCAGATAACCACTGCAGGGGTTTTACCCACACAGAACTTCAGCGCCGCGCCAGTGCATCACTATAGCAACGCTGATACACCAGAGGATATGGATTCCAATTCAATATTTGAACTGAAAGCGCGCTCGCACAAGGTACTCAGCCTGCGCATCCTCAACGGGGACACCACCACCATCCTCAGTCGCCTGCGCACCCATCTGGGTGAACCCGGAGGGTTGTTCAGAGACAGCCTGCTGGTCATCGATTTGAGCAGTATGGAGGTGCCTCACGCCCCCATCAACTTTGCCGCCCTGTGTGGGATGCTGCGCGAATACGGGCTGATACCGTTCGGATTACATGGAGGCAATGCGAAACACATCCAGGACGCCGCAGAGGCGGGGCTGCAACCGGTACCCGCAGCGTTTGCGAGCGCGACCCAGAGTATCGCCCCGGCACAGAAGGAAGCCGATGCTCCTGCAGCACCGGACTCTGCACAGGAAATGCCCGCGGAAACCCCTGATGCAGGGAACAGAACCGTGGCAAAAACAGTGCACTCCGGGCAGCGCATTGTCGCGTCAGGAGATCTGACCATCCTCGCTTCAGTAAACTCCGGCGCGGAAGTTATTGCAGGGGGAAGCATTCATGTCTACGGTGCTTTGCGCGGACGCGCCCTGGCCGGAGGTACCGACAACAGCGGAGCGAGCATCTTCTGTCTCGATCTTGAGCCGGAATTGATCGCCGTGGCAGGTGAATACCTGGTCAATGATGAAATTGATCCGGAAGTATTCGGTTCTATCGCGGCGATAACCCTCGAAGAGGGAAAACTCAACATTGCCCGACTTGGAGCTTTCAATCCCGACAGGGTTGATGCACCCGAGCACCAGCGGTAAGGCAACGGCAACTGTTCTGTAAGAACTTGTGACACCCCTTGCCTGGATGGCACAAGCCCCGGCTGGAAAAGACAGCTGATTAATTACAGTCAACGCACAAACCAAGGAGAAACTACAGTGGCAAAAGTCATTGCGGTAACATCAGGAAAAGGCGGCGTGGGCAAAACCACAACCAGTGCGGCATTTGCCGCCGGACTGGCAAAGCGGGGCTTTAAAACCGTGGTTATCGACTTTGATGTCGGGCTACGGAACCTCGACCTCATCATGGGATGCGAACGCCGTGTGGTATATGATCTTCTCAACGTGATTCACAACGAAGGCTCGCTGAATCAGGCATTGATCAAAGATAAACGTCTGGAGAATCTCTTCATCCTCCCCGCCTCGCAGACCCGCGATAAGGACGCCCTCAACCTTGAAGGGGTGGAACGTGTTCTCGACGAGTTGCGCGAACGCTTCGATTACATCGTATGTGACTCCCCCGCCGGGATCGAAAAGGGTGCGGTGGCCGCAATGTACTATGCGGATGAAGCCCTGATTGTCACCAACCCCGAAGTCTCTTCGGTGCGTGACTCGGATCGCATAGTGGGGATGCTCGGAAGCAAGACCTACCGCGCGGAAAAAGAGCTGGAACCGGTAAAGGAATACCTGGTTCTGACCCGCTACGACCCGCGCCGGGTGGAAACGGGAGAGATGCTCAGTGCCGCGGATGTGCAGGAGATTCTGGCGATTCCGTTTCTGGGTGTGGTGCCTGAGTCGCAGGCGGTGCTGGAGGCTTCCAACTCCGGGATTCCGGTAACACTGGATGAGGAGAGTGACGCCGGCAGCGCCTACATGGATGTGGTGGATCGCTTTCTGGGCGAGGATCGGCCGCACCGCTTCATGCAGGCCGCCAAAAAAGGGTTCTTTTCCCGCTTATTCAGGGGTTGATTTATGAAATTTTTAGATTTTTTCCGCTCATCAAAACAGGGATCCGCCGCCATTGCCAAGGAACGCCTGCAGATTATTGTGGCGCATGAGCGGCGCAAAACCGACACTCCGGATTTTCTTCCCATGCTGCAGCAGGATATCCTCACCGTAGTGAGAAAATATATCCATATCTCCGAGGATCAGGTGAAACTCTCGGTCGACAGCAGCGGCGATGTAGAAGTGCTCGAACTCAACATCAGTCTGGCGGAAAGCGACGAGGATTAAAGAAATCCGCGCAAATTTCAGGCGGTGCAGTGACATAACCAGCACCGCCTGCATGTTTCTTCCGCTGGCATACTTCCGCCGGAACGGAGCCTAATCCTGCATCAGATTCTTATCGAGTTTGGTCTGATACATGCGCCGGTCCGCTATTTTGAACAATTCCAACTCCGTATCCCCGTCTTCGGGCCAGGTGGCATACCCACCGCTGGCACTCAGATATATCTCATTGCCGGAAACCACAAAAGGTTCCTCAAACACTCCCGCAGCCCTCTGCATAAGATCGACAATATTACTTTCATCCGCCCCGGGGAGAAAAATCACAAACTCATCTCCGCCCCAGCGGCAGGTGGTATCGCAGGCCCGCAGGGTTCGACTGAAGCGGCGTGCCACTTTTACCAGCAATTTGTCCCCGGCACTGTGACCATAGGTGTCGTTTACCGGTTTAAAATCGTTGAGATCAAACACCAGGATTCCAAACGAGCGCGTCTCCGCCTCCTCCAGAGCCTGGCGTACCAGCGCGGTAAAGTGAAGGCGGTTTGCCGCTCCGGTCAAAGGGTCGGTGTGCGCCATATCCAGAGCCTTCTGCTCGCGCTCCTTGCGTTCGGTTATATCAATGGCAAAGTGCAGATAGAGGTCATCATCTTCACCGTCCACCGGGCGCCAGCAGATCATATCCCAGCTGCCATCCTCGCGCTGTTGTTCCACCACGCGCGAACGCCGCCTCTCGTCTTCAGAAATATGCTGACAACACGGGCTCGGCTCTCCCACTTTGATCCCCATTTCGCGGGCGCGGCGATTGGCGCTCACTACTCTGCGGGTGGAATAGCGTGCCAGCACCGCCGGATACGGCAGGGCGTCGAGGAGCACCTGCTGAAACTTCTGCGACTCTTCAAGCCTGCGCCGCGCCTGTTCCTCGCGCTCCTTATGTTCCACGCTTAAAAGGGCAAAACTCAGGTCATCGCGCAATTGTTCAAGCAATTCTATGCGCGATGCATTGAAATAGTCACGTGTTGCGGCATAGACTTTGAAAGCCCCCACCACCTGCGAGCCGATAAAGATAGGCATGGACGCCGCGGAGCCGATGCCGGCCTTTTTCGCCTCCTCCTCCCAGGGAGTGGAGCGCATATCCTGCATAAAATCGTTGGTGACTATGGTTTTTTCCTCGCGCACCGCCCGCCCGGTAGGACCGCGCCCTTCAGGAATGTCCGCATCAGTACTCACATGTATGGCATTGATATACCCACACCCCTTTTCATCTCCATGCACCGCCACATGGCTCAAGGCTCCGGTATCCGCATCTATCAGGGCCACACTGGCAAGCTGGAAGTGCCCGTATTCCACGGCAATGCGACATAACTGCGCATACAGTTCCTGAGGATCATCGCTACGCAGCATAACCTGATTCGCCGCACTCAGGGCGCTGTAGAGGTTGTTGCTTTGTTCCAGATCGCGCTGCATTCTGTGCCGATATTCCAGCTGCTGGCGTAAGCGGGCCGCACCAGCATGCATCCCTCCCGTACCCAGAGCCCAGATGAAGCAACACAATACATTAAATGCCACTGTACGCGTTGCGAGCATGGAGTGGATAGGCTCCAGAGGTACACGTATGGAAAGGGCTGCGGGCTGCAGGATGTTCTTATACCCGGGGTGGCATTCCAGGCAGCGCTGTGTCTTCTCCATGGCGTGGAGCTCGCGGTATTCCATGTTGTTATCCGAACCTCTGACTTTTTCGCGCACCACATCGTATCCGTTGTTCAACGCTGCAAATTTACGCCGTTCCCACGCATCCGGGATATTGCGCGGGTTCAGAGGCACCGGGCTCACCAGGCGGCTGTGAACCCCATCCGCGGGTAGCAGAGACTGGATCTGGCTCAATACCTGGGCTGGAGAGAGCACCGGCGAGGATTTGCCCTCTTCATCCTTGATCTCCAACCCCTTCTGGTGCAGCACCCACTCGCGGATGGTATTAGTGCGCTCTTTTTCAAGTATCGCAGCCTGGCGAGCAAGGCCATCAACTTCATGGCGGGTTTCCATGACATTAAAAAGAAGTGCCCCCAGAGCCAGTGTCAGCCATACCCCCTGGAGCAGATGATAAAAATGGCGGAAATAGCCGAGTTCGGTATTGTTTTTCATTGCAAAAGTCCATTAAAGGGAGCATATAAAGAGAAAATATGCTATTATCAGGTTCAAAGCAGTTATAATTAGAAATCTGACCATAACGGTACAGGAAT
>JBNGCY010000093.1:0-7189 GCA_049975505.1 Desulfuromonadaceae bacterium | reverse complement strand
TTTAAATTATTTTAGCTTCGCGGCGGACGCATCCTGCTTTTTGAATGGCATGGCACGATGCAGTTCTTCCGGATATTTGTGAGGTAAAGTGTGAGTGGCTTTTACTGCGTTTTAACATTTATCGGGATGCTGGCATTGCTGCTGGCAATGTGGCCGGTAGCCAGAATTCGTAAAATGCTACCGGAGCAGTCTCTTATCTGGGCCTGGTATGTTCTCTCGGGTTTTATCTTTTTATTTATCTGCGGATACTTCTCCTATCTCATGGTGTCTTGTCGTACACATGCTACGTTGGCTGAAGTTATTGTTCCGATAGTTTTTTTCTTCGGTGGAATCTTTGTGTTTATCGTGTGTATGCTGTTTTACAAAACAGCCCGGAAACTCGTGGATTTCAGACGTCTTGAATATGAGAGTATTCGCGATCCCCTGACTGGCACATTCAACCGCCGCCACATGAAGGAGATGCTCAAGACTCAGGCTGCCTTTGCCCGCCGCAACGGAACTCCCCTGGCACTTGTGTTGATTGATCTTGACTATTTTAAGGCGGTCAATGATCGCTACGGACATTTGTGCGGAGACAGTATTTTACGTCAGGTTGCAGATACCATAGGCGCTCAGGCGCGGCGGGATATGGACATGTTGTTCAGATACGGAGGTGAGGAATTTCTCCTGCTGTTGCCACAGACTTCCCTCAAAAATGCGATAGCTATTGCGGAAAAGATTCGCACCAGGGTTGTCGACACAGAATTCAGAATCAGGTGCAACGATGAATGTTTGGAAGTAAGGTGTACCGCAAGTATCGGAGTAGGGGTATTTGACCCGGAGCAGGAGGATATCACCCGGTGCCTGGCGCGGGTGGACGCCAGACTGTATCAGGCCAAAGATAATGGGCGCAATCAGGTAGTGTACTGAAAAGACACACTTCAATCGTGGTTTTATCCTGAATGAAAAACCGAACAATAAAAATGAGGTACTAACGTGGATATTCGCCGTCTGGAAATCTTCTGCGCAGTGGTTGATCATGGCAGTTTTACCCGCGCCGCGGAAGCGGTTCTCATCTCTCAGCCATCAGTAAGTGAAAACGTCCGTATTCTGGAGCAGCAACTTGGAGAAAAACTGATTGACCGCCTTGGCCGGCAGGCGCATCCGACCCATGCGGGGAAAATCCTGTACAAATATGCGCGCAAGATGATTCAGATTCAGAATGACGCCAGACAGGCGATCAGCAATTTTCAGGGCAACCTTGCCGGAAATCTGAGTATCGGAGCCAGCACCGTCCCCGGCGCGTATCTGCTTCCGGAATTACTCCAGAGTTTTAAACAGGATTATCCCCGTGCTGATTTACATCTTCTTATTTCCGGCAGCGCTCGCATCGCTGCAGATGTGCTGAGCGGAGTCCTGGAACTGGGGCTGGTGGGCAGCAAACCGGCAGATCAACGTCTGGGATACGAGGAGATATGCCACGATGAACTTCAACTCGTGGTGCCAGTGGGGCACAGGTTTGCAAGCCAGAACAGTATCGACCCCCGGGAACTGCTTGATGTCCCTTTTGTTATGCGCGAACAGGGGTCCGGTACCAGGGCGGAAATGAGCGCAGCGTTAAAGGAGGTTGATGTCGATACAGCGCATTTGCGTATCGTTGCGGATGTGGGCAGCAATGAAGCGGTGCGTGAAGCGGTTAAATGTGGAATCGGGGTTTCCATTCTTTCGGCGCTGGCGGTGCGCGAGGATGTTGCGCGCCGAAAACTCGTCGCGGTCAGGATCAGGGGGGTGGAAATGCCGCGCTCATTCTATCTCATTCACCGCAGCGGGCGCCAGCAGAGCCCTTTAGCTTCGGCATTTTATACACATATATTGCAGGGGCTCAGCAATGAGGAAAAGGTGACTCTGCGCTGAGGGTTGTGACGCCCCCGTCCCGGTCTCCATTCCATCTCAAGCTTCGATCCCGAGGCGTTTCATTTTTTCCACCAGGGTCGTACGTTTTATATTGAGCAGGGCTGCGGCTTTTGTCCTTACTCCCGCGCTGTGTTGCAGGGCCTGGCGGATCCATTCCTTTTCAATCTGTTCAATCTGTGCCGGCATATCCAGGCCATCGACAGGCAGGTTCTGCGCAAGATGACGCTGTTTGCGCTTCACTCCGGATATGTGTGGAGGCAGGTCTTCAATGCCGATGGTGTTTTTGTCGCACAGTGCGGCCGTGCGCTCTATGATATTTTCCAGTTCACGCACATTCCCGGGCCAGGGATATTCCTCCAGAATTTCAACAACCTCATCATCAAAGCTCAAGTCCTCACATTTGAGCTGGCGGCAGCTTTTTTTCAGAAAGTGGCGCGCCAGGATGGAGATATCCTCTTTGCGTTCGCGCAGAGGAGGTAGATTGATGGGGATGACATTGAGACGGTAAAACAGATCTTCGCGAAACGCGCCTCTGGCAATCATCTCTTCAAGGTCGGAGTTTGTTGCGGAAATAATGCGGATATTGAGTTTTATGGAGTGATTCCCCCCTACCGGTTCCACCTCCTGCTCCTGCAGAACCCGCAGAAGTTTGAGCTGCAGATGAACCGGCATCGTCCCTATCTCATCCAGAAAGATAGTGCCGCCATTGGCCTGTTCGAACCTGCCTGCTTTGGTTTTTATCGCACCGGTAAATGATCCGCGCATGTGTCCGAACAGCTCGCTCTCCAGCAGGTCCTGGGGAATGGCTCCGCAGTTTATGGCGACAAAGGGCTTGTCCTGTCTGGGACCGTTGTAATGCAATGCGCGCGCCACCAGCTCCTTGCCGGTTCCGGATTCACCCAGAATGAGAATAGAGGAGTCGGTGTCCACCACCTTCTGCATCCGGTTGAACACCGCCTGGATTGCAGTGCTGGTTCCAATAATATTGGAAAAGCTGTGTCTGGTATACAGTTGTTGGCGCAGGAGGATGTTTTCCTGGATAAGTTTCTGTTTTTCCAGGGATTTTGCGATGATTAGCTTGAGTTTGTCAATATTGAGAGGCTTGGTGATATAGTCAAAAGCTCCGTTTTTCATCGCTTCCACAGCTGTTTCTGCAGAGGCATTGCCCGTTATCAGAATAACATTGGTGTGGGGAGAATGTTCCTGCAGATGTTTAAGGATTTCGAGTCCGCCGATGCCGGGAAGAACCAGGTCGGTTATGACTACAGCAAAAGAGTTCTGTGCCAGAAGCTGTAGAGCCTCTTCGCCACTGAGTGCGCTGGTAACCCCATAGCCGCTGCGCTCCAGGACCGTGCGCAAGAGCTTGTTACTCTGGACATCGTCATCAATGAGCAGTATCCGGGACTGGAACTCCATGAAAACTCTCCGCTATGCAGTGGTGCAAATTTAACCGTCATAATTTTGACTACCATAGCAGGTGCAAATTTTCTTTGCCAGATTTTTAATGGTGTATCTGCCTGTTAATCCTGAGATATCTGGTATTATAGGATAGAGAAAGTATTTTGCCCCTGCGGGCGGATTCGTTGTTTGCACTTGACAGAAGAAGCTGAATTCTGCTTTATTTGCGTAAGTATTTGAAATAAAACGATTTTTATAGTGTGACTAAAAAACAGTTCAGTTTTTTGTCTGGTATTAAAACCGTTTTTTGCAGAAATGGAGGCTGTATGGCTATAAAGCAATTCAAGAAAATCATGGCTGCCAACCGCGGGGAGATCGCGATAAGAATCTTCCGCGCATGTACTGAACTGGGTATCAGTACGGTAGCAATTTACTCTGAAGAGGACAAGGTGGCGCTGCACCGCTATAAGGCGGATGAAGCGTATATAATCGGCAGGGGCAAAGGGCCTATAGACGCCTACCTGGGGATTGATGAGATCATTGATCTTGCGCGTGCCAAAGGGGTGGATGCAATTCATCCCGGCTACGGTTTTTTGTCCGAAAATCCTGAATTTGCCGAAGCGTGCGAACGTGCCGGGATAGCGTTTATCGGTCCTACCGCTGAAATACAGCGCAAACTCGGCAACAAGGTGGCGGCGCGCAAGGTTGCCCTGGCTGCCGGAGTGCCTGTGGTGCCAGGGACAGAAAAGCCTGTGAAAACCGAGGAAGAAGCTCTGCTGTTTGCTAAAGAGTGCGGCTACCCCATCATCGTGAAGGCCGCAGCAGGCGGTGGTGGCCGCGGGATGCGTGTGGTGCGCAAGCGCGAGGAGCTGGTTGACGGTATAAAATCGGCAACCTCTGAAGCTAAAGCCGCTTTTGGCGATGGCACGGTCTTTCTGGAAAAATATATTGAAAACCCCAAACATATCGAAGTTCAGGTTATGGGGGATCAGCACGGTAATATGGTCCACTATTTTGAACGTGACTGCTCCATCCAGCGCCGTCATCAGAAGGTTATAGAGCTGGCCCCTTCCCCCTCTCTGAGCAAAAAGAAACGCGACGAGGTGTGTGAGCACGCCATGAAGATCGTGCGTGAGGTCGGGTATATCAATGCCGGAACTGTGGAATTCCTCATGGATAAGGAGGGGAAGTTCTATTTCATCGAGACCAATCCGCGCATTCAGGTGGAACACACGGTGACCGAACTTGTGACCATGCGCAATCTGGTGCAGACCCAGATCCTCGTGGCGCAGGGATACAAGCTCTCCGATCCGGAGATCGGGATCAAGAAGCAAAGCGATATCGAGCTGCGCGGCTACGCTATTCAGTGCCGGGTGACTACAGAAGATCCGCAGAACAACTTTGCTCCCGATTTCGGCACCATAAAGGCCTACCGCACCGCTGTGGGCTTCGGTGTGCGTCTGGATGCGGCGAACGGCTTTGCCGGTTCGGAGATCACACCGTACTACGACTCTCTGCTGGTAAAGGTTTCCACCTGGGGAATTTCATTCCTCGATGCGTGCCGTACCATGAACCGCGCCCTGAAGGAGTTCCGTGTGCGCGGGGTGAAGACCAATATCGGTTTTCTGGAGAATGTCATTACCCACGAGCCATTTCTTAAGGGTCAGTGTGACACCTCATATCTGGATAACCATCCGGAACTCTTTAATATTCCGGAAAAGAAAGACCGCGCCAACAAACTGCTTCAGTATCTCGGGCATGTGTCTGTTAACGGGTACCCCAATATCAAGAAAAAACTGCGCATGAGCGAGCTGCGCGAGGCCCATGTGCCGGAAATCTCCCCAGATGCCATCTGTCCGCGCGGAACGCGGGATATTTTGCTCGAAAAAGGCCCGGAAGGACTGGCTGAATGGGTTAAGAAGCAGAATCATCTGCTTATAACCGATACCACCATGCGTGATGCGCATCAGTCTTTGCTGGCAACCCGGGTACGAACCTATGATCTGGAGAAAATCGCCGCCGCGACCAGCCATCTGGGCGGAGGGATGTTTTCTCTGGAGATGTGGGGTGGAGCCACCTTTGATGTTTCGATGCGCTTTCTAACCGAAGACCCATGGGAGCGCCTCGACCGGCTGCGCGCCAAAGTGCCCAATATTCTGTTCCAGATGCTTCTGCGCGGCTCCAATGCGGTCGGTTACACCAACTATCCCGACAACGTGGTTGAAGACTTTGTTGCCAATGCTGCAAAGGGCGGCATTGATGTGTTCCGCATTTTCGACTCCCTCAACTGGACCAAGGGGATGAAGGTCGCCATGGATGCGGTGCGCAAAGAGGGTGCCATCTGCGAAGCGGCCATGTGTTACACCGGGGATATCAACGATCCCAAGCGGGACAAGTATCCCCTTGAATACTATGTAAATATGGCTAAAGAGCTTGAGAACATGGGCGCACATATTCTCGGGATCAAAGACATGGCCGGTCTGCTCAAACCCTTTGCCGCAGAACGCCTGATCAAAGCGCTAAAAGAAGAGGTGGGTATTCCGATTCATCTGCATACCCACGATACCTCCGGCAATGGCGGTACCATGCTCCTGATGGCAGCCAAGGCCGGGGTGGATATCGTGGATACCGCGCTTTCATCCATCTCCGGGTTGACTTCGCAGCCGAGTATGAATGCACTTCTTGCCACCCTGGAAGGCACCCTGTGGGATCCGAAACTGGATCAGGTCGGAATGCAGAAGCTCGCCAACTACTGGGAGACCGTGCGCACCTACTATGAGCCGTTTGAATCCGAGTTGCGTTCGAGCACCGCCCAGGTTTACTACCACGAAATCCCCGGCGGGCAGTATTCCAACTACAAGCCTCAGGTTGAAGGATTAGGACTCGGGCATCGCTGGGAAGAGTGCAAGCAGATGTACCGCAAGGTCAACGACATGTTCGGAGATCTGGTCAAAGTAACGCCATCCTCGAAGATTGTGGGCGATATGGCGATGTTCATGGTGCAGAACAATCTCGAGCCCGAGGATGTGATGGAGCGCGGGCATGAGCTTACCTTCCCGCAGGGAGTGGTGGACTTCTTCAAGGGGATGCTGGGTCAACCCTATGGCGGTTTCCCGGAGAAACTGCAGAAGATCATTCTCAAGGATGAAGAACCCTTCACCCATCGCCCCGGCGAATTTCTCGAGCCGGTGGATTTTGCCGCAAAGAAGAAGGAACTGGAGGAAAAGCTCGGGCACGAAGTCAAAAAGCGCGATATCTCTTCAGCCGTACTCTATCCCGGTGTGTTTGAAGAATTTGACCGTCATCGTCAGAGATACAGCGACACCTCCGTTCTTTCGACACCGCTGTATTTCTACGGTCTTGATCCCGGTGACGAAGTGAGCATCGATATTGAAGAGGGTAAAACCCTGATTGTAAAACTCACGGCTATCGGTGAGGTGAGTAAGGACGGTACCAGAAGTATCTTTTTTGAACTCAATGGCGAACCGCGTCAGGTCTCGGTCAAAGATCTTTCCGTAGATACCGAGGATGCGGATATTGTCCTGGCCGATCCTGGCAATGACAAGCATGTGGGTGCCCCCATGCCGGGTAAAATCCTCAAGATGAATGTCTCCGTGGGCGATGAAGTGAAGGCCGGTGACACCCTCCTCGTCACTGAAGCGATGAAGATGGAAACCAACGTACGCGCTAAAACTGATGGCGTGGTTAAAGAGATTCTTCTGGGCGAAGGAGCTCAGGTACAGCAGGATGTGCTTATAATCGTGTTGGATTAATGCTTGTGGAATCTTAAGCAGGCATGAGATAAACAAGGCCGTTCCCTGATATATGGGGGGGCGGCCTTTTTTGGTTCTATTCTATTTTGTGTGGGTAAGATCAGCAATTCCCGGCCGCCCCATAA
>JBNGCY010000092.1:0-7276 GCA_049975505.1 Desulfuromonadaceae bacterium | reverse complement strand
AGGGTTGACTTCAACCATATATTTGCCTATATTGCCAAATAGGCAATCATTTGGAGGGATATATGTATCAGGAACATAAAAGACATCTGGAAGCGCGTGCGGGCGTACTGAAGGCGATGGCGCATCCTACGCGCTTGTTTATTCTTGAGCAGTTGAGCGAAAAAGAGTGCTGTGTGTGTGAACTTACCGAGATGGTGGGCGTGGATGTGTCCACTATTTCGAAGCACCTGACCGTGCTGCGCAATTCGGGCATCATTGCCGCAGACAAGCGTGGCAATCAGGTATTTTACACGTTGCGCACGCCGTGCATCCTTAATTTCCTCGGGTGCGTGGAGACTGTTCTGGAGGAGCGTGCACGCGATCATTCTGCTGCCCTGGGCAGCTGAGCGGAGCGTTGATTTCAATTCCGGGCCTGTTCTGGTCGCTGTGCGATTGCGCCTGCATATGTCCAGGCGCAACTGAAGATATAAGGGAAAAGTAAATGGATTTAAAAACCGAATCGAAGCCGCTGTTCTGGATCATTGCCGTTTTTACCCTGTGCTTTTTTCTTCCGGTTGAAAGTGCGCGTCTCCAGGGGGCGGTACTCGAGTCCCTCTATCTGGTGAAATGGTACGCACGTGAGCACGTGCTCCTGTGCCTGGTGCCAGCGTTCTTTATCGCCGGAGCGGTGGCGGTATTTGTAAGTCAGGCGGCGGTGATGAAATATCTGGGTCCCAACGCCAAGAAGATGTTGGCGTACGGGGTGGCTTCGGTATCGGGCACGATTCTGGCGGTGTGTTCGTGTACCATTCTGCCGCTGTTTTCCGGGATCTATCGCATGGGCGCCGGTCTGGGACCGGCGTGTGCTTTCCTGTATTCCGGACCCGCGATTAACATCCTCGCGATTGTGCTCACCGCGCGCATTCTCGGCCCCGAGATGGGTTTTGCGCGTGCCATCGGCGCGGTGGTGTTTGCCATAGTCATCGGACTTTTGATGCACTTTTTTTTCCGCCGCGAGGAAGCACAGAAGGCCGCCGCAGTCCCGGCTATGGGAGAGGATGATACCACGCGCCCCCTGTGGCAGACCGCGCTCTACTTTGCCGCCATGGTAGGGATTCTGGTGTTCGCCAACTGGGGCAGACCCGAAGAGAACACGGGGCTGTGGCATGCCATCTACGCCGCCAAGTGGTGGATAACCAGCGGGTTTTCAGTGGCACTGGCATTGATGCTGGCGACCTGGTTTAATCTGGGCTGGGGGCGCATGGCGCTGGCTTCTGCACCGGCAGTTTTGATGGCATTTCTGGCGCCGGAAGCACCGGAACTCGCATTCACCTTCGGGGTTATCGGTCTCTCGGTGTTGAGCAACCTCCCTTCCACCCGTGATGAGGAGATGGGCTCGTGGTTTGATGAAAGCTGGGATTTTGCCAAGAAGATCATGCCCCTGCTTCTCATCGGGGTGCTGTTGGCGGGGGTGTTTCTCGGACGCCCGGGGCATGAAGGGCTTATCCCTTCGGAGTGGGTGGCTTCGTTGGTGGGGGGCAATTCCCTCAGTGCGAATATGTTTGCTTCGGTGTTCGGGGCGTTTATGTACTTTGCCACTTTAACTGAGGTGCCCATTTTGCAGGGCCTGATGGGTGCGGGGATGGGCAAAGGCCCGGCCCTGGCGCTGCTTCTCGCCGGTCCGGCCCTGAGCCTGCCCAACATGCTTGTAATCCGCAGTGTGATGGGGAACAAAAAGACCGCAGTGTTTGTAATCCTGGTGGTGATAATGGCGACCATCAGTGGCATGATCTATGGGGCGCTGTTCTGATGCAGGGAGGTATAGCGTTGTTTGCTTTTTAAGAAAATATATTGTTTTTGTTGCCCGCTGCAGATGGAGGCTTGTGGCACCCATGGAAAGGGCGTCTGTCGCCATGGACGGCGACAGTCGAGCGGCCATGGACGGCGCAAAGTGTCCCTTGGAATGGGTGCCACA
Organism: Desulfuromonadaceae bacterium; assembly: GCA_049975505.1. Lineage (GTDB taxonomy): Bacteria > Desulfobacterota > Desulfuromonadia > Desulfuromonadales > Desulfuromonadaceae > JAIVHC01. Next base: position 5,322 of record JBNGCY010000092.1, on the reverse strand, counting down.
AGCCTTTACTTCTAGCTGCCATAAAAAGGAGAAAATCAATGTTGAAAATTCAGATTCTGGGCACTGGATGTGCCAAATGTGAAAAACTCGCCAAGCATGCTCAGCAGGCGGCAGACAACCTGGGGCAGGAGTATGAACTGGAGAAAGTAACCGATCTCAACGAGATCATGGGCTTCGGGGTGATGACCACCCCCGCTCTGGTTCTGGATGGAAAGGTGGTTGTCACCGGCAAGGTTCCCGGGGTAAAAGAGATCGAGAAACTGCTGCAAAAATAAACGTCTATCAGGAGAATTTGGTATGCAAACCCACTGTATTGCGTGGTTTTCTGCCGCTGGGACAACGCGGCAGGTGGCTCACATGCTCGCTGAGGCTCTGCACCAGCATGGAATTGAAGCCCGGATGTTTGACTTAAGTCCGCCCGGCGGAACTGAGGTCGCAAAGCTGGCGGCACAGGTGGATGCGGATGCGTGCCTGTGGCTGGGGAGTCCGGTATATGTGGATCATGCAGTGCCGCAGGTGCTCGAATTTATCGCGGCTCTGCCCCAGGGCGCTGAACGCGCGGCGGCGGTTCCGTTTGTAACCTGGGGTGGAGTGTGCAGTGGGGTTGCCCTGCCTGAGATAGCGCAGCATCTGGAAAGAAAAGGATGGAAAAGCGCCGGTGCGGCAAAGGTTATGGCGCTGCACTCATCCCTGTGGGAGAGTAAACATCCTCTGGGGAAAGGGCATCCGGGTCCGGAAGATGAAGAGCAACTCGCTTCTCTGGTGGACAGGGTACTCAAGCGTCTTGAGTCCGATCCCGGCGCATTTCTCGACCAGGAGGTGCTTAACTATCTGCCGGAAGAATATGCGCGCCAGGCGCGGGAGAAAAGCCTGGATAAGATAAAGGCGATGTTCGGTGCGCATCAGCCCGACAAACAGAAATGCAATAAATGCGGCACATGTGTGGAGTTGTGTCCGGTGGGGGCGCTGCACTGGCAGGATGATGGCTATCCGCAGGTGACTGATGAAGTGTGCGTACGCTGTCACCAGTGTACGCGTCACTGTCCGCAATACGCCTTTGCATATGATGGCGCCGCCATGGAAGAGCGTCTGCACCAGATGGCGCAACTGAGTCCGGAAGCGGCGCAGACCCGGATATATGTGTGATGCGGGCGAGTTCTATCCTTCGATCTTCTCCCCGGGAGTCGGTGCGCCGAAATAGTATCCCTGAGCGTAGTCACATCCCATAGCACTGATGGTTTCGAGGATCTCCGCTGAACTGACAAACTCCGCGATTACCTCCATCCCTTCGGAATGGGCGTAGTCGATAAGAACCCTGACCAGGTTGCGGGTCTTCTCATCCTCATTGACCTTGCTCACCAGAGAGCCATCGATCTTGACAAAATCCGCCGGGAATGCCGACAGGTAGGAAAAATTGGCAAACCCCGAGCCGAAATCGTCAATCGCCACCTTGATTCCCAACTGTTTCAATTCGGCAAGGGCCTTCAGGGCGGATTCGTAGTTGTGCACATTCTCTGTTTCCACCAGTTCCACGGTCAGACGCTGCGCTACTCCGTACTTTTGCGCCATGGAGGCAATTTCATCCACGGTTTCACGCCGGAGCAGATCGTCGACTGAGAGGTTGACGGAGAAGTTTTCCTCGCGGTAGCGGAAGAATATGCAGGATTGCTTGAAGATGGCACGGGTCATCTCCGGATAGTGGCTGGTCTGCTCCATGATGGGGAGGAATTCCCCGGGTGAGATCAGCTCGCCGTAGGTATTGTGCATGCGCATGAGTGCTTCGTAACGTGTCACTTTCCCGCTGGCGATGTGGACAATGGGCTGATAGTGCGGGACAAGACGCTGATCCAGCAGAGCCTGTTGCACTTCGTTGATCCAGTAGGCGCGCATCCGCCCCTGCTGCTGGGCAATGCTGGGGTTATATATGGCTAGAGCCTGCTTGTTCTGCTTGGCGTACTGGAGCGCTGCATCGGCGCAGGTGAGCAGATCCTTTTCGCCGCAGGCGATCCCGCTGATTAAGGTGAGGTTGAAGTTTTCACCTTCAGCATCGGGGAAGGGAACGCGGCGCAGAAACTCGCTGAAGTGCTCCACCGTGGTAAACATCTCATTTTGAGGGGTAACTTCGGTCAGGATCGCGAAGATATCGCTGTGAAGACGGTACAGGGTGTAGCCTTCGGCGGAGAAGAATTCAACCATCTGATTGCTGAAATGCTGAAGGACCTTGTCGGCAGTTTCGGTGCCGAGGTTGCGGTTGATGCCGCCGAAGTCAACGATATCGAAGAGGATCAGACACTTGTCCTCGGAAGCTCTGCGCAGATCCTCCATCAGTTTGTGTCTGCTCCCCAGGGATGTGAGCTTATCGGTCGCGAATGCCAGACGCACTTCATCGCGTTTTTCCAGCAGTTCGGTAATTTCGTAGCGCGCTGCGATGTACTCCTGGATGTTGCCGTCCTGATCGGTGAGTGGCATGATGACGCTGTCGGCGTAATACGAGCGCCCGTCTTTGGTCTTATTGCGGCTGATTCCGCGCCAGATTTTACCGGATTGAATGCGCTGCCACATGCGCTTGAACACGGTTTTGGGTACACTGGGATGGCGTACAATATTGTGTGGCTGCCCCAGCATCTCTTCGCGGGTATATCCGGAAACTTCGCAGAATTTATCGTTGACGTAGGTAATGTCTCCGTTCAGATCTCCTTTGGAGACCAGACACAGCTCATCGAGGAGGTTACTGTACTGCTCCAGGTGTTTGAGGTGTTCTTCACGTTTCTGCTCAATCCTGCGTACATATCTGTTGGTTACATACGCAATCACAAGCCCAACCAGAAGGTTGAGCAGAACCACAATCACGCCGATGCGTGCACGCCCATGGGTGTTGGCTAAAAAGCTCTGTTGCTGGCGCTGAATGCGCTGATCGAGGGAGCTGGGGTAGAATCCGGTTCCGATTATCCAGTCCCAGCGCGGCAGCATGGTTACATAGGCTATTTTACGCTCTGTGGCCCCTGCTCTGATCAGATTCTGAAACTGGTACTCGACGTATCCGCCCCCCTGCATCGCGGTTCTGACGAGGCGCTCTCTGGTTGCCTGGTCGTCATCATCGATCACGGCGGGACTCAGATCTTCTCTGAACGGAGGGGAATGCACCGGGCTCATTATCGGGTTTGCATCAGCGTTGAAGATATAAAAGTAGCCGGAACGATCCGGACCGTAGCGCACCTGGGAGAGATGCTCCAGGAAACGCCGCTGCAGGTGCGTATCGCTTACATGCTGCGGCAGCAGGGTGACGATATGCAGATCGTCCTTTTGTGCCGGGGTGTACATGGCATGCACTTTGATGGAGGATGAATCCCCGGCAACGGGCCACTGGATACTGGCCAGTTGTTCAGGTTCAACCTTCCACAGCTTTTTAAATAGAGATGTTATCTGTGCGTCTTTCAAATCCGCCCGCATCCCCAGGTTCCGCAGGTTCGTGGTGTCACTGCGGCTCAGAAGTTTCCCGGAGGAATCCAGCACAAAAAAAGCTATCTGGTGCAGTTGTCCCAGCCCTTCGCGCATGTCCTGGATTCTTGCATGGATCTGATCCAGACTGGTAAAGCGCTTTGATTCAATCAGACTTTTCATGTTCGCCAGATTCAACTTCAACTGAGTGGCGATTTCCTGGCGATGGTCCTGAATCAGAAAGTCCAGTTCATTGAGAGCGCGCTCAACTTCAAGGCGAATGGTTTTTTTCTCTTCTTCAATAAACTGCTGTTTCAGTTCAGTAACGCGTCCGGAATATTCGTGGTAGGGGAGGAAAATAAAGAAATAGCTTATGCTTGCAGCGAGAATAATCCCTGCAAGTGCTGTGGCGAGGATATTGAAACGGGTGATAGGAGTCACTGTTTATCCGAATTTAAAAGGCCAAGTTGTAAACGTAATCTTGTAAATATGTCGATGCTTAAGGGTGTTAGCCAGGGGTTATGCTCCCGCAGATTAGCAAACAGACTGAAAAAAACAAGCTCTTTCAAATTGTACCCGTATTTCTGATTAAAACTCTGGCTCCAGAGACGGGTGCAGAGCTATGATGGGTTTTGTCTGGTGTCACGCCCGGTTTCTTTCCCGGGCAATGTTGCAGTGTAATGAAATGGAGTCAGGTTTTGCGAAGTAAGCCTTTTAAGAAAGCCGAAGTTTTCACCCTCTCTGCCGCGCATTTGAGCCACGATACCTTTTCCGCCATGCTCCCCGCGCTGTTGCCCCTGCTTATCGATAAGCTCGGGATGTCTCTCTCCATGAGTGCGATGCTCGATATTGTGCGCCGGATTCCGGCTTTATTCAACCCCCTGCTCGGGCTTCTGGCGGAGCGCACCGGGATACGCTACTTTGTGATCCTCACCCCGGCGGTGACCGCCATCAGTATGGGGATGGTGGGGCTGGCGCCATCCTATGGTGTGCTCCTTGTGCTGTTGTTTGTGGCGGGAGTGTCAGCGGCGCTTTTTCATGTGCGTTCGCCGGTGATGGTGCGTGAGGTTTCCGGCACCCGGGTGGGGACGGGGATGAGTTTTTTCATGGTCGGGGGTGAGCTCGCGCGTACGCTTGGGCCGATCCTGGTGATCAGTGCCGTATCCTGGTGGGGGCTGGAGCAGATCTACTTCCTCACTCCCATCGGAATAGTGGCATCGTTGGTGCTGTATCTCAAATTACACAACTACAGAGTTCCTCCCGCGCGTGAACACACCCCGGAACAGGGCGATACCCGCCGCCTGCTGCGTCGTTATGCCCCTCTGTTTGTGGTAATTGCCCTGTATATTCTGTGCCAGATGGCGGTGAAGAGTGCTCTGACCCTGTATCTGCCTGTCTACCTCACCCAGCAGGGGGAATCCCTGTGGTATGCGGGTATTTCCCTGTCGCTGCTGCAGTTTTTCGGCGTAATTGGCACGTTTTGCGCGGGCAACATTTCCGATAGAATAGGGCGCCAGACCACCCTGGTGATTGCCGCCCTGGGATCGGTGGTGGCCATGGGGCTGTTCATATTAAATAATCACATTATTCTCCTCGCGTTTCTGGGGTTTTTTATCTTTGCCTCGGGGCCGGTGTTGATGGCGACGATTCAGGATGTGGATTCGCCCATGCCTACCTTTATGAACAGTATGTACATGTTCATCAATTTCGGGGTGGGAGCTCTGGTGGTTTTTGGAATGGGAGCGCTTGGCGATACCCTGGGGCTGCAACTGACCTATCAGATATGTGTTATTGTCGCCATAGGTGCTGTTCCGGTGGCATTGCTGGTGAAGCGCTGCGCCCATGGACGGGATATCTGAGAAAATGTTCCATTCTAGGCTCTTG
>JBNGCY010000091.1:0-7570 GCA_049975505.1 Desulfuromonadaceae bacterium | reverse complement strand
GGGTGCGGCGTTGTGGGCGCAGACAGCCACCTGTTTTTTGCGGTAATAGCAAATCAAGCAGGTGGCTGTTTGTGTCTGAATATGCTATCCTCCCGCTGTTTTTTCGTACTTGAAAAGCTAAAATCAGACCTTAGCTGTTCAGTAAGGCCTTATGGCACCCATTCCAAGGGACACGACTGTTTGGGAGCGGGGCCGTCCATGGCCGTTCGTCTGTCGCCGTCCGTGGCGACAGACGCCCTTTACATGGGTGCCACAAGGCCCTACCGGTAGTTAAGATGGTTACAATCAGAGGCTCTTGCAAAAGTCGTCATCCTCGTGAAAACGGGGATCCAGTTTTTGAGTCAGACCCGAGATCTTATGGATTCCCGCCTCCGCGGGAATGACGGGCACTGCGTTTTCAGCTTTTTGCAAGAGGCTCATCAGACAAATAAAAGGAGATATAGCCTCATGCCCATGTCACAGGATTTCAAACAGCGTCTCTTCCCAAGGGTTAATGCCATCGCCGCGCACTATGGCACCCCGTTTCATATCTACGATGAGAAGGGAATCCGCGAGACCGGTGAACACCTGAAAAAGATTTTTGCCGGGGTGCCGGGCTTCCGCGAATACTTCGCGGTAAAGGCCCTGCCCAATAAAAAAATCATGGAAATCATGCTCGACATGGGGTTCGGGTTTGACTGCAGTTCCATGCCCGAGGTGTATATGAGCCGTGAGCTTGGGGCAAAGCCTGAGGACATCATGTTCACCTCCAACAACACCAGCCAGGAGGAGTTCGAATACGCTGCGCGTGATGGTGGGTGTATCCTCAATCTGGATGACATCTCCCTGATCGACAAGGTGCCTGAATTCCCTGAACTCATCTGCTTTCGTTACAATCCGGGTCCGCGCCGTACCGGAAATATCATTATCGGCAATCCGGTGGAAGCAAAGTACGGCCTGAGTCACGATCAGGTGGTGGATGCGTACCGCAAAGCCAGAGAGCGCGGCGCAAAACGTTTCGGTCTCCACACCATGGTGGCATCCAATGAACTCGACTACACCTACATGGTGGAAACCACGCGCATGCTTCTCGATCTCGCGGTGCTGTTGAAAGATGAACTCGACATCGAACTGGAATTCATCAATATCGGCGGCGGCTTCGGCATTCCGGCCGAACCGGATCAGGCCCCCCTGGATGTAGACACCATGGCCAAAGAGATCACAGCTCTGTTTGATGCCTTCAGGACAGCCAACTCCTATGTCCCTAACATGTACATGGAGAGCGGGCGTTTCATGACCGGACCGCATGGGTGTCTGATCTCAAAGGCGATCAACTTTAAACACATCTACCGCGATTATGTGGGCATGGATGCGTGTATGTCGGCGCTGATGCGCCCGGCTCTGTATGGGGCGTATCACCATATCGATGTGGTGGGCAAAGAAGATGCACCTAAAACCATGACCTACGATGTGGTGGGCTCCCTGTGCGAGAACAACGACAAATTCGCGATTCAGCGTGAGCTGCCCGAAATCGAAGAGGGCGATCTGCTTGCCTTCCATGACACCGGCGCGCATGGGCACGCCATGGGTTTTCAGTACAATGGACGTCTGCGTCCCAAGGAACTCCTCCTGCGCGTGGACGGAACGGTGGAGCTTATCCGGCGCGCGGAAACCATGGAAGACTACTTCGCGACCCAGAACTTTACCCCGGATGAGTTCAAACCCTGATGGGGAATACGCCTGCTGGATGCAAACGGTAGGGGCGCGCCGCTTGCCGCGCCCTGATTTTCGTGGATAACCCCCATGCCGACATTTGAAGTACACTATGAACAGGACAAGCAGGTGTATAAAGAGCTTGTCGAAGCAGATACCGCGGAAAAGGCGTGGAAAGAGTTTATGCTCCGCACCCATGAGGCGGGACAACAGGGAGAGAAACAGGTGGTGTGCGTTATCCGCCACGAATTGGACTGATTCTCTTTTTCAGGAAAGGCTCCCCCAGCGATGCACGTTAATCCATTTTACTCGCGTATCAATCGGATATTTGAGCGTGTGGAGCAACACTTTGAAGCGTGCGGCGCCCAGCGCCGTATCGGTTCTCTGCTCGTGCTGGTGTTTCTTCTTTCTCTGGTGCTGATCCAATTTCAGCGCTGGGATCTCCTCCCCCAGCCCTTAGCCGCGCTGGTCCCGGAGAGTCATCTCGAAGCGATTCATGCGGTTTTTTCCGTGCTGCTGTTTTTTGAGATTATCGGTCTGCTCTTCAGCCTTGTATGTTCTGTATCTATCTCCGTGGGTAAGCAGGTGGAGATCCTCTCGCTGGTGATGTTGCGCGATATCTTTAAGAAGATATCCGACATGAGCGAGCCCTTGATGTGGGAAGAGGTTGCCACGGTGATGCCTGAGATTGCCTCCCTGGGGTTGGGGGCGCTGGCAATTTTTGTGATTCTGGGCTTTTACTACCGGAATCTCCCGGAACAGAGCGTACACGCGAGTGAGCGCGATACCACAGCCTTTATCGGGGCTAAAAAACTCATTGCACTTCTGCTTCTGCCCACCTTTATCCTGATAGTGGTATTTAACGCATACGCGACTCTGGTGCATGGGAGCGAAAATCGCAGTTTTGAGACCATCTATACCCTTCTGGTGTTCAGCGACATCCTCATTATGCTCCTCTCTATGCGCTATAGCGCCAATTATCGCTTTGCGTTTCGCAACAGCGGTTTTGCAGTTGCCACTCTCCTGATTCGCGTGGCCCTTATTACCCCTCCACCCTACAGCGCTTTTATCGGTGTGGGGAGTGCCCTGCTGATCCTGGGTATACGCCTTGCATTTAATTACTATACGCCGTCACGCTATCAAATTGAGCGTGAAGACCGGCGCGAGCGCCGGATCAGAGAAGAATGCCCATAATGCTGTTTTGGCTATTATAGATAAGGATTTGACCCATGAATAATACACAGATGCCCGATTCAAAAGGGTTTTTTGGCGCCTACGGTGGGCAGGAGATCCCCCCCGAACTGAAGGTGATTATGGACGACATATATCGCGCGTACCTGCAGATCCGGGAGACGCCGGAATTTGTTTCTGAACTGCAGGAGTTGCAGCGCCACTATGTGGGACGCCCGAGCCCGGTGTATTACTGTCGGCGCCTGAGTGAACACCTCGGGGGCGCGCAGATTTACCTGAAGCGCGAAGATCTCAATCACACCGGGGCGCATAAGATCAACCACTGCCTCGGCGAAGCCCTCCTCGCCCGGCATATGGGCAAAACCAAGGTTCTGGCCGAGACCGGTGCCGGACAGCACGGCGTCGCCCTGGCGGCCGCGTGCGCTCTGGTGGGGATACCGTGTGAAATCCACATGGGAGAGGTGGATGTGGCGAAGCAGGCCCCCAATGTAACGCGTATGAAACTGATGGGGGCGCAGGTTATCCCGGTAACCCGCGGCACCAGAACCCTTAAGGATGCCGTGGACAGCGCCTTTGATGAATATCTGCGTGATCCCGACCATTTTTTCTATGCCATCGGCTCAGTGGTGGGGCCGCATCCGTTCCCGCTGATGGTGCGTGATTTTCAACAGATTGTGGGGATCGAAGCGCGCGCGCAGTTTCAGGAGATGACAGGTTCACTCCCGCATCAGCTGGTGGCCTGTGTCGGGGGCGGGAGCAACGCCATCGGTCTGTTTACCGCCTTTCTGGACGATGCAGAGGTGGAGATGGTTGGGGTGGAACCTGCGGGATTGGGGCTGGATACCCCGGATCATGCCGCGACCATGAGCAAAGGAGCGCCGGGGATACTCCACGGCATGCGCTGTTATGTGCTCCAGGATCAACACGGTGAACCCCTGCCGGTGTATTCCATCGCCTCCGGCCTCGACTACCCGGGAGTGGGGCCGCAGCACAGTTACCTCAAGGATATCGGGCGGGTTAAGTACGTTAGCGCCACAGACAGCGAATGTCTCGAGGCATTTCAGATCCTTGCCCGCATGGAGGGAATTATCCCCGCCCTCGAAAGCGCCCACGCCCTTGCGTACGCGATCCGGAGCGCGTCTGAGCAAAGCGGTAAGCGCATCCTCGTGAACCTGAGCGGGCGCGGAGACAAGGATATCGATTTTGTGGCTGCGCGCCTGGATCTGTAGTTTATGCTAAGTCTCGGTGGCTGGCTGCGCCATATGCGTCTGCGCCTGCAGAAGCGTGAACTGGTGGTGCGCGGGCAGTGTCACCGCTGCGGAAGGTGCTGCCGGCGCATCCAGATTCAGCAGGGGCGGCACTGGTTGCGCTCCCGGCGTGCGTTCCGGAAGCTGGTGCGCAGTCATCCCGAATACAGCCGCTTTAATATCATCGGGCGCGATTCCCACGGTCTGCTGTTATTTGAGTGTGCCTGGTTGCAGGATGACAACACCTGCGCGGATCACGCCCACCGCCTGGATATCTGCCGCGATTTTCCTGCCAAAGGGATATTCTTCTGCGGCGGGCAGTTGCCACACGGATGCGGCTATCGGGTGGAGGAAGTGACCTCTTTTGCCAGAATCCTGCAGGATAAAATGGAGAAACGCCCATGACATCGAACCTTGCCAGTCAATTGCGCACTAGTGACTCCCTCACAGATCTCATCGGTAAAACCCCCCTGTTGCGTTTGCGGGCATTCGAACGTCCTGGCGGAGCTGCACTGTGGGGAAAACTCGAAAGTGCGAACCCGGGCGGGAGTGTCAAGGATCGAATTGCCTTAAGTATGATCCGCACCGCCGAACAGGAAGGACGCCTGACCCCGGGTATGACCCTGGTGGAACCCACGAGCGGGAATACCGGTATCGGCCTCGCGTGGATCTGCGCCCAGCTCGGATACCCTCTGATCCTGTGCATGCCGGAAAGCATGAGCATGGAGCGGCGTCAACTCCTTAAAGCGCATGGTGCAACCCTTGAGCTGACCCCGAAGGAAGAGGGGATGAATGGCGCCATTGCGCGGGCGGAGCAGATTCAGCAAGAAAGCGATGCCTTCATGCCGCAGCAGTTTAACAACCCCGCCAATCCGGCGGCGCATGCAGCCACCACCGGCCCTGAGATATACTCCGCTTTGGAGGGCAGGATAGATGCCCTTGTCACCGGGGTGGGTACCGGGGGTACCATAACCGGTGCGGGACGCTATCTGCGCACACGCAACCCGGAGGTACGCCTGGTCGCGGTGGAGCCGGAGGCCAGCGCGGTACTTTCCGGTGGCAATCCGGCGCCCCACGGGATTCAGGGTATCGGGGCGGGGTTTGTCCCCGCTGTGCTGGATCGGAGCCTGCTCAATGATGTGCTAACCATCAGCGATGAGCAGGCGCGCAACACCTGTGTAGCCCTTAACCGCGCCGGGATCAGTGCCGGAATATCCTCGGGTGCCAATGTGGCCGCAGCGCAGCAGGTGGCGGCAGATCTTCCCTCCGGTGCCCATGTGGTAACCACCATCTGCGATGGGGTCGAGCGCTATCTGTCCACCGGACTGTTTGCCTGATTCCCGGATCTGCGTATGCGGTTCTATCCGTTTAACTTCACCCTGCTAATGCGTAGCGCTCTGCTAGTGCTGTTGCTCTGGAGTACATGGAGCGTAAGTGCACATGCCGGGCAGTTGCAGGGACGCGTAGCCTGGATTTACGATGGAGATACCATCCGGGTGGACGGTCTCGGAGATGTCCGCCTCCTGGGGATTGACGCCCCGGAGAAAAAGGGCGGCTACCGCGACCGCGACTTTCTGCGCCTGGGGGCGGATTCACCTGCAACCCTGCGCCGCAGCGGACGGGATACCCTCCACTGTCTCATTCGTACCCTGAAGGGACAACATGTGCGCCTCGAACCGGATCAGGAACAACCCCTGCGGGATAAATACGGACGTCTGCTCGCATATGTATGGCTTGAAGACGGAAGCATGCTGAATCGCACCCTCCTGCGCGAGGGACGGGTGCGGGTGTATCGCTATTTTGACTTTGACCGCAAGGAGGAATTCCTCCGCCTGGAACGTGAAGCCATTCGCGCCGGGCGCGGCCTGTGGGAGTGAAGATAAATAACTGTGCAAATGCGCAATTCAACACCGTTGCTTTTCAATCAAACAAATACGCGCATCCCCCTGTTTTATCTACAATCTCTGGGATATCTTCACAACCATCAGAGAGATCAACAGATGTTGTGGCAGACAGTGATGATTCAACTCTGACCTCCTTTCTTCCTTGGATAGACACAAAAGCCGCTGCGGATGCCTCCCCGCAGCGGCTTTTGTGCTTTTAGAATCTCTGTTCAGATCAGTATCATTTCCGCGTTGTTTCGTGCTATATTTTTGCAGATTCCACTTTTCTCCCTCCACCTTGATACTTGTTTGCGAAAGCGTCAAAATATGAACTGTAACAGAATTCTCCATTGTGTCTCTGTATCCGTGCTGAGTCTTGCATTGCTTCTGCCCGCAACCGGTTTTGCTACGACGCTCTCTGATGTGGAGGAGTGCATGCTGGATATGATCCGTAGCGGTGAGGCGGAGCAGATGCCCTTGGGACAGGTGCGCATATTCTGTGAAGGCTACGTTCAGAGGAAGGCCTCCTCTTCAGCAGAGGCGCCAGGACACGATGAGCAAAAAGGGTTCGATGAGGAGGGGGGCTCAACGGCAAGCGCAGATACTGAGCAGGAGGAATCACTTGTGCAGCAGCGCAGGGAAACCGAAGAGGAACTCAGTTGCAGCCCCTTCAATCTCATAGCGCATCGGGAAAATTATATCCTTCCGGTGAGCTATAACAGCAATCCCAACGGTGACCCCTTCGGCGTGTCCGATTCCAGGGTGGATAATGCCGAAGTGAAGTTTCAGTTCAGTTTCAAGTTCCCGGTGTGGCGCAATATCATCGGCGATGCCGACCTGTGGGCGGCGTATACCAATTTATCTTTCTGGCAGGCATACAACGAATCCCATTCGAGTCCGTTCCGGGACACCAACCATGAGCCGGAAATATTCCTGAGCAAAGGGAATGATCTGGAGATTTTCGGTTTTACCAACACCGTCAATCGTATCGGAGCGGTGCACCAGTCCAACGGTCAGGGCGGGACGGAATCCCGCAGTTGGAACCGGGTGTATCTGCAGATGATCTTCGAACGCGACAACCTCACCCTGGCATTCAAGCCCTGGTACCGCATCCCCGAAGCTGAAAAAGACAGCCCGGACGATCCTACCGGAGATGACAACCCCGATATCGATGCTTATCTGGGCTACGGTGAGATCCGCGCCCTGTACAAATGGGAGGAGCACACCTTTTCTCTGATGTTCAGAAATAACCTGCGTAGCGGGGATAATCGCGGTGCCGTGGAACTGGGCTGGACCTTCCCGATCACTGACTGCATCAACGGCTATCTGCAGTATTTCAACGGCTATGGCGAGAGTCTAATCGACTACAACTCCTCCGTGAATCGCATCGGCCTGGGTTTTACGGTGACGGAGATGCTGTAGGAAAGAAGAAAAAAACTTAAGTTTCCCAAAAAGGGAGGCATCGTTCCCATTATGGGAAACATTGAAGCAGGTTTTTATTGCTTATATTTTCACACCCTGCTCTTTAAGCCACAGGTCAATGAGAAAGCGCGAGAT
>JBNGCY010000090.1:0-8077 GCA_049975505.1 Desulfuromonadaceae bacterium | reverse complement strand
ACTGAATTATCTCACATTAAACGGGTTTTGTCATTTCTTATGTCGGATTTTGGGGCATGTGCACACATTGATTCGACGTGGTACCGTGGTACTAGGGGGTATCCGTGAGTGAGACCAGGCTGGAGCGGGGCATGGTCATGGTTCAGGCCGCCCGGTTTGGCTTGGGTTGTGACTGATCACCATGACCAGCAAGGAGCCCTTGTATGCTGATATCTTCGTCTAAAGCGTCCCAGTGAATACCATGGACACTTAATTCATAATCCTGACGCTCATCATGCTCAGCGTGCAACAACCTTGGAAACCAGGCCAGTGGTGCCCCAATGGTACGTCCATCCGACAAAATTACCCAGAGGTTGTCTTCGTCAAACCAGATTTTTTCAGGCGAAATATTCATGCCATTGCTCCTTCGTCAACTTTGTGGGTGTCCTATAGAAGAACTACACCACGGAGTAGTTTAGCTGTCTTGCTTTATGGGTGTCCTTAAGTACTTAAACGTGCATCGAAGCCATTATTTCTCGCTACTGAAACTTCTGGCAATAACCAGAATTTGGCCTCTTTGCCTGCCAGGCGAACATGAATGTGAGCAGGTTCGAGTGGGTTGCCCTCATTTGAATAAAAGAAAAATTTGTATCCCTGATATCTGAAAACAACCGGCATCTATTCTCTGCTTTCATTACAAATCACTTCGGAACCTCTCGTTTAAAACTATATCACTTCATCTGACACAGTACAATGTTCCCTACATCCTCATCCTAGCACTTTCTGCATGACTGTTAATAATGCCGCATAAGTGATTCTATGTAAACTTTGTGGGTGTCCTATAAGTAATAATTGAGCCGACGACATGAGTTGGATCTGCTACCTCAATAGTATAATCCACCCCAGCCACTACGGGCTGGGATGGATTAAGGTTGTTACCAGTTGAGGTATTAAAATTTGAACTTTGGGTCACTAATACCTGTTGATTGGATCAGGCTACAACAAAGTCACCAACATCGATGTTGTCCTGAACACCAGCGATGGTCACGCCGGACAAAGAGGCGATATCGGTTGTAACGTAATCGGCACCGGCACTCTCGACACTGCCGTTGTCACCATCGGCAAAGGCGACGCGGACATTGCCCAGGGTGTCCTGGTAGGCCACGATGAGGTCATCATCGACATTTCCGTCATTATTTGCTTCCAGATACACATCCACAGCAGCAGCATCCTGGAACCCTTGATGTGCCAAAACCAGCACGTCAGTACCCGCAAGGGTAGCTGTAGCGGAACCTGTCACAACCTGAACGGTATCGAATGAACCACCACCCCAGCCGAAAGCGCCACCGTAGCCAACGAGGTCGGTAAAATCATCCAGTGCCTTCAGGTTAAGCTTATCGATATTAGCATCGGTTTTGCCTGCAGCCGCGCCGAAGTTGAAACCGATGATTGTGTCCATGGCATGCTGTATACCACTGTTAGCAGCGCCATCAGTCTCGTCGGTCATGACAACAGTATTCTTGCCACCACCCAAAGTGATGCTATCTGCACCTGCACCGCCAAAAACAGTGTCATTACCAGCGCCAAGCTTGATGGTATCAGCATTGGCACCGCCGGCGACGTCCAGTTTGACTGAAGCCCCTACTTCACTTGCATCAAGTTTCAAAGTATCATTTGCAACAGCATTCGCATCTGTCTGATCAATACCCAAGGTTAAGATGCTGGTTGTGGAATGGGCGTTAGCAGCAGCCGCGTCATTGTCAATGGTGATATCGAAGGTTTCGGCATTAGCAACACCAGCGGTATCTGTAATCGCCCAGGTATCAAAATTACTTACACCGGCGAACTGGCTGGCGGCAAAGGTGTTAGTGGCAACGGCTCCCTGGTCGTTGAAAGCCAGTACATTGTTATTGCCAGAGCCACCGTTAAGACTATCAGAGGCGCTGATGTAAACCTCATCGGTGACTACAACTGTATCTACACCTGCTCCACCTGTAAGGCCATCGTTACCATTGCTGATGATGAAGTTGAATGCGTTACCTGCAGTGGTGATTTTGGTGCTGTCGACATTAATTGATGCGTTGGAACTTTTTACATTTGAAACATCAACCGCATTGCCGCTAATATCACCGCCGATTGTTATGTTTACAGTGTCGTCAGTAAAGGCGCCCATGGAGATATCATCAAGAACGATGGAATCTGCAGCCGTACTCATACCCAGCTTTTCAAACCCTGATACGTTTTCAAGCTTGGCGGCGTTGGTGGAGCCGGCAAAGCTCATTGCGCCCCCAGCATTAGACAAGTCCAACGTATCGGTACCATCACCACCGGCAATGGTGTCCTTGTCAGTGAGATTACCGTAAGCGATGGAGAAGGTGTCGTTAAAGTCAGATCCGGTAACCTCTTGGTTCGCCGCACCCAGTCCGATGGTCACACCACCAGCAGTCATAGCTGAGGCGTCCACGGTAGTCGCCGCAGTAGTGCCGCCAAGAATAAACTCACGATCACCGCTGATGACGAGCGACTTGATTGAGGTGTCAGTTATTCCATTAGTAATAATATTCTCGATGTTGGCATTAGCCGCCAAGGCACCTGTAGACTCGATATTGATAGTCTCGTAACCATTAGCAAACAGGTTATCTACAGTAAAATCAGTGCCGGAGCGCTTGGCATTGAGAGTGAAGTCCAGTTCATCGGCGCTGCCGGAGACATTGGCACCATTGACAGTGACGTCATCAACGGTTCCATCGCTGCCTGCAGCTACTATATCCGACATATCCTGCACTACAACTTCTGTCCCGGCTGCCAGACCAGAAACGGTAGCATCGTCGGCATTGGTTTTCAGGCCGGCCTCTAACTGTACCGTAACTTTGTCTAAGCCAGTAAAAGCACCTGCATTCAGGGTGTTGGTGGTGTTGCCATTTCCACCGTTCATTATCATGGTTACGTTTTCAATGTTTGTAACCTTTGAGTACGAGGATTCTTTAAGGTTACCAGTGGAAATCAGGCTATCGTCACCTTCACCACCATCTACGACATCATCTTTAGTGAGTGTGTTGCCAAACGTAAGTGTGTCATCACCGGAACCGCTCGTGATAGTCTGATCCAAGGCTACCCCTAATGTTAGGTTCAAGTCACCTGTGGCAACAGACGCATCCACTGTTGCAAGCTTAGTGTTTGCTGCTCCGCCTGCTACGCTGTCAGTCAGGTTAGACGACAGATCACCTTCGCCAGTAATTACAACCTTGGTCATGCCATCGTCTAAAGCGGTACCGTAAAGCGGTACCGGACAGGCCGTCAATACTGCTTTCGCCTGGACCAACATTGATAGTGACGGTTTCTACTGCACCGGATGAGTTGATAAATAGGTCATTTAAGTCGGCGCCAGTGACGTTAATCTGCTGATCATTGTCGCCAGTAGTTGCATCGGCAAGATAACTAAGGGTGATGTCGCGGTCGCCGGTTATATTAGTGGCACTCAAATCGATGGCGCTACCTACAGCATCAAGTGTGCTTGATGCTACAATCAGCCTGTAGTCTACGCTCTCAACACCTTTGGCACTGCTAAGGTTAAGTGTACTCCCAGCAGCAGCATAATCGCTTAGGTTTAGGTTCTCCACACTATTCAAAGTAGGAATAACTGTGCCACCGAACAGGTCAGCAACTAGTGTATCAACACCATCTTCGCCATTCACATTGTCCCCTGATTGCAAAGTGGGCACCTGGCCAACCTGACTAAACTTGCTGTATGCATTGAATGTATCATCACCGTTAGAACCGGTAATTGTCTCGATATTTTCAGTCAGCGTCCAAGTACCGGTCAATGACTACCCTGTGATTTCCTGTGAATATTCAATAGTTTACACGGAACATATTTTCATATTCACAATGAATACAAAACCCGCATGCCAAATGCATGCGAACGCGCCAAACTTTTTGCCACCTTGATGCGCATAGAGGCCTATAGACTTGGACTTTTCGTAAATTTACCCGCATGCGAAATGCATGCAGCCAAGACAAGATTTTGCATTCTTTATGCAGGCATTGCAGACTATGCCGCTTGGGGTTAGTATAGCTGTACAGCATAAAATTGCTTTGCATTCGTAACACCGGAGGTAGAAACGCCATGGCCCAGCTGAAGAAACTTCCCATAGGGATACAGACGTTCGAAAAGATACGCAGCGACGATTATGTGTATATCGACAAGACCGAGCAGATAAAGCATCTGATCGACAATGGGGAGTATTACTTCCTCTCCAGGCCCAGGCGCTTCGGCAAGAGTATGCTGGTGTCTACCCTGCAAGCTTTGTTTGAGGGGCGCAAGGAGCTTTTCGAGGGGCTATACATCTACGATAAGTGGGACTGGGATACCACCTATCCGGTGATAAAGATCAGCTTCGGCGGAGTGGCGCGTGATCTGGATGATATGAAGCAGGATGTGCTCGGCATTCTGGAAATAAATCAGCGCCTTCTCGGAATCAAATGCAATAATCCAAATGATATTGGCGGGTGCTTCAAGCAACTCATAATGGATGCTTTTGAGAAATTCGGCAGTAAGGTTGTCATCCTGGCAGATGAGTACGATAAGCTCATTGTGGATAACCTGGATCAACCGGAGGTCGCCAAGCAAGGAAGAGAGGTGCTCAGGGATCTATACACAACTATCAAGGATAGTGATGAATACATCAAATTCGCATTCCTCACTGGTGTAAGCAAGTTCAGCAAGGTCTCTGTATTCAGCGGACTCAACAATCTCAAAGACATCACCCTGGATGGACGCTACGCCACCATCTGTGGCTATACCCAAAATGATCTGGAAACCGTCTTCGCTGACCATCTGGCTGGTGTAGATATGGAGAAGGTACGCGAATGGTACAACGGTTACAATTTCCTCGGGGACAAGGTCTACAATCCGTTTGATATGTTGCTCTTTATCGACTCCGGGCATGTCTATGACAACTACTGGTTCGCCACCGGAACCCCGAGCTTCTTGATAAAGCTCATTGAGAAGAACAATTACTACATACCTCAGTTGGACAATCTCAAAGTCAGCAAAGGACTTATCGATAGCTACGACGTTGATAATATCGCACTCGAGCCTATCCTGTTTCAGTCCGGATATCTCACCATTGAGAGCATGGAAATGGTTGGTGCCATGACCATGTATGTGCTGAGCTTTCCCAATCTGGAGACCAGGTTTTCCTTCAATGACTTCATCTTAGGTCAACTCACTACCCCGGGTACTGAAAAAGCTCAGCTGCAAACCCGGTTGTTCAAGGATTTGAGCGCTGCAGATCCGGATGCTTTAGAGCATACCCTCACTGCATTGTTCGCCTCCATTCCTCATACCAACTACACCAAAAATACTATAAGCGCCTACGAAGGTTTCTATGCCAGTGTGGTCTACGCTTTCTTTGCCAGCCTTGGGCTCGATCTAACTGCTGAAGATGTAACCAGCACCGGACGCATTGATTTAAGTGTAAGGATGGACAACGCCATCTACATCCTGGAGTTCAAGGTAGATGACAGCGCCAACGCCCTGGAGCAGATAAAACAGAAGGAGTACCACCTCAAATACCAGGATCAGGGCAAAGACATCTACCTCATCGGCATCCACTTCGACTCCGCCAAGCGCAACATCTCCTCCTTCGAGTGGGAGAAGGTGTAAGGGAAAGGTGCAAGGTACAAGGATTCAGGTTCAAGGTAAGGCCTGGCCTTGTACCTGGCACCTTGTACCTTTAACCTGGTATACTTATTCGCCTCACAGCGTTTTCACGTTCTTCTCAACCTTCTTGCGAAGGGCCTCTTTCTCCCTGCCCTTCAGCTTTCTCTCCGCTTCCTCAAACGCCTGCGCCTCAAATGTCAGCTGAATCTTATCCCCGATAAAACCCACGTGCACGCCCATATCCGCGAAACTCATCAGAATCTGATCGATCGTCTCCAGGCGCTTCTTCTCTGGATCCTCGAGCTTCTCCATCCGGCTTAAGGTAGGTCTGGAGACATGGGATATCTCTGACAGTTCATTCTGCGTTAAGCCGAAGAAGTTGCGTAACCCGCGTACCAGCAGAGCCATGCGCGTTTTATATTTTTCTTCTCTATGGGGAAAATTATGCCTTGTGTATTCATCATGCATCATGTAATGTGCTCCCAGGTTTTCAGTATTGTTATTTTTTCCAACCAACTATTCAAAGGAGTATTCTATGGCAAAAATCAAGTTGACACAACGATTTGTTGAGCGCTGCGATGGCGCACAGGGGCGCAAGGTGTACTATGACAGCGTGTGCCCGGGGTTGGTGCTGGAGGTGCGTAGCTCGAGCATGGCGTATCATCTACGCTATCGCGATGCGCATGGCTCTACGCGTCAGCGCAAGATCGTGGATGCGCGGCGGGTCAAACTAAGCGATGCGCGGGAGCTGGCACAGGAGTATCAGGCGCTTATCCTCAGAGGGGAAGATCCGTTTCTGGCGCGGGATGGACGTAAGCAGGTTCCGACGTTCGCTGAATTTGTGCAGGAGATGTATCTGCCGTATGTTAAGAGCTATAAGCGCTCTTGGAAGACGGATGAATGCCTGCTGCGTAACCACATTCTTCCCGCCTTAGGGCATAAGCACCTGGATCAGGTTAAACGTATGGACCTTATCGGTCTGTTCAGTGCTCACCGTAGTACGCACAAGCCCGGATCTACGAACCGGATTATCATTTTGTGCCGGTATATCTTTAACTGCGCCCTTAAGTGGGATGTGCCGGGGATAACCAGCAATCCTTCTGCAGGCATTGACCTGTATCAGGAGAACAACAAGCGCGAGCGCTATTTGAATCAGAAGGAGGCGCTGCGCCTGTTTGAGGCCCTGGAGCGCTCTGAGTCAAAGCACCTTAAGTACATCATCACCATGCTGCTCTTAACCGGGGCGCGAAAAAACGAGGTACTGAATGCGAAGTGGACGGATTTTGACTTAGAGCAGCGAATCTGGAGTATCGAGTTCAACAAGTCGGGCAAGACCCGGCATGTGCCCCTTAGTGATAGCGTTATGCGCCTGTTGGAGACTCTCCCGCGCACTGAGGATAACCCCTATTTGTTCCCCAGTCCCGTGACAGGTGAGCCCTATGTGCAGATATTCAACTCCTGGGATACGGCACGCAAGAGAGCAGGGCTGGCTGATGTACGCATCCATGACCTGCGCCACTCGTTCGCGTCGTTTCTTATCAACAGTGGGCGCAGCCTCTACGAGGTGCAGAATATCCTCGGGCACACCCAGGTGAAGACCACTCAGCGCTACAGCCATCTGTCGCAGGAATCACTGATCTCGGCAGCCAACACCGCTGCTACCTTGCTCCCTCTGGGCAAGGTGATCCCGGCGGATGTGAAGAATATGCCTCTGCTGAGTGTTAAGACACCGGCAGATACGGACGAAGGTACCGCAGCCTGATGGCTTAGTTCTGCAGTTTCATCCCATTTAGCACATGCCAAAGTCCCTATGCCCTGTGAGGCCAAGCCTCACGTATTCAGTGTAAAGCCAGATTAGATAGGGACAGGCTCGGGTTGCACAGCTAAAAAAAAAATGCAGGGGAGAAGAGGGAGCTGGGGCTCCCTCCCTTTCCGATCTGCTTGTCTTCATCTTTACTGTTTTCATATTCCTACGCATTATCCAACCTGGATAAAATCTTGCGCTACGCAGCCACTCCGGGTTTCAACTTCTCCATCATAGCGAACATCGCCTGCGGTAGTGTACTTACATCGCTTATCACGCAGCTGTTCCTCCAGTACTGCATTACCGCGTTCGTATCTATACCCAGCGCAGCGATCTCGATACCGTCCTTGTAACAGCGCCATGTCGCCGCTTCGCACCTGCTGGCACTGGAAGGATGTCCGTCTGTGAGAAGCAGGATGATCTTTCTGGGCTCGGGGCGCTGCAGAAGAGCTGCTCTGGCATACCAGAGTGCCTTGTCAATCGGAGTGCCGCCTTTAGGAGAAAGATTGAAGCTGCGGCTGTCGGGTTTGCTATCAAAGGCGCACACCTGCAACAGTGCCGGAGTTCCTGCCCCTCTCTTCGCAAAGGATACAGTGGCTGCGCTGACCCCGCTCATACCCTGCAGGGCG
>JBNGCY010000089.1:0-8529 GCA_049975505.1 Desulfuromonadaceae bacterium | reverse complement strand
GGAGCGCCGGGAGCAACGTTCCCACGCTGGAGCGTGGGAACGCTCGCGAGATAAAATAAAGGCAGTGCCGCTTCCTTTTTCAAGGTTTTGAGTTAACTTTTATCCGGGCAGAAAGTTCAGGATGGTCACCCAACCTGTTTCAAGACATACATTACAAAATCAGTTTCATTATCTATTGCAGCAGGATCGTCGTTTCAGTTACTATGCTGATGAATTAATCTCTGACATACTTGACTGGACATGCTGCAAGGCTGTAGATCCTGCGCGCGCTTTTTATGTGCTGTATATCAACTGTCTGAATTGAGAGAGGAGAACTCATGCCCAATGCTGCTGCACTGATCCCCACCCCGGATGCGATACCGGTGCCGTGGGGCTGGTTTTATGTTTTGCTGATGCTGACGTTCCTGCTTCACCTCCTGGTTATGAACGCTATGCTCGGTGGCGGCATCATCACCCTGATCAGTTCCATCCGCGGAGGCGACCAGAACATTTTACTCAGCAAGGAATTCAGCTACAAATGGCCTTACACCATTGCCTTTGCGGTAAACCTGGGGGTAGCTCCTCTACTGTTCATTCAGGTTCTATACGGTCATTTCATCTATTCAAGCTCTATTCTGATGGCCTCGTGGTGGCTGTCCATAATTGTCATACTTATCGTGGCTTATTATGGCGCCTATATTTACGATTTTAAATTTGACTCTCTGGGTGGATTACGCATCTGCTTAGCTGCATTTTCCGTAGTCCTGCTGCTTATTGTCGCATTTCTGTTTACCAACAACATGACCCTGATGTTGCAGCCCGAACGCTGGTCTGCTTATTTTACCGATGCCGGGGGCGGATTTCTCAATACCGCCGATCCCACCCTTATACCGCGCTATCTGCATTTTGTCGTAGGAGCTGTGGCTGTAGCCGGACTCTATCTGGCGTTAATCGGCCACTTCGGATTCGTAAAAAGCCAGGCTGATCCGCAGGCACTTATAGAGCGCGGCATGAGCTACTTCACGATGGCTACCGCAATTCAGATTCTGTTCGGGTTCTGGTTTCTGATTGCCCTGCCCAAACACGTGATGCTGCAGTTCATGGGTGGGAGCATGTACGGCACCACACTGCTGATGCTTGGACTTGTACTTGCCGGCGCTGTCCTGTTTATGGGCTATAAACGACAGGTACTTAAAACCTGTGGCGCTGTCCTCTTGCTCCTTGTAATTATGGTCCTGATGCGCGACCTCGTTCGTACCACCTATCTGGCTCCATATTTCACTCTGTCGGACCTGCAGGTCCAGGCAGAATACTCACCGCTGATCTTCTTCCTGGTAGTATTTGTCGCCGGACTGGCGTTAGTGGGATATATGCTTAAAATGGCGCTGGACTGTGGCAAGGAGGTAAAATAATGAATTATCCTGTTTGGGAGCTCAGCACCTTCGGGGGAGGATTCCTCATCGCCCTGATTGCTATAGTGCACGTCCTCGTATCGCATTTTGCCGTGGGCGGGGGCCTGTTTCTGGTTTCACTGGAGAAAAAAGCCTATCGGGAGGAAAACCCCGCCTTACTTGAGTATGTAAAAAAACACAGTAAGTTCTTCCTCCTGCTTACCATGGTATTCGGCGGACTTACCGGGGTAGGGATCTGGTGGATCATCTCCCTGCTCAATCCTGCAGCGACCTCGGCCCTCATCCACATCTTTGTCTTCGGCTGGGCGGCTGAATGGGTTTTCTTCTTTGGTGAGATCGTCGCCCTGTTTATCTATTTTTACACCTTCGGCAAGATGGAGCGGAAGAAACATCTTCTCATCGGCTGGATCTACTTCTTTTGCGCCTGGATGTCTCTATTCCTGATAAACGGGATTATCGACTTCATGCTCAGCCCGGGGGGCTGGCTGGAAAATCAGAATTTCTGGACCGGGTTCTTCAATCCAACTTTCTGGCCCGCGCTGGTGTTCCGCACCGGACTTTCCCTGGTGCTGTGCGGAGTCTTCGGCTTTGTCACGGCCGCCTTCGTTAAAGATCAGAAATTACGCACTAACCTTATGCACACCTGCGCCAAATGGGTCGCTGTTCCCTTTGTGCTCATGCTCGCCGGGGGATGGTGGTATATCGAAGCCCTGCCCGGCAGTGTGACCCATCTTATTTTTGATCACTCGCCGGAGATGACCAGCTATCTAAGCACCCTGGCGTGGGCTACTCCGGTATTCTTTGCTATCTCTATGTTCATGGCTCTGAAGCTGCCTAACAGCCTGCAGAAAATCCTCTGTTTTGTGGTTGTGGGGATTGCCCTGGTCTACTTCGGCGCCTTTGAATTCGTACGCGAGGGCGGTCGCAGACCCTACATCATCTACGAATACATGTACTCCAACCAGGTGTATGCCGATGACCTCCCCGCCATTCAGCAGGCAGGCTTTCTCCCTACAGCCAAATGGACCGAACATGATGAGATTACCCAGGACAATCTTTACGCCGCAGGCAAGGATCTGTTCAAGTTTCAGTGCAGTGCGTGCCACTCCGTAGGTGGTCCACTCAACAACATTCTGCCCTTGGTGGAAAAATACTCCAATGTCTTCGGCATGGATTCAAAGCTCAACGGACTCGGCAAGCTCAACACCTACATGCCCCCGTTTATGGGCACTCGCAAGGAGCGCTGGGCGCTGGCGAGTTACATTGTTAAAGAGTTCAACGACAGCACCGAAACAAGCGGGAATATCGAGGTTGCAGACCAGGACCTCCCGGTGGAGATTCCTCCCTTCGACAAGAACAAGGATGAATATGTTCTGCTGGCGTGGAGCACCCTGGGGATGAAAGGGATCTCGGACAATTCGGAACAGTGGATGATGCTCCCTCCCGGAACCAGCATCTATGCTCAGCTTATCAAGCGCGGCAACTCGCCCTCTATTGTCACCCGTGAGGTAGAGTTGCGCTACAGCCTGGATGAAGAGTTCCGCAACCCGCAGGACAAGGTGGAATTCTGGAACAATGTTGAAGCCCTGTTCGGCAAGAAGCTCGAGCCCGGAGTCGGCCTCAAAGGGATGGGGCTTGCCGGCACCATGCGCCTGGATCCGGAGCACAACGCCTTTGTCGCCCCCAAGGTACCGGTGCTGCCGTATCCGGAAAGTGGCGGCTTCAACCCCTACCCGCTCATGACGGTAACCGCTGTGGACAAGCAAAGCGGCAAGGAGCTGGCCCGCACCAGGGTGGTAGCTCCGGCCACTACCGAGATGGGGTGCAAAAACTGTCACGGCGGAGACTGGCGCGTTGCGAATGTAGCGGGTTTCACCATGGCTACGGGCGAGGATATTCTCGCCATGCACGACAAGAACAGTGCCACCAAGCTGGTACAGCAGGCGCGTAGCGGCAAACCGGTGCTGTGTCAGAGCTGCCATGCCGATCCCGCCCTGGGTGCGCCGGGCAAGGAGGGGGTGCTGAACTTCTCCGCCTCCATCCACGGCTGGCACGCAAATTTCCTTACCGAACGCAATGGTACCGATGCCTGTGCCGCATGCCACGGCATCCGAGATGATGGTCCGACCCAGTGTTTCCGCAGCCACCACGGCCAGTTCATGGAGTGCAGTAACTGCCATGGCACCATGGAGGATCACTCCCTGACCCTGCTCAAACACGAGGAGCAGCAGGGCAAGGAGCGCGCCGCCGTCCTCATGGAGCACCTGCAGAGCAGGCATGTTGACTCCGTTGCGGATATTCGGCCCCGCGCTCCCTGGACCCAGCAGCCGGACTGCCTCAACTGCCATGAGAATTTCGGCATCGGCATGAGCATGGACGCTTTCAATGTCTGGACAGAGGATGAATCGGGACTGTTCCGCAACCGCCACGACCAGATGGGTGCGGTTATGTGCGCTGCATGTCACAGCAGCCCGCATGCGGTATACCCGGCAACCTTCAACCGCCTGGGTGAGAAGCGCGACAGCATTCAGCCACTGCAGTACCAGGGCAACAACCGCCCCATCGGCAACGACTGCATGGTATGCCATACGGTGCCCAAACAGTTTGAGGCACACCATCCCAATTCCCTGCGCAACTAAGGCGACGCCAGGCAAAAAGGGCGGTCCCGAAGGGCCGCCCTTTTTAGTGTTTAAACATCACATTTTCAGTAGAACTCTACAGGTATCCTTGTTTACTTCTTATCTCTGAAACTATGCGTCCCAAATCTTCCAGATTCTCGGACACCGTATCCCAAATTATTTCCATATTAAGAGCAAAATAACCGTGAGCCATGCGATTCCTGATTCCACGCATCTCTCGCCAGGGAATTTCCGGCGTTAATTCTACAAACTCCGGGTATCCATTGATTATCTGTGAAGCAGCTTCACCAATAATCATTATATTGTAAATCACCGCCTGCTGGGTGCGCTTATCCGACAGAAATTCAGATTTATCCATATCTTTGACGAATGAAGTAGCAAGGTTTGCTGCTTCCTCGATATGGTCAAGATAATCATCGACATTCAGATGTTTTTCTCTGGCACTCATATCTCCCGCGCCTCACGAAGAACCTTGTCTCTGAATTTCTCTGGGACATCTCCAGGTGTTAACAGGTCGACGGGCACTCCAAGCATTTCTTCCAGATCAACCTGCAGCCCCCCAAGATCAAACAGTGTAGCCCCGGGTAATGTGTCAACAAGGAGATCCAGATCGCTATTTTCCAAATCCCTGCCATGAAGTGCTGACCCGAACACACGGACGTTGCAAACTTTTCTAGCAGTAGCGGCCTTTCTAATTGCTTTTCTGTGTTTTATCAGTGCTTCAGATGGCTTCATGGTTCCATCCTGTATTTTTGCAAACTTATAGAATTCACAGTTGTTTTATGAAAAGCCTTACAGCATCCTTTAAACCAACCTACATCTGCAGCGCTGAATCGGGGAGCTCAACCGCTTTAAGGTAGCGCGCGCCGATAGCCTCTTTGAGCTTGGCCAGGGTTGCCTCATCTGCAGGGGTATCGATGGAGAGCACCACCATGGCCTCGCCGGCCTTTTCCTGGCGTCCGAGATTCATATTACCGATATTGATGTTCGCCTCGCCCAGGATGGTGCCCATCTTCCCGATAAGGCCGGGGCGGTCTTCGTAGTGCATTACGAGCATATGGGGCTCGGGGCTGAAATCGGTGGAGAAGTTGCGCATCTTGACGATCTTCGGGCGGCCTTCAAACATGGTACCGGCAATGGTGCGCACCCCCTGGGGCGATTCAAGGGTAATGGTTACCAGATTGGAAAAAGAATCGGTCTCTGTTGTGCGTACCTCTTCCACTGCAATACCGCGTTCGCGTGCGGCCATGCGCGCGTTGACCATGTTAATCTCCTGCTCGGTCTGATAGTTGAGCAGGGCCGCGAGTCCGCATACGGTCAGGGGTGCACAGTCAAAACGTGCCAGCTTTCCGGTATAGCTGAAGGTGACCTTGCTGGGGTTGGCCGGGGCGAGTTGGGAGATAAAGTTACCCAGGGTGGTTACCAGGGTCATGAACGGTTTCATCTGCTCCATCAGATCCGGATCAAAGCGTGGGATATTCACCGCATTTTCCAGCGGCTTCCCGTCCAGATAGTTGATTATCTCGCGGCTCACATCGATAGCGACATTCTTCTGCGCCTCAAACGTATTTGCCCCCAGGTGGGGAGTAACCACCATCTTCGGGTGCCCGATGAGCTTTTTGAGCACTTCGCTCTGCGGCGGCTCTGAACTCCACACATCAAATGCAGCCCCGGCCACTTTACCACTTTCGAGGGCATCGTACATCGCCTGCTCTTCGATGATGCCGCCGCGCGCGCAGTTTACCACAAACACTCCGTCCTTCATCTTCTCAAAGTGTTTAGAAGTTATCATGCCGCGGGTTTCATCGTTTAGAGGAGTGTGCACTGTTAATACATCGGCATAGCGCACAATCTCCTCCAGATCGACCAGTTTCACCCCCAGATCATTGCCGCGTTTTTCGGAAATGTAGGGATCACATGCGATCACATCCATCTCAAATGCCTTGGCGCGCAGGGCCACACGCCCCCCCACCTTACCGAGGCCGATAATCCCCATGGTGCGGTGCTTGAGCTCATGCCCGGTAAAAGGAGCACGTTTCCAGGCCCCGCTTTTAAGACTGTCATTTGCTACCGGGATATTGCGACACAGAGAGAGGAGCAGCGCCATGGTGTGCTCAGCGGCGGAGTTGGTGTTCCCCAGGGGGGCATTAACCACGATAATCCCCTTGCTGCTTGCAGCATCCACATCGACGTTGTCAATCCCGACTCCGGCACGAGCCACGATCTTGAGGTTTTTCGCATGCTCCAGCACGGCGGCATCCATGGTGGTGCCACTGCGGGTTATGATCGCATCATAGTCTCCGATCGCCGCATGCAACTCTTCTACACTCAACCCCAGACGCACATCCACATCAATACGCGCATCGGCACGCAGGGTGTCGAGTCCGGCTTCGGAAACCTCGTCAGTAACAATGACCTTCATGCTCACTCCTTTCCGGCTCGGTGAGTCGGCATATTATATTCCGTGGTTATCTTGAAAATTTATCGAGCCCGCTGTATACGTGCCCACAAGCGTGTTATAATAGGATTCTTGACCGCTCATGTCAATTATGCGCCCACGGCAACAAAGTCGGCTGACAGACTACTTGATAATCTCCAGATGTCCTTTTTTGCCTTTGCCCTTGCGCTCCTGATTTTCCTCCTCGTTTTTCTTCTCCTCTGCCGCCGCAGCCTCTTCCTGCGCATCCGCATCTGTTTCCTTTTCCTCGCCCAGGGTGGGAAGGGTTCCACTTTTAATCATGGATTCGATGGAATCGGCAATGGTAAGGCACTGCCGCATACACACCTTGCGCACCGGGCACTGGCTGCAGTCAGCCTCGCCCACTGCGGCACGCAGCGCATGCACCACCAGACCCACACTTTCCAACTGCGACAACGGTATAAAAAACATCACTTCTCCTGCATAAAAACCACACCGGATTCGTATGGCCGGTTAACTCTCTCCACCACCCAGGGTACGTTCCGCCACCCGGGCAAACTCTCTGAGTTTCATCATCATATCGGCAAACTCCGCCGGACGCAACGACTGGGGGCCGTCGCTGGCCGCAGTTTCGGGGGTGGGATGCACCTCAACAATGAGGCCGTCACATCCGGCTGCCACAGAGGCGTAACACATGGACGGCACCAGACTCGCATGCCCGGTAGCGTGGGACGGATCCACAATTACCGGCAGATGGGTCTGCTCCTTGAGGACCGGCACCGCCGAAATATCCAGGGTGTTGCGTGTAGCGGTTTCAAAGGTGCGGATGCCACGCTCGCACAGAATCACGCGCCGATTCCCCTCGGCGAGTATATACTCCGCACTCATCAGATATTCCTGAATAGTCGTAGCCATACCGCGCTTGAGCAGAATGGGTTTATCCAACTGCCCCAGGATCTTCAGCAGGGCAAAATTCTGCACATTGCGCGCCCCCACCTGCATCACGTCCGCATATTTTGCCACCAGGTCAACGTCGCGCGGGTTCACCACCTCTGTCACGACGGGAAGACCGGTTTCCTGGCGCGCAATGTCGAGCAGCTTCAAACCGTCCTCCTCCATACCCTGGAACGAATACGGACTGGTGCGCGGTTTGAACGCTCCGCCACGCAACACCTGTGCCCCCGCACGCTTCACCGCCTGCGCGGTGAATACAATCTGCTCCTCGCTCTCCACTGAACATGGCCCCGCCATCACAATCAGTTCCGAACCCCCAACCACTACCCCGGGGGCAATCTCCACCTGGCTCGGCTCCGGACTGACCTCGCGGCTTGCAAGTTTATACGGCTTGAGGATCGGCACCACCTTATCCACTCCGGCCATGGGCTCGATACTCTGGAGCACCATTTTGCCGCGCTCATCCCCCACCGCGCCAATCACCTTGCGGCTCTGTCCGTGAATCACATGCGCCTCATAACCGAGCTCACGAATCCGTTTTACCGCTGCGTCCGCCTGTTCTTCAGTGGCATTCTGCTTCATCACAATAATCATGACCCATACTCCTAAATGTGAAGATTAAGACCCGAACAGCAGCAACACCTGTGATCCCGCAGCGTCTGTTTAAACCGTAAAAACAAATCGACCACGGGAAGCCCTGCCTGCCCGTGGTCGATTGATGCTGTATTTGCTGTTGAAAGTACTGGTATGCGTTACTTCAGCAAATGTTACCCCGGGCAGACGGCCTAAAAAAGCCACACCAAAAGGAGAAACAAAAAAAGCTGAAAAAAGCTGAAAAACGCATGTAACTAATATTTCCTGCAAAGGGGAAAACATATTTATCAATGCCCGAAAGAGTAGTCCAGAGTTGCGTCTATGGCAAGAAAAAATTTTCTGGGCAAAAACAGATTTCTACCTTGACACCGAAAGGGCGTCACGCTATAACTGCCTCCGCATTGCCCAGATAGCTCAGTCGGTAGAGCAGAGGACTGAAAATCCTCGTGTCGGCAGTTCGATTCTGTCTCTGGGCACCATAAATATCAAGGGGTTACGGCTTTTCGCTGTAACCCCTTTTTGGTTTGTGGGG
>JBNGCY010000088.1:0-8684 GCA_049975505.1 Desulfuromonadaceae bacterium | reverse complement strand
GCTTAAGTGTTAAACTTGGGCTAAAACAGCAAAGGCGGCTCCTTCATGGAACCGCCTTTGCTGTTACTGCTTGATAGATATGCGCGGAATAATTACAGCTTCTCCGCATTGTCCTTCAGGTAGCTTGCTACCCCCTCAGCTGTGGGGTTCATACCCTGATCCCCTTTCTGCCAGCCTGCCGGGCATACATCGCCATACTCCTCAAAGAACTGAAGTGCATCCACCATGCGCACCATTTCGTCGATATTGCGCCCAAGGGGAAGGTTGTTAACCACCTGATGCTGCACCACACCTTCCTTGTCGATCAGGAATGAAGCACGCATCGCCACACCGGCTTCCGGGTGTTCAATTCCGTACGCCTGGGTAATCTCGTGCTTGACATCCGCTATAATGGGGAACTTCACCGGGCCGATGCCGCCGTCCTCCACCGGGGTGTTACGCCATGCCAGGTGGGTGAACTGAGAATCAATAGAAACTCCCGCGATCTCTACGCCGCGTTCCTGCAGCTGCTTTACCCGGTTGTCATGCGCAATAATCTCAGATGGACATACAAAAGTGAAATCCAGAGGCCAGAAAAACAGCACCACATACTTGCCCTTTTGTTCGGAGAGCTTGTAATCGGCAAAGCTGCCATCCGGCATAACGGCTGTTGCGGTAAAATCGGGGGCCTGACGTGCTACAAGTACACTCATGATAAAACTCCTTGAAGAAAAAAATAGGGTTGAAATATGTCGAATAAATACTTTAACAGCAAACGCGCCAACATCAAGCTGACGTGATCAAAGCATATGATTGATAACTAAATTTGTCAACAATAAAAATGAGCCATAAAGTTCGCACTGATCTGTGCCGAATAGATCTGTATACGTTTATCGATTGCACGTTGCATCCATGGAAGGATGCAGTGCCGCCAACATGCAGGTTACGCCAGCCAGGGAGGGCAAATTATGCGAATCGACGGTGCACAGATTCAACTGGGAGCAAAACATGAACAGGGGCAGGAACAGCAGGTGCGCGAATCGCTCCAGTACTGGAAAGGTGAGCGCCGGGTTGAGCTTCAGTCATCCGATACCCGCGCTCAAAGTGAACGCCAGATCCGTGGAGTAGCGGCGGATATCTCCGCGCAGACGCGCAAATTACAGGCGCGCCGTGCCGCGGTTCCTGTAGAAGCAGGTGAAGCGCTCGAACCCATCCACGATCTGCGCATCAACCTGTTCAAGCGCCTGGTTGAAAGTCTTACCGGACGCAAGATAAAGGTACTCACCCCCGCCGATATCCAGGCCAACCCGCCCGCACATAAAGAGGTGAAAGCCGAGCCCGCGCCTTCGTCTCAGACCCAGAGCTCAGGCTGGGGCCTGGCATACGACTACTACGAAAGCCACTACGAATACGAATCCACCAGTTTCAGCGCTCAAGGGGTGGTGAAAACCGCCGACGGCAAAGAGATTGCCATCGATCTGGAGTTGAACATGCAGCGCGAGTTCTTTCAGAGCCAGAGTTTTTCCCTGCGCGCTGGCGCTGCCCTGAAAGACCCGCTGGTGGTTAACTTTGCCGGCACCAGCGCCGAACTCACCCAGCAGAAGTTCAGCTTTGATATCGATATGGACGGGCGCGAGGATCAGATCAGCTTTGTGCGCCCCGGCAGCGGTTTTCTGGTGCTGGATCGCAACGCTGACGGCGAGGTCAACGACGGTTCGGAACTCTTCGGCCCGGCCACCGGCAACGGTTTTACCGAACTTGCCGAGCACGACGAGGATCAGAATGGCTGGATAGATGAGGCGGACAGCGTCTTTGACCGCCTGCGCGTATGGAGCAAAGATGCCGCTGGTGAAGATCATTTGATGGCCCTGGGCCAGAGCGGGATTGGCGCCCTCTATCTGGGGCACATCGAGACCCCGTTCTTACTTAAAGATGATGCCAATCAGGATCTGGGGCAGGTGCGCAGCAGCGGCATAGCCCTGCACGAAGATGGCCGCGCCAGCGTGCTGCAGCAGGTTGATCTGGTGGTGTAGCGCTACTTTATGACTTTATGGTGCTGAAGAGGGCAGGCATTTTTGATATACCGACAATGCCTGTCCTTTTTCTATAAATACTGTAGCCTCAATGGTGGGTTTGAAGCTTAAACAGGGATATTGGGTAATTTGCAATTGCAATCATAGGCGGGAAAAGCATTGAATCTGATTTTACTCAGCGTTGTCGATACAATTGCCAACGGACGTGTTGTTCTTTCCGACCGCAGGGGCGAGCACATTGTTTCGGTGTTGCGCAGCAATATCGGGGATAAAGTGCGCGTGGGGATGCTTCAGGGCAATATGGGTTGGGGCAGGGTGCTTGATATAAATGGTACTGGCGTGGAACTGGAGCTTGAGCTTGACGAATCTCCACCTGCGCCAGCCCCCGTCACCCTGATACTGGCCCTGCCGCGCCCCAAGGTGCTCAAGCGCCTGCTCGTGATGCTGACCACCCTGGGGGTCAAACACCTGGTGCTGGTCAACAGCTGGCGCGTGGATAAAAGCTACTGGAACAGCCCGGTGCTCGAAGAGGAGCACCTGCACACCTACCTGTGCCTGGGGCTGGAGCAGGCGCGCGACACCATCCTCCCAACGGTTGAGCTTAAGCGCCTGTTCAAGCCTTTTGTCGAGGATGAGCTGGATAACCTGTGCGGTGTGCGTGAGCGTCTCCTCGCGCATCCCGGCGGCACGGATGGATGGCCACATGCCGGAGCGGGAGAACGGATCCTGTTTATCGGCCCCGAAGGGGGATTGATTCCGTATGAAGTCTCGATGCTCGAAGAGCGTGGCTTCAAACCCTTTTCCATGGGGAAACGCATCCTGCATGTGGAGACGGCGGTGGTGGCGTGTCTCGCGCGTTTGGGTATTTAGAGGCTGTTCAATCCCCGTCATGCGGCAGAGTAACGGTGTATCTTCTTTCGCTTTTTCACACGTCATTGCGGACTTGATCCGCAATCTCATTTTCGAGTGAGATCCTGAATCAAGTTCAGGATGACGGGGCAGGCAGGCGAGATCCTGAATCGAATTCAGGATGACGGGGCAGACGGGTAGAGGCACATAAATAAGTGCCTCTATGATAAAATCACTACAATTCAGCAGACATACATCCCAAGAGGTTTTTTATGCAGCAAGCAACATCACGCGCCCATTGGGCCACGCGCCTGGGGTTCATCCTCGCCGCCGCCGGCAGTTCCATCGGCCTGGGGAATATCTGGAAGTTCCCTTATGTGGCGGGGGAAAACGGCGGTGGCCTGTTTATCCTGTTCTACCTGCTGTGCGTGGTGGTGATCGGGGTGCCCATCATGCTCGCGGAATTTCTCATCGGGCGCACCAGTGAGCGCGATGCCGTGGGTGCATTCAGCGTCCTCGCGGGGCGCCACTCACCCTGGCGTGCCGCCGGCTGGATAGCCATGGGAGCGGCATTTCTGCTGTTTTCCTTCTACTCCGTGGTCGCCGGGTGGGTGTTTCACTACCTGTTCCAGGCCCTCAAAGGGGGCTTCACCCCCGACCCGCAACAGATAGCCGGGGTGTTCCAGCAGCTGGTGGGTTCCCCTGCACAGGTGATTGTGTGGCAGGCCCTGTTTGTCCTTGCCACCGGGGCTATTGTCGTAGGCGGGATTCGTGGCGGCATCGAGCGCTGGAGCCGGATTCTCCTCCCCCTGCTGTTTATCATGCTCTTAGGTCTGGTGGGCTACGGCTTCACCACTCCGGGAGCGGCCAGGGCGTGGAATTTCATGTTCTTCCCGCGCTGGGACGCGTTCTCCTGGAGCATCGTCCTCGAAGCGATGGGGCAGGCGTTCTTCTCGTTGTCCCTCGGCGCCGGGGTGATGATCACCTACGGCTCCTATCTGGATAAGCACGCCCATCTGCCCGGCCTGACGTTCCGCATCGCCATCCTCGACACCATGGTCGCCCTCCTCGCCGGGCTCGCCATCTTCCCGGCGGTGTTCTCCGCCGGCATCAGCGCCGCTGCGGGGCCGGGGCTGGTGTTCCAGTCGGTGCCGCTGGTATTCGCCCAGCTCCCCTTCGGCTACATCCTGGGGATCGCGTTCTTCCTCCTCCTCTCCTTCGCCGCCCTGACCTCATCCATCTCCATGTTAGAGGTGGCGGTCTCCTATCTGGTGGATGAAAAAGGCCTGCGCCGCCGCAGCGCCACCTGGGGCCTGTGCGTCGTCGCCCTGGCGCTGGGGCTGCCATCCGCGCTCTCCTTCAACCTCTGGTCCGGGGTAAACATCCTTGCCGGACGCACCTTCTTCGATTTTTTCGACCTGCTGGTCAGTTCTTATCTGCTGCCCCTGGGCGGCCTCCTGGTCGCGATCTACACCGGCTGGTTCTGGCCCGAGGGCGAAGAGAAACACGCCCTGTTCGTCCACGGCTCATCGCGTTTTCTGTTCCGCATCTGGCACGGCCTGCTCCGCTGGATAGCGCCCGTGGCTCTGGTACTGGTATTTTTGCGTCAGTTGGGGGTGGTGTAAGGTAGGGTGGCATTGCCCGCCATGTGCCTGCTATGTCTCTCGTTTCAACCTATCAGCGTATCTCTCCGCAGTCCCCACATGACGTGGGCGGTGGCCCACATCACCTTTTGCCATTCTGAATATGTAGGGACACCTCTCTGTGGGTGCCCTGGGTCAAAGCCGCGGTATCGTCAATGATGAAATGGGCAGGCACGGGGGCCAGCCCCTACACAGACGATCCATCTTTATCGCCTCCTGGCAGCAGCGCTCCGGGTGGGGTACGAAGGGGAAGGGTGGATCGCATCGCACCACCTCGTCATCCTGAACTCGATTCAGGATCTCCTAGCATATGCGACTGCGGGTCAGAGTGGAAATGAAGCGGAGTAAACTCGGGACTGTCCCGTGCTTCACCGGGGGCCGTGTCAGGGTAGTTATTTATGCACTGTTTTGATCGAATGCCTGCTTCAATAATTGCCGTGTTCTGGATTGGAGTTTCAATGTTCCAGGTGTTTTTTCCCACTTGGCGATGGAGGGGATAGAGACACCTACTTTGCGGGCAAACGCTGCCTGACTGAGCCCCAGTTCTTTCCGCCGGGCGGCAATTGCGTCACCCGTCAGTTCAAGCGCTTTCGGTTTCTGTAGTGGGTCTTGATCTTCGCGTTCAAGTTCAATGTCGAAAATATCCTCAAGGGCGTTCTCTTGCACTGTTCGGCGTCGGCGCGAGCGGTTGTTTCCCGCCAGGTCATTGTTGTTGGGATCAATTTGAATCAACTCATCATAATTAACCCCACGCAGCTTGAAGAGGAGTTCAGGCGCACTGTCAAGGCGGGTTCCGATTCCGTACATCACCGCAGCGACATGTTTGCACATATCGGCCCAGTCGGGACAATTACACTTGAAGGATATTTCCTGCGGATGAGGGAAAAGTCCCTGGTTGGGATCGGTGACAATGCGCATGACCTCGTCAGAAATGCGTCCCTGAAGCAGCTCAATTAATGAGCCGATTTTACCTCTGCATGCTGTCTTTATTGCACTCCATTGTTGCGGTTTGAGTGCGGCTACAGAAATTTTCAGATTGTAAAGTTCCGAACCACTGACTATGGCCTGCACCTCACCTTTTTTGATTTCAAGGTGACAGACCGAGCCGTTACGAACGTAGGTGCGTCCACGCGGGAGACGATTGTTATAATCGCTGAACGATTCCAGGTGTTGACACCACGATTTGCCCCAGAAACTTGTAGCGATCCCGCGCCTCTTGAATGGCTCTATCGGGTCTATTTTTTTACCCGCTTTGCGGAGCTTGTCCATTTTTTTCAACGCTTTTTCCCGCCGTACAGCAACGGGAATATACTCACTGTAATAGTAACTCATAGGTTGATGCTTTCGCAAAAAGTATCAAATCAGATGGCTAAGTCAAAGGTAAGGCGCAAGATTGTTTTCGTAGAGATGTTGCATGCAACGTCTCATGCGCATGTTGAGGCAATGGGACAATTATATCAATTTAGTTGCGGCGCCGCAGTTGATACGTTTTTGCGATGCCATCACAGGTTGGCCGTCGCTTTCTCCAGATCGAGTTTAACGAGATCCAACAATTCGTCGTTGCTCATTTCTGTCAGTGATTTTTCCGCACTCTCCTCAAGAATCTGGTCAGCTTTTTGCTGTTTTTCGCTCAGCAGGGCGTCGATTTTCTCCTCGAGGGTACCGGTGGTGACAAATTTATGCACCAGCACATTATTTTTTTGACCAATACGAAAGGCACGGTCGGTAGCCTGATTTTCAACTGCAGGGTTCCACCAGCGATCGAAATGAATTACATGGGAGGCGGCCGTGAGGTTGAGCCCAGAGCCGCCCGCTTTTAACGATAGGATAAAAAAGGGCGGGCCCGCTTCTGTCTGAAATTGATTGACCATCTGCTGACGCTTTTTGACGGCTGTCCCTCCGTGGAGAATCAGACCACGACGCTTGAAGACTGAGGTCAGACAGGCGGCCAGGGGGTCAGTAAGTTCACGAAACTGGGTAAAGACAAGCACCTTTTCCCCGCGCGATGCGATCTCTTCACAGAGTTTTTCCAGGCGCCTGAATTTGGCACTGTGGGCCGAAGCGTAATCACCCTGACCCGTCAGTTGGTCTGGATGGTTACAGATTTGTTTAAAGCGCATCAGGTAACTTAAAATCAGCCCCTTGCGCTGGATGCCGTCGGTTTTTTCTTTTACCTCTTTCTGGAGCGAATCGACGGTCTGATGATAGAGTTGCGCCTGGGTTTTGACCAATCCACAAAAAACGCGTACCTCCGTCTTGTCGGGCAAATCGGCGATAATGGTTTTATCGGTTTTCATGCGCCGCATAATATAGGGAGCAATCAGGCGCCGCAGTGGCGCATAGTTGTAGTGGCTGCCCGATTGGATCGCCTTGCTGAACGCACGAAATTGTTTTGCATCTCCGAGCAGACCAGGGTTGAGAAAATCAAATAACGACCACAGATCGCCCAGGCGGTTTTCAATCGGTGTTCCGGTCAAGGCGAAACGCGCCTCTGCTTTGAGGGCACGAACTGCTTTGCTCTGGCGTGTCGCATGATTTTTGATAGCCTGAGCTTCATCAATGACCACCCAGCTCCAGTTGATTTGTGCCGGCCATTCCAGCCGGGTTAACATGCTGTAGGTGATAATAACCAGGTCGATATCATCCAGCCTTGGAGCATCAAGATTTGCTGCGCCCGCTTCAGAGCGATGGGCAATAAAAACGTTAAGTGTCGAAGCGAACTTTTCAATCTCACTCCTCCAGTTACCAATGAGGGATGCCGGAACAATCAGCAGTGTCGGGGCAGCACCGGGCATTTCGTTTTTTTTGCGCAGCAGCGCTGCCAGCACCTGGATTGTTTTCCCCAACCCCATATCGTCAGCCAAACAGGCTCCAAGGCCGATGCGTGCACAAAACCAGAGCCAGTTTAAACCTCTGACCTGATAGGGACGCAACGTCGCATGGAGATTTCCCGGCGCCACACCCTGGTCGGGGTTGCGGAGCTGTGTCAGGGTTTCGCTCAGCCATGTTCCCGGCTGGGTGAAGGCCCATTTGCGCTGATTTTCCAGCTCTTCTTCCGGCACCAGATCAGCCGGCGCTCCGGCCAGCATGCGCATGCCCTCAATAAAAGAGATTCCGCCCTGACGATCAATGGCCTTCCAATGGTCGAGGGCCTGCTGGAGCTGTGCGCGATTAACCTCTACCCAATGGCCGCGCAGCAGTACAAGACCATCATCGCCCGCCAACAATGCATCGATCTCATCGCGCGTCAGACGCTGGTCATCGACCACGACATCCAGATGGAAATCGAGCATGGTCTCTATCCCCAGGGTACTCTTTTTCTCTTCACCGATAGTGGCAGCCACCTGCGGGCGGCTTCTCTTTTTCCACCAGTCAGGCAAACGCACCAACAGACCCG
Organism: Desulfuromonadaceae bacterium; assembly: GCA_049975505.1. Classification (GTDB taxonomy): domain Bacteria; phylum Desulfobacterota; class Desulfuromonadia; order Desulfuromonadales; family Desulfuromonadaceae; genus JAIVHC01. Next base: position 783 of record JBNGCY010000088.1, on the reverse strand, counting down.
CATCCTCACAGGTCGGTATCCCCTGTAGAAATGCATAAGCCTCAGCAGCGGTCCACGCGAGGGGGTAAAATATATCTCCGCTCTCCAGCAGATCAGCTATCAGGAGGTTCTGTCCGGCTGCACTGTGAAGAGGGGAAAGTAATTTAATTAGTGCCGATTTGTTCTGCGTCCCGGAATACTCTTTCAGGGCCTTCCCGAGAGGTAACTGGCGTACCTTGCCAGCCGTGGTGAGCCCCGAGGCATACGTTGCCATAAATGCAAACGGAAACTCGTTATCCCCTTTGTTCTCAGCCAGATGCAGAGTCACACGTCCCACCCGCGACCAGAGAGGAGCATGTTTTTTCAGAAATGCGCCTAATCCTCCGGCTACTTGCACCTGCTCACGCGTCCAGGCGCTTAAGCGCAACCAGAGTTGACACAGGATTTCGGGAGAAAGATACTCTGCCCCCTGCATCGGGGGAGCAGTAAGTATCAATCCTGCCAATTCCCCTGTTTCAGGCGGATGGATTTCCAGTTCGTTTTCCTGATTTTCCGGAACATGACACAACTCGCGCAGGAAAATATTTATAAAAGAGCGCCAGAATGCAACGGATAAATCGCTGTCGGCTGCCGCTTTATGCCCCGATAAGGCAATCAATCCTGCCGCCTCGGACTGCGCAAAAAGTGCCGCTTCTTTCATATCTGTTGCGCGACACACGACTACACCGTGGGGAGTAAGCTCAAGCTGGTTTGTCGGTGTTGATTTCATATGTAACTACCGCTGTCTCTCAGCGAAAAAAGTGG
>JBNGCY010000087.1:0-8701 GCA_049975505.1 Desulfuromonadaceae bacterium | reverse complement strand
GGTTCAAGGGTAGGGGCGAAAAATTTTTCGCCCCTACGGTGGATGACGCTCGATAAATGCAAAGGAACAGAAGTGCACACCGAAACGACACTGCAAATAACCATCTTGGGTTGCGGAACCAGCACCGGGGTTCCGGTGGTGGGGTGCGATTGTCCGGTATGCACTTCAGTGGACAGGCGCAATCAGCGCACGCGCTCAAGTATCATGCTGGAGTGGAACGGCCGCGTGGTATTGGTGGATACCGGCCCGGATCTGCGCGCTCAATGTCTGCGCGAAGGGGTGAAACATGTGGATGCGGTTATCTATACCCACACCCACGCGGACCATGTCCATGGCATAGACGACCTGCGCCCCTTTAATGCTGGAGGCGGGGCGGATATCGACATATATGGCTCGTGGGACACCGTGCGTCGCCTGGAGCGCACCTTTGCCTACGCCTTCAAGCCTGCACATGGCCAGGGGTTCTGTCCACGTCTCGAACCCCATGTCGTGGAGGGAGCGTTTGAACTCTTCGGACTGCGCATTGTCCCGGTGGAACTGGAGCACGGACGCGGGAGTGTCCTGGGGTACCGCTTCGGAAGCCTGGCGTACCTGACCGACTGCAGCCGCATCCCGGCGGCAGCGGCGGCAAGGCTGCGCAACCTTGAGGTCTTGATTATTGACGGCTTGCGTTTTCGTCCCCATATGAGTCATTTTACTATCTATGCCGCGATTGAGGCCGGACTCGACCTCGGGGCGCGCCGGATTATTCTTACCCATTTAAGCCACGATGTTGACTATACCCGCCATAGTGCCGGGCTTCCGGCCGGGGTCGAACTGGCGTATGACGGGCTGCGCTTGAGCCTGAATGTTGGACTTGAAGAGAAGTAACTATTTATTACCATTACTGCCAGGGTCTAGTGGTACCCATGGAAATGGCGTCCGTTGCCACGGACGGCGACAGTCGAACGGCCATGGACGGCCCCGATCCCAAACAGTCGTGTCCCTTGGAATGGGTGCCACAAGGCTCTGTTGAACAGTCAGGAAGAAGATTTGCATCAGTGAGGAATGCATGCACCAGGAACTGCGTCTGCACGGACATATTGACGACAACATCGAGTATTTTGTCACAGTCGCGGCTCGTGATGCCGGGCGCTGTCATTTTTACGAATGCGAGGCGCAGCGTCTGCGTATATTCGCTCCCGGCAACGAGATTGTTCTGGATCGCACCGGCCTTACCCACTGGGGCAACGGCGGGAGCTTTTGCGAGTACATGTACGGGGTGGAACAGCCGGTTGCGGATCTGCTCAAAAAAGAGGTGGCGAACCGTCTGATCCTTTTCGGTGCCGCGATTCAACCCGACGGCGAGTTGCGCTTTTCCAACGAAACCTCCGGACGCATTCCCTACGATCAGATATTCAGCGAAGGGCACGCGTGCAGCAACTGTTTCTTTTTTCTTACCGGATCGGTATACGGAGCCCTGAAGACTCAGCAGGAGGATATTCTCGGTCTGCTGGGACGCTCGCTAAAACGCACCCCGCGTGTGGGGGATTCTGATGATGCGCGTCTGGTGGATGAGCTTTTCAGCCTGCTGGGACATCGCAGTCACTTCTATCTGGTACGCCTTATCAACAAAAAGCACAAGGCGTATGCCGATCTGTTCCGTACCCTGTATTTCAAATACCGCTCCATCCCGGATGCGGAATATGCCCATATAAAAAATCTCGCCCAGCGCCTGGATGTGGAAGAAAGTCAGCAAGAGCGTATCCGCATTGCCGAGATGTACGCCCACCGTGACAACCGTGCCATTGTAGATGAATACCGGGATATCCTCGTGGAATGCTACCATCGCGGCAATATCACCCCGCAGGGAAATGCACGGCTTAATCGCCTTAAAACCCTGGCGCTGCGCAATAAGATTCCTGTGGCTCTGTTTGAGCCCCTGGATCGCTGTCTTGGATATGAAAAGATGGTGGAGCGCCAGCGCGATTACATTGCGGAAACGCGCGAGATATTTTCCGGGCTGTTGCAGGAGCGCTCCCACCTCAATATCCGCATTACGCGCGAAGATATCATCCATCTGCTGCATAACAAGCGCCGCGCCATGATCAACCGCGATCACGCCTTTGATCAGATCCTCCTCGAGGTGAGCCGCCAGTGTGATGAAAAGGTGTATGCCGGTGCGGATGTGGGCATTGTTGAGCAGCTAACTTCGGTACTGAACTATCTGGAGCACTACGAATACTGTGTGACCCAGATTAACAATATCGCCTTCATGCCGGGAGTCCGCATTGAGGAGCTTATGCTCCGTGAGCTGCAGCGGCGCTACCGCACTCTGGCGCGCCTCGATGCCCGGCTGCCGCATGAATTGCTGTTTGCCGATCTGCTGTGCAATCGCTTTGTCGGTTTTTTCGGGCGCCGCAAGGTTGAAACCCTGCGTAGCGATCTGAACGAAGGCAAGGCGGTGCGTACCCTGTATGAGCATCTGCAGGAGATTTCCTGGGATGAGCAGTTGTACAGCGAAATTCTCCATCAGGCCAAACAGCGGATTCATAAAACCTATACGCGCCATCTTCACCGCAGTCAGTACACCAGCCTAAAGGCCGAGGTCACCGCGGTATTGCAGGATAAAAACCTTATTCATGGCTCCCTGCCGGAACAGATGTTCCGGGATGTAATGCTCAATATTGAAAAAGAGAATTTCTATCTCAAGGAGCTGTTTCCGCGTATCCTGGCGGAAAAAAATGTCGCCCTGCGTGAAGATTTTCTCGACAACAGCGGCCTGGATCGTTTTTATGTTGAAGAGCTGGAAAATGATTACATCAGACGCCACGATCTGGATGCACAGAAGCTGGAAAATCTGCGTTGTCCCGTAGATGTGGTATCTGAAGCGGAAACCCCGTTCGTGTAACGGGGATGTGGCATTGTTGCAGAAAGTTGAAATCTGTATCCCGTCCCCAGGAGGAGATCTTGAGAACAGATATCAAACGTATCACCCCGGAGTTGATTCAGGCTAAGCGGCGCGTCGGCCAGAGAATGGTCGCAATCTATCTGGGAGTCTATACCCTTTTTGTCGGATTGCATGTGTTTTCACCCGCGCTGCCTGCAGCCCCCTGTGCCGGAGTTAGTCTGGGGCTGATCGGCGGGGTGGTGATGATGATTTTTGCAGTTGTGATGGCGCTGGCGTATCATCTGTTGTGCACCCGCGCGGAAAAACGCCTGCTTCAGACCCCTGAAAGCACCTGATGCCCGGGGTTTCTGCTGACTGATACGCATGGGAGGGAATGAATAATGCTGTATGAGCAATCGCAACTTGCGGTAACCCTGTTTCTGAGTGTGGTCGCGGTTGTGGTGGGGGTCTCGATTCAACTGGTGCGCCGGGTTACCACTCCTGCAGGATACTTTGCTGCCGGGGGGCGGATTCACTGGGGGGTCAACGGCATCGCCTTTGTGGGCGACTATCTCTCAGCGGCTTCGTTCCTGGGCATCAGCGGCATGATCGCAACCCTGGGCTATGATGGTTTTCTGTATTCGGTTGGTTTTCTTTCCGGCTGGATCGTGGCCCTGTTCATGGTGGCCGAACCTCTGCGCCGTATGGGGCATTTCACCTTCACCGATGCGATTGATTCCACCTTCAATTCCCGCGGTCTGCGCTTTGTCGCCTCCCTGTGTACCCTTGTGATCTCGGTATTCTATCTCATCCCCCAGATGGTGGGGATCGGTGCTCTGGTTACGCCTCTGTTCGGCATCCCCCATTATATGGGGGTTCTGATTGTGGGTGTGGTTGTGACCATTATTGTGGCGACCTCGGGGATGGTAGCGACCACATACGTGCAGTTTATCAAAGGGGTGCTGATTCTGGTTATTTCCGTGGTTCTCACCCTGTTTATGCTCGAGCGCGGCATCATGCTTCCCGAACACATGAAGTATCGCGAATACCGTCCTCTCCAGAGCCTGGAGGTTAGCAAAGATGAGGCGGGCTATCTCGTGCGTACTTCGGGATATGAACTGGCTCCCCAGTGGGATGTTGCACCGGCGTTTGCAAAAGGTTTTGTCAGGGTGGAGCACGCCGGGGAGGTATCCCCGTGGTTTATAAAGCACAAGGACGAAGGCGGGATGCTGTTGCGTGAAACCCAGCGTCTGGAGCGCCTTGACGACGGGACTCTGCTGTATAACGGGGCTCCGGCAACCTCCGGGCGGGTGTTTCTCGTGGGAACCATGGAGGATATTGAGCATCGCGGCAAAACAGTACCCTCAACCGGCGCACTGGGGCCGCTGGAATTTTTGCGCACCATGTATGCCAGTTCGGTGAATATCTGGCCCCACGCCACCTATCTCTCTGAAACCGGTCAGGTGCAGGTGTTTTATCAGAAAACCGTTCCCGGCGCGGAGATGTTCAGGCCGGGCGGGATGTTTCGCCTCAACGAAGGAGGGTTGGCGCAACGCCTTGATTTCGTTTCCCTGATGCTTGCCCTGGTATGTGGTACCGCAGCGCTGCCCCACATCCTGATTCGCTACTACACCGTCCCCAGTCAGGCGGCGGCGCGCAAGTCAACCGTTGTGGCTATCGCAGGTATTGGATTTTTCTATGTTTTGAGTCTGTTTCTTGGCTTTGGTGCCATGGGGAGCGGGTTCCTCAATATTATGGATACCAACATGGCGGTACCCCTGCTGGCGCGTTCCTTCGGTATGGTGCTGTTTGCCGTGGTAAGCGCGGTGGCGTTTACCGCAGTCCTGGGAACCGTGAGCGGACTGATTCTGGCGGCATCCGGCGCGGTGGCCCACGACATCATGGATCGCCTCATGGGAATACACATGAGCGCCACGGAGAAGGTTGTGGCGGCGCGGATGTCAGCGGTGGTGGTGGGCTGTATCGCGGTGTATCTCGGCATTGTCTTCGAGGGGATGAATGTCTCCTATCTTGCCGGGTGGGCCTTTGCCCTCGCTGCGGCTACCAATCTGCCCGCCCTCCTTATGGCCCTGTTCTGGCAGGGCGCCACCAGCAGGGGGGTTATTGCCTCCATGCTGGTAGGACTGAGCAGTGCTCTTACCCTGATTCTGATCTCTCCTGAAATGTATCTGCGCTATGGTCTGCTTGCGAGTGAAGCACCCCTTCCCCTCAATAACCCTGCTTTGATAGCCCTGCCTCTTTCGTGGCTTACCCTGGTGCTGGTTTCACGCCGCACCCGCGATCTGCCGCGTTGATATCTCATTCTTTTTAGTTCTCCTGGGCACAGTTTCCGCCCCTTTCTTCCCCGCCATAAAACCCTTTTGAAGAGAAAAATTCTCTTGCTGCCTTGCATCCAGGGTATTTCCTGCAATACTTGGTATCAGACAAGGGTGGCGGCGCTGAATTCAAAATGGCAACTTGCGTTTTATTTATATTTATTTTTACGTAATTCAACATAAAAGATATTGCGTTTTATAGTATCCAAAAGAATCGTAACATATGCCGCAAGCTTTCCCTAAGATAAGTTGCCGAATATAGAGGATTTTGCAGATGGAAGCAAAAAAGAAACAGGAGCTTATATCTGTTTGTATATAGAATAATTTTTGCGATATCATCTATTTTATAACAACATTTTACTTGACTCGTTTAAACACGCTATGGCATAAGTTTTCTAAAACCAGAACGATGTTTATCTTATGGGATAGGCATTGATGATTCTCTCCCGCACTGAGGTGACACTTATGGTTGACATGATGTACTACATGATGGGTGGAGTTATTACCCTCGGCGCCCTTATCTGTTTTGTTTTTGCGTATTATTCAGACCATAAAGAGAGCGGGGAACGGAAGCGGCGCTCGCTCTATTCGATAATCAACAGGTATCCGCGCTGATCCGCAGCCTGGCGGACAGCCAAGTAATAAAACGAGGGTTTAAATTTTATACGGAAAGGAGGTTTCGTTATTAACTTTTGGAATGTTGAGCAACATTATATCGGAATTGCGATAAATAAGTCGGATGGATTGGTTGCCTGAAGACTTGACCACAAGGAGGTATGGGTATGGAAAAAGATCTAAATATTAATTTTTTTAGGCCGGTCGGCGACTTCATGACCAGAGACGTCAATATGAAGAAGCTGGTTCTGATTATCTGGGGTGTGGCGACCTATGGGTTCCTGATTCTGCTGGTACTGGTAGGCGATCCCAATGTCACAACTGAAGTAACCCTCAACACCGGCGAGGTTGTCACCCAGGTGGCGGGTAAGAGTTTCCTCACAGAAACTACATTCCTGGGTTTCCCTTTTCATTACTGGTATTCAGCGCAGTTCTGCATAATCCTGTACATCTTCCTGTGCTGGTGGTACTGCAAGTTTATCGACAAGCTTGAAGCTGAGCACTCAAAATAGAGAAGGGAGACTTAAGACTATGATTATGAAACGACTTATGCAGACAGGCTTGTCTCTGTTCTTTACTCTGATGGCAAGCAATGTGTTCGCGGCGGAGAACCTCAACCTCAACGAAGGTAAAGTGCGTGTTATCCCCGCCATTATGATGATCAGTTTGCTGATCCTGTTTATCCTCGTCGGGGTATTCTCCAAAGCGAAGGATACCGAGGACTACTGGGCCGCAGGACGTGGCGTCGGCCAGCTCGGTGGTGGTATGGCGATCGCATCCAACTGGATGTCAGCCGCTTCCTACCTGGGTATGGCCGGTCTTATCTACCTGAAAGGTTATTTCGCCCTTTCATACGTACTCGGCTGGACCGGGGGGTACGTTCTGCTGCTGGTGCTCATGGCCGGGCAGATCCGCCGCTATGGCAAGTACACTGCGCCTGACTTCGTCGGCGACCGCTACTACTCCACCGCTGCACGTCTGATGTCAGCCCTGGTGGTTATCCTGATCTCCTTTGTATACGCCGTTGGTCAGTACAAAGGTATCGGTATGATGTTCAACTGGATCTTCGGTATTAACTACGAAATCTCCGTTATCGTGGGTACCGGTGTTGTTCTGGCCTACGTTCTCATCTCCGGTATGCTCGGGGCCACCAAGAACATGCAGGTGCAGTACGTGGTTATCGTTATCACCTTCTTCCTGCCCCTGTTCTTTATCGCCAACAAGCTCGGCTACTTCTCCGCTGTACCCCAGATCGGTTATGGCGCTGCTATCTGGGATATCGGCCACGGGGGCAACGGCATTGCCGCTGCTGCCTCTGATGCGAGCTATTACCTGCCGTTTGCCAAGTACACCGCGTATCACTGGTTCGCCCTGTGTATCACTCTGATGCTTGGTACCGCAGGTCTGCCCCATGTTATCGGGCGTTTCTACCTCGTACCCCGCGTTAGTGATGCCCGCTGGCAGGTGGTCTGGGGTCTGTTCTGTATCGCCCTCGTATACTGGACCGCTCCGGCATATGCCGCATTCGCTAAATTTGCCAACCTTTCCGGTGTGGCAGGTATCACCATCTCAGCTGACGCCATCGTTGTTAACGCCGCGGAGCTCGCGGGTCTGCCCGAGTGGTTCGCCGGCTTCCTCGCTGCCGGTGGCGTGTCTGCGGCATTCTCCACCGTTGGTGGTCTGTTGATGGCCGGTTCTTCCGCCTTTGCGCATGACATCTACTTCCGCGTTTTCAATCCGAACGCCACCGAAGAGAACAAGATGAAGGTTGCACGTATCGGTACCATCATCCTGGGTGCATCCATCGCCATCGTGGCCATGAATCCCCCGGCATTGATCGGTCAGATCACCGCGGTTGCGTTCTCCCTGGGTGCGAATACCTTCTTCCCGCTGTTCCTTCTCGGACTGTGGTGGAGTCGCACCACCAAGGAAGCTGCGATTGCAGGTATGATCGTGGGTCTTACCGTTACCTTCGGCGCGATGCTGATTCCCAAGACCTCTATCCTGGCCTACTATGTGCCTTTCACCTCCAGTGCGGTGCTTGGGGTTCCGGCGGTACTCATTACCATGATTGTCGTCTCTCTGATGACCGAGGAGCCTTCCGCCGAGATCAAGGAACTGCTCTACAAGGTGCATAACGACGAAGCATAAGCTCGCGTCAATCAGTACCGGGTAAACCAAAAATCCCGCTCCCGCCTAACGGCAGGAGCGGGATTTTTTTATGTGTGTTGTTGGACAGCTATCCAAAGTGGAGTATCCTGAGCCTCTTGCAAAAAGCCTAAAATCCAGTGCCTGTCATTCCCGCGTAGGCGGGAATCCAGAAGATCTCGGGTCTGACCCAAAAACTGGATCCCCGTTTTCACGAGGATGACGACTTTTGCGAGAGCCTCTCCTTGTTTGGGTCTTATCGTTTTTTCTTTTTCAGTCGTGCTTTGAGGGATTTTTTCCCTCCTTGTTTCACGTCGTAATATCCTACCATGATCCGCCAGTAGGGGCGGAAGCGCTGTCCCCACTGCTGCTCGTAGCATTTCATCAGGCGTTCGCGGTTGGGCCAGCTGAGTTTGTAACAGATCCGCATCAGATCCAGCACGCGCTTGCGCCCCGAGAGGGGCTTATCTCCGATATGTGCACGCCCGATATCGATCAGGTAGGGGGTGATGCTGCAATCTTCCTCCTGCTTGAGCATCAGATTGCCCACGGAGAGATCGCGGTGCACAATCCCCGCATCGTGCATGGTGCAAATGAAGGTGGCAAGAAACTCAAACCAGGCGTCCGCACTAAGCCCCTTGAATTCGGGTTCTCCGGCTTCAATTGCAGAACACACATCCCAAGTTTAACACTTAAGCCCCCAAAAACAGCCAAAATCCTGCCATGCTCCAAC
>JBNGCY010000086.1:4614-8715 GCA_049975505.1 Desulfuromonadaceae bacterium | reverse complement strand
CAGGGGCCATCAGCACGCCTGCACCGCAGTCTGGTTCTGGAGAAACGCCTGGCCGTTTCAGTATCGGTATATACCGCCCCCGGTGCGCGTTACCCCAATCTGTTTGTTATAGGGGCAATCCCACGCCATCCCCACACCAGTGCGGAGGTTGAAGACGCGATTTATGCTGAATTGGAGCGGATTAAACACGACGGAGTCAGCAGCGCGGAACTGGAGCAGGCACGTAAGCGTCTGCGCGCGGACCGCCTGCGCCACTTGCGCAGCAACCGGGGCCTGGCATCTATGTTGACCCATTTTGAGGTTGTAACCGGGTCGTGGAAGTATCTGCTGGAATATGACGAAATCCTGCGCGGTATTTCCGCCCGGGAGGTGCAGGACGCGGCGCGGCAATGGCTCACCCGGGATAACCGCAGCGTGATAACCCTGACACCACCGGAGAAACATGCCCCTTTGATCCCTGAAGATGGAGAAGCTGATGCGCAATAGTGGGTTGAACGGAATTACATCCGTAGCTGCAGTGTTAACTGCAGGTCTGGTTCTGTTCTGCAGTGTGTGTGCGGGCTGGGCTCAGGAGAGCCTGCCCGCCAAGCGTCCCGATGATCTTGAATTCGCTCCTTTGCACTGGGATATGCAGATACCGGAAAAAAAACGTCTCAACAATGGTATCAATCTGTATCACAGGCGCAATTCCGAATTACCTCTGGTCAATATCAGTGTGATGTTCGGGGTGGGGCGAAGCGTGGAAACAGCTGCCGATGCCGGTCTTGCAGAGTTGTTTGCCCGCACGCTGGAGAGTGGAGGAACCAGCACTGTTTCGCCCGCCGATTTTGATGCCTGTCTGGATGCTCTGGCCATGAATCTGAATGTGGATTCCGGTCCGTATACCACCACGCTGCATGTATCCATGCTCAAAGAGGATGTTGCCCGGGGGATGGAGCTGCTTGCGCAACTGATCCGCAATCCCGGTTTTGATGCCGAAAGACTTGAAACAGCACGCCAGCGTCTCGTGGAACAGATACGCCGCCGTCCGGATGATCCCGCTGCCATTGCAGAGCAGCTGATGCTGGAAAACCTGTACCCCGGCCATCCCCTGGGGCGTAAGCCGTCATTGCAGAGCATCAGACATATAAGCCGTGCTGATCTTGTCGAGCTGCATCAGCGCCATTTCGGCCCCCGGAATATGCATGTTGCGATTTCAGGAGATATAACCGCTTCAGAAGCGGTGCATCTGCTGCAGACAGCCTTTTCAGGCTGGGATAACCCCGGCGAGCAGGCTGATGTTCCGGAACTTGAACCTTTGCCTGAAACTCACGGCGCTCCGCTTGTCGTGGTGCAGCGTCCGCTGAGCCAGACCACCATCCGCCTGGTTGAACGCGGCATCAAGCACGACAATCCTGATGTATATGCAGTCGAAATCATGAATTATATTCTCGGTGGCGGCGGCTTTAATTCACGTCTGATGCGCGAGATCCGTTCCAATCGTGGTCTGGCGTATTCCGTGTTTTCCCATTTTGCCATCGGACGCCGTCTGCAGGGGGCTTTTTTTGCCGGATGTGAAACAAAGGCGGAGAGTGTTGGCGAAGTTGTGGATTTGTTTACATCTATAATGCAGCAGATGCGCGAACAAGGGGTTACACAGGATGAGTTGGAACTGGCTAAACAGAGCCGTCTGAATTCATTTGTGTTCCGTTTTGAAGATTTGCACAGTCTGGTTAAAACGGTTATGGAATACGATTTTTTCGGCTACCCGGATGACTATCTCGTCCGCTATCGTGAACATATCCGCGCAGTGACAGCGCAGGATGTGCAGCGGGTGGCACAGAAGTACCTTCATCCCGAGCAACAGGCACTGATACTGGTAGGTGATGTGGAAGAGGCCACCCTTGCGCAACTCGGGGATGAAAGAGACGTTAAGCATATCAGGATTGAGGATCTGCTTTAGATGCAGGCGCAAAGCAGCGGAGGCTGAACTCACCTGCACGGTGCTCGGCATATATTCCGTCGTTGCCCCACGCACCCACAGCCAGAATCCGGACAGTATCGGAGATATGCTCCCAGCTGTTATGGAAATGCCCGCATACCAGAGCAGAACATCCTGTGGTGTCATGGTACAGGGCTGCAGCCTGAATAATTTTTTCCTCCGGGATACTCCAGCTGTGGCCGTTATGTGGCGGGGATAAGTGTGCAGCTTTGGATTTCCCCCCCTGGCGCTGTTGTTTGCTCCATTTCCCGAGATATTCAGCCACACTCCACAGCAGATCCGGATGGAGAAAACGTCCCGCAAACCGGAGAGCACGAGAGCGGAACAGGTTGCGCAGCCACAGATAGGTGCGGGTCGGATTGATGAGATCCCCGTGTTCCACCCATATCCGGGTTTTGCCCAGGGTTATGCAGTCTCCGTTTGGAATGACTTTCGCTTCGAGGGTGTGGGTGAAAAAAGACCCGACATTGAAGTCGTGATTGCCCTCGACCATGACAATGTCGGTTCCCGCTTTTTTCAGAGCGCACAGTTCATGGAGCAGGGGCAGATAGGCACTGTAGACGCAGTGGCGAAATCCGATCCAGAATTCGAAAATATCTCCAAGCAGAACAAGAGTGCGGATCCGGCCGCGGTTCTGTTTCAGAAAACTGAGCAGGCGTATATAGTTTTCATCTGAAGGGTTTTTCAGATGGGCATCGGCAATGAATATATCTTTCATGCCGGGCAATATAGCAATAGTGCTTACTTCTGAGCAACAACTGTTCAGCTCGAAAGGAATTTCGATGGCACTCCAGAGAGAAACGTCACATTCTGCCCCATCCACAGATGATGTCTCATCTTCATTTGCAGATGCGCCCAAACCCCGGCTTTTGCTGCATGCGTGCTGTGCTCCGTGCAGTTCTGCGGTTATTGAGCGCCTTGCCGGCATCTACGATGTAACTATCTACTTCTACAATCCCAACATCCATCCCCATGCAGAGTATGTTAAACGCCGGGATGAGCTCGAACGCTGGTGCAAAGAAGTAGCCGGGGTTAAATATGTTGTTGCAGAATATGATGCAAAAAATTGGATGGAGAACATAAAAGGCCTGGAGCAGGAACCGGAACGTGGGAGGAGATGTAATCGCTGTTTTCGCCTGCGTTTGGAACGCGCGGCAGAGTATGCGCGTGCGCGGGGATATGCTGTGTTCACTACTGTCCTTTCCATCTCTCCGCATAAACGCCATACGCATATAAACCGGCTGGGGCTGGCTCTGGGGCGCCGCTATGGAGTTGAATTCTATGCAGCTAATTTCAAAAAACAGAACGGATACAAACGCAGTGTGGAGCTTTCCCGTGAGTTCGGTTTTTATCGCCAGAACTACTGCGGCTGTGTATTTTCTGCGGCTCAGACACAGGGGCGTGCCCGGCGTTAACGCCGTAACCCTGTACACTCTGGCGCCCGAAGCGCCATGTCAGGATTGCCCATGAGCGGGGGGACAATAACCCACAGGATAGTTCGCGCCAGACTGGCACTCCAGCTGTTTGCCGCGTTCATAATCGGTCTGGTCTCCGGCCTGCTGGCGGTGGCTTTTCGCTTTTTGTTGCTTGAAAGTACGACCGTGATATGGGGTGCACCCTATAATCTTGTTGCTGCGGCCCAGGATCTTCCGTGGTATGTGGTGGTGAGCATTCCCGTTGCGGGTGGTCTGTTTCTGGGGCTGGTTCTCTATCCGCGTGCCCCCGATACCCCCGGCGCAGGAGTGCCGGATGTCATTGAAGCCATGGTAGAGCGCGGAGGCGATATTCATCACCGCACAACCCTGTACAAGCTGTTTGCGACATTGGTCTCCCTCGGCTGTGGTGCTTCCGTAGGCCGGGAAGGGCCCATGGTGCATATAGGTGCATCTATCGGTTCGGCAGTGGCACGTTTTCTGCGTGTGGCTCAGGAGTGGAAAATTGTGTTCCTGGCATGCGGGGCCGCCGGGGCCATTGCCGCCACATTCAATGCTCCCATGGCCGGGATGCTGTTTGCGGCAGAAATTATTCTGATAGACTTTCAGGTAGGCTATTTAAGCCAGATTGCGGTTTCAGCGGTAACCGCTACGGTGGTTTCGCATCAGTTTCTTGGCGATCTTCCC
>JBNGCY010000086.1:0-4514 GCA_049975505.1 Desulfuromonadaceae bacterium | reverse complement strand
GCGGCGATAGTGCTGATTCTCGGCGCCAAGATTATTGCCACCGTGAGCTGCGTCGGTTCGGGTTTTTCCGGTGGAGTGATCGCACCGTCGCTCTTTGTGGGCTCACTGCTCGGCAGCCTGTGTGGCCTGGGGGTGCAGATGCTTGTCCCCGAGCATGTTGAGGTCACATCGGCGACGCTGTATGCCATGGTGGGGATGGCCGCCATGTTCAGCGGTACCACCCTTGCACCGATAACCGCGATGTTTACCATCTTCGAACTAACCTATAATTTTGAGATAATTCTCCCCCTGATGGCCGGATGTGTTGCGAGTCTCACTGTGGTCCAGGCCGGATACGGTATCTCAATCTATGAAACCAGACTGGTGCGCAAAGGGGTGAGGATAGTGCGCGGCAGAGATGTGAATCTGCTCAGATCCCTGAAGGTCTATGACTACATGGAGGATAATTTTGAAAGTATCAGCCAGAGTCTTCCCCTTGAGCAGGTGGTTAAAATGGCTCAGGACAGCGAGTATCCCCACTTTGTAGTTCATGACAGCGAAAACCTGATGGTGGGCATGCTTTCGATGCACGATTTAAAGGTGTGTCTGAGTGAAATGGGCGAGCTTGCCTATCTGGTTCTTGCTTCGGAGATCATGACCCGCGATGTTATAACCATAACCCCGGATGACAACCTTGAAAAAGCCTTTGAGCTTTTCAAGGGGAAAAATATTTCCACCATTCCGGTAGTAAGTGTGTACTCTCCACGCAAGGTGATCGGGGTGCTTAAAAAAAGCGAACTCATCCGCGCATACAGTAGAAATGTGCTCAAGTTTGATGTAAAGTGAACGACTTTACGATATTTCGGTTCGCCTTTGGGCGCATATCAGGGTGCGCGTATTTGAAACAGGAACTCTTCAAGCCGTTCCGGTTTTGTTCAGACCGGGCTGCCGCACCATGTACGGAGGTTAAGGTTATGTATGAAGATCGCTCCCTCGAATACAGCAATGAATTGCTGAGCCGGATCGCTCCTGAACACAGGGTGTTGATAGTTACGCATGACAATCCCGACCCTGACGCTCTGGCGAGTGCATATGCCCTGAGTTATCTGATCGAGATGGCGCGGGGAATCAAGCCGGTTATTGCATGTGGTGGAGTAATCGGACGGCGCGAGAATCGAACTCTCATTGATAAAATTGAGATCCCAATCGAGCGGATTGACCAGCTTGATCCCGCGGATTTCGACCTGGTATGCATGGTGGATGCCCAGCCGGGTACGGGTAACAGCAGTATGGCCTCGGAACAGAATCTCGATGTGATTATTGACCACCACCCTGTGCGCAATGATTCTCCTGCCGCACATATAATCTACGATGTCCGCCCCGAATACGGTGCCTGTGCCACTATTTTGTTCGAGTATCTGCAGGCGCAGGAAATCCGCCTGAGTACCAGGCTGGCGACAGCAATGTTCTACGCCATCCGTTCTGAGACCCAGGATCTGGGGCGTGAGTGGGTCGCTCCGGATCGCTATGCGTATCTGGAGCTGTTATCTCTGAGTAACAACCGTATTCTGTTTGACATTGCCCAGGCCAAGGTGCCGCGCAGCTATTTTGCCAGCTTTGACAAGGCGCTTCAGTCGGCACGGACCTACAATGACATCCTGGTCTTTAATCTTTATGATATAGACCATTCCGACATAGTGGCGGAAATGGCCGATTTTCTCCTGCGTACCGAAGGAGTAGGCCTGGTGCTGGGGCTCGGCTGTATCGGAAACGAAGAGGTTCTGTCATTGCGTACCGACCGCGAAGATATTTTTGCCGGTCGGGTTATCAGGCGACTGCTCGAAGGTCTGGGAACCGCCGGCGGGCACGGTATGATTGCAGGCGGTCAGATAAAAGGGGTGAGCGATACGCATGAAGCACAGGCGGCTCTGGAGCAGAAGCTGATATCCAGGTTGCTGGATATTTTTGAATACAAGGACGTCGAGGGTCAGGATCTTCTTTAACTGCCTTTGCCGCCTCCACTCTCCTGTAAATTGCCAACTCCTTTTCGTGGCGGGATTTTAATACCATGCGTTTTATCTGCGCTTTATTCTTGTTGGGTACCTTCTTTACTTGTGCAGAAGTACGGGCCGAAGTTGAACTGGGGCGCCAGGGACAGCCACCGCTTATTATTGAAGAGGTGTACAATATTGCTGGCTCGGCGTACCTGGCACTGGATGATGTTCTGCCCGCCATTGGCATCTCCGGTTACTGGCACTCCACGCAGCATCGCTACTTCATCAACCTGCCTGAGGGGCGGGCGACGCTATATCCGGGGGGGCCGTACCTCAAATACGGGCAGCGTTACATCATGCTCGATCAGCCGGCGCGTTTTATCGATGGACGCCTGCGGATATCCGAACAGGTTATCCACAATCAGATAGCCGATCAGCTTCCGTACGATATTTACTATCGCAATCTCACAGGGAAAAATCAGGATTCATCCACCCCCCCGACAGAACAGGAGCAGTTTTTCACTTTTTTGCTCCAAAAGCAGTTTTCTCATGAGCGCCAGAGTCTACGCGGTATAGCTCTGGATCCCGCTCACGGCGGAGCTGATGTCGGAGTGATGGGGTTACAGGGTATCAAGGAAAAAGATGTTGTCCTGGATCTGGCCCGGGAACTGAAGCGACGCATAAAGATGCAACTCGGTATTCCGGTGTATCTGGCGCGCGATGAGGATTATACCCTGAAGAATTCCGAGCGTCTGGAGGTTGCGCGCGAAAACCCCGTGGATATGCTTCTGCTTCTGCATGCACAGGCGGCATTAACCCCTGACCAGCAGGGGATACATCTGTATGTGCGCAGTGATCCGGCTTCGGATTCTCTTTCAACGTTCAGATCCGACAGCAGCATAGCCCTGGCCCTGCGCTTAAGCAGTGCTCTGCGTGAAGCCGGTTTCAAGGTACGCGAAGTGAGCAGTACCCTGTTGTTACCTCTGCCACGGGGGAATATGCCTACAGTGCTGATAGAGACCGGTTATTTAAGTAATGCAGAGGATGTCAGAATCCTGACGCAGGAAACCAGGGATCTGGCTGCCGCATTGCTGAAGGGGATGCAGGATTTTAACGCCAACATACAGTAAATGAAATGATGCTTTCGCAAAAAGCATCAATGAAATGTAAGCGCTGAGAACATGGCGTTTACCAACTACAACCTCCAAGAGAGTTTTCGGGAGAATATTGATGCACCAGCATTTACGTGAGGATGGACGCCATGCAGCGGAACTGCGTCCGCTCGTTTTTGAAACAGGCTTTACCCGTTATGCCGAGGGGTCCGTATTGATCCGTGCGGGGATGACGACGGTTTTGTGTAATGCCTCAGTGGAGGATAAAGTACCCCCGTTTATGCGCGGGGAAGGGCGGGGCTGGGTTACCGCGGAATACGCGATGCTGCCCCGCGCCACCCATACGCGTAACATGCGTGAAGCGACAAAAGGTAAAATAGGCGGGCGCACCCATGAGATACAGCGCCTGATCGGACGCGCCCTGCGGGCGGTGATCGATCTGGAGATTCTGGGAGAACGCACCATACAACTCGACTGTGATGTACTTCAGGCCGATGGCGGTACCCGTACCGCAGCCATCAGCGGAGCCTTTGTTGCTCTCGAGCTCGCAATAGCATCTCTGATTGAACAGGGTACTCTTGCACGTACCCCTCTGCTTGATACGGTCGCGGCAGTCAGCACCGGCATTGTTGATGGTGTGCCGATGCTCGATCTCGCGTATACTGAAGACTCACAAGCTGATGTGGATATGAACTTTGTAATTACAGGTTCAGGTCAATTTGTGGAAGTGCAGGGTACCGCCGAAGCACGTCCTTTCGATAACACGGAACTCGATGCCATGCGCGATCTTGCTCTTAAGGGTTGTGCTGAAATCAGACAATTGCAGCACCAGACGCTGGGGAGGTAGCATGCGCCTGATTGTTGCCACTACGAACCAGGGCAAATTAAATGAGATAAAAGCCCGTCTGGAAATTGTCGGCATCGAGGTGGAGGGTCTGAATTCCCATCCGGAATGGAAACCGGCAGTGGAGGATGGAGAGACCTTCACACAGAACGCGTGCAAAAAAGCGTGTGCCATTGCGAAACAGAGCGGAATGATGTGTCTGGCCGATGATTCCGGTCTTGAAGTGGATGCCCTCGGGGCGCGCCCCGGCGTATATTCGGCGCGATTTGCCCATGCGCAAGCCACGGATATGGAAAATAACGCGTATCTGCTCCAGTGCCTTCAGGATGTTCCCGAGCCGGAACGGGGTGCGGCTTTTGTGTGTGTTATGGCCTTGTGCACACCTGCGGGTGAATGTCATACCTTTGAAGGCAGGCTGTGCGGAACTATTCTGAACAGTCCGGCAGGAAACGGCGGCTTTGGCTACGATCCCCTGTTCTGGCTCCCTGAAAAACGCAGGTCGCTCGCGCAACTATCGGTGGAGGAAAAAAACCGCATAAGCCACCGTGGCCTGGCATTAGCGCAAGTGGTGGAATTTCTGCAACA